>VGZE01000118.1 GCA_016872755.1 Planctomycetota bacterium
ACGAGCTCAGCCGCGTGCCCGGCGCGCTCGAGCGCTCCGCCCAGGCGCAGCAGCCCGGGCGGCGGCATCGAGTAGCCGAAGGTGTCGGCGTGAGGAGCGGCGGCCAGCAGCACGCGCATGGGCTCCATGATGTTGTCCGGAGTGCGCGGCGAACAGAGGCTCGCGCAGGCGCGGCAGGGCCGACTACGATGGCCGTTCGCATGAGAACTCGCCCGCCCGCATCCGCACGCGCGCTCGCGTGCCTGGCACTGCTGCTCGCCACGACCGGCTGCTCGCTGGGCGGCGACGACGACGGATCCGCCTTCCTCGTCAAGAACACCGCGCATGCCACGACGACGCAGCCGCCGACCGTGGCCGACGGCTGGATCGTCTATCTCGCCAGCGAGTTCGCCGACGGCGCGACCGACCTCAACGGAGACGGCGATGCGGTCGATGCCGTGGCCTGCCTGTTCAACGTCAAGGCGGGCACCGATACGGTGCTCGGCGTGGCGGCCGTCGCGCACGCGGTGCTCGGCAACAACATCTATCTGGTCGTCGACGAGGCCGCCGACGGCCGCGACTGGAACCAAGACGCCGACCAGCTCGACTACGTGCTGGTGCACCAGTTCTGGAACGAGGCGCTGCCGCTCGATCCGCTCGACGACACGCTCGACACGCTGGTCGATGCGCCGCTCCCGGTGCCGCTGCTGAGGGCCGGCAATCGGCTGTACTACGGCTCGGCCACGGCCGGACCGGCCGTCGGCGAGACCGGCCTGCGCTACGTCGACCTGCAGAACCCGACCACGCCGACCAGCGTATTCGACGTGGACGGCCGCCAGGTGCTGATCCGCCTGGTCGCCGAGCAGGCCGGGCTGTTGTTCCTGGCCGCCGACGAGACCATCGCGGGCCTCGTGCTCAACGACGACGGCGATGCGAGCGACCCGCACGTGCTCGCGCTGCTCGACACGACGGATCCCGACGCAATGCTCAAGATCGCCGAGCTCGCGTTGCCCGATGTCGTCGTGCCGGTCGGAGCGGCGTTCACGGCCGCGAACGACTGGACCGTCGCTTTCCTGGTCTCCGAGCTGCAGCAGGGCGCGGACCTGAACGATCCCACGCTCTTCCCGCCCGGCTGGGTCGCCGAGCACTGTGGAGCGGTCGCCGACGGCGACCAGCAGGACCTCGTGCTGCACCACCTCGACTACGCCGCCTGGTTCAACGGGAGCGCCGCGCCCGTCAATACCGGCCTGGCCGGCGTCGCGCGCGCGCTCGCCTTCGAGGGTGCGGTGGCGACGCTGGCCGACGAGCAGGATTCCGGCTGCGATCTCAACGACGACGGCGACC
This sequence comes from Planctomycetota bacterium, assembly GCA_016872755.1. Lineage (GTDB taxonomy): Bacteria > Planctomycetota > UBA1135 > UBA1135 > GW928-bin9. The sequence continues at coordinate 1,324 of VGZE01000118.1, forward strand.
TCGTCGATTTCGTGCCGCGCTGGATCGCGACCACGCCCGGCGCGCTGCCGGCCGGCAGCCACGCGCAGATGCTGGCCGTGCGCACGGTGCCGGGCGGCGCGTGGGGCCTGTCCTGGAATTCCAACAAGCTCGTCGCGGTGTTGTCCGAGGAGCTGTCGGGGCGCGACCTCGACACCTCCGCGCAGGACCACGATCTGGTCGCGTGGCTCGATCCGGAAGAGGGCACGGCGGCGACCTGGCGCATCGCGCATCAGAGCAGCACGATCGGTACCGGCATCAGCGGGCTGAAGTTCGTCGGTTCCGACTGGCTGGCCGAGAAGCCGCGCCAGGGGCGGCTGGGCCTGAGCTTCGAGGAGTCGACCGCGGGTGACGTGCTCGGCTTGCCGAATTTCACGCTGAACAACTGCCTGGCGGGCGATCTGGTCGTCAAGGACAGTGACGGCCTCGACTCGCTGCCGGTGTGGTCGGACTTCGAGGGGGAGAAGCTCGACTTCGACGGCATCGGCTATGCGCTCGCGACGAACAACGCCGGCATCGTCGTCGTCGGCGGCCAGGTCTTCTTCCGCGGCAACGAGAACAACGACAACCGCTCGTACAATGACGACGCCGACATGGCCGACGACATCCTGTTCCGCAACCCGGTCGCCTCAGGCTGCACGGCCGTTGCGATGTCGACGGCCACTGCGCTCGACGAGCCCGTCGTCTACAGCGACGGGCTCGGGCTGGTCGCGTTCCACTGCGACGAGGCACAGGCCGGCGTCGATTACAACGGCGACGGCGACCAGCTCGATTTCGTGCTGCGCGGATTCCGCTTCTAGCGATGCACGCGGGGAAGACGCGCATGCCGAGCCTCCTGATCGCGGCGATGCTGGTCTGTTCCTGCGCGCTGCCGGTGCGCCCGGCCTGGGACCCGGAGCCGGCGCCGGTGGTCGTCGAGCCCGATCCTCAGCGCGCCGAGCCGATCTGGGACCGCTCGGCCTGGGAGGGCGTGTTCAAGCCGGCCGCGGCCCTCGAGCGCGAGCGCCGCGTGCCGTGGCGAGCCGACGCGCGCGGCTACGCCGCGCGCTTCGAGGTCGACGGCCGCGCACTGACCTGGCGCGTCGATCCGCGCGAGGGCTTCCCGCTGCGGCTCTTGTCGATCGAAGAGCAGGGCACGCGCGTCGTGCCGTGCTCGAACGCCTACCAGTCGCCTCCGGCGCCTCCGGGCAAGCCGCGCAAGACCGAACTCGATGACGGTCGGCTCGTGCTCGAGTACGACAGCGGACTGCGCGCGCGCTACGAGGTGCTCGGCGCGGCGGTGCTGGTCGAGCTCGAGGGTCCGCGCGAGGGCGGCCACGAGGAGTTCGAGCTGTCGTTGGGCGGGCTCGTGCGCGGCCCCGGCGTGACGCGCATGTCGGCGCACACGGCCTACGGCTGCGACGACGCGGCCGTCGCGTGCCTGGGGCTGCAGCGCGGCGGCGCGCGCTTCCTCTCGGTGCGCGTCGACCCGACCTGGTCGAACGCCTCGCTGATCGTGCCGCGCCGGCCCGGCGCGAGCGGACCCGACGGCGAGTTCCTGCACTCTCAGATCCTGCGCTACGAGGCCGACACGCGCGGCCGCGTGCGACCGCTGTACGAGCGCGTGTGGATCGCCTGGTCCGGCGAACTGCTCGACGTGCTGCCGGCGCTGGAACGACCCGCCTCGCCCGGACGCGCGCAGGCGATCCGCGGATACCTGAGCCTGCACCTGCCGGACTTCGCGCTGTCCGAGCGCGTGCTGCGCGAAGTGTCCGCGCTGGGCGTGCGCGACGTGGCGGTGTGGATGCACAAGTGGCAGCGCGACGGCTACGACCGCGGCTACCCGAGCGCGGTCTTCCCGCCCAACCCCGAGTGGGGCGGGCTGGACGGCCTGCGCGCGGTGCGCGAGGCGGCGCGCAAGGCGGGGTTCCCGTTCGCGCTGCACCACAACTGGATGTTCAACGGCGAGCGCCTGCCCGGCGGCTCCGTGCTCGATTCCGACAGCATTCCGCGCGGCTCCGGCGACGGCGGCGAGTTCCTGAAACCGCGCGTCGCACTCAAGCTGGTCGAGCGCGTCGAGGGCGAGTTCCACGCGGCGCTGCAGACCGAGGGCACGTTCACCGACTCGCTGACGACCGGGCTGCCCGCGGTCGATCTCGATGCGCGCGAGCCGGGCGTCGGCCTGCTGCTGCCGGCGCTGCAGCGCTTGTCCGAGGTCGTCGCGCGGCTGCGCGCGATCCACGGCGCTCCAGTCGCGGGCGAGGGCAGCGTCGGCTTCGGCAACCTGCTGTGGGCCGGACAAGTCGACGCGCTGAACGGCTATGCCGGCATGTTCACCGATCCGGCCGACCGCGAGACGCTCGGTCGCTTCGCGGAGCTCGCCCCCGACTTCAACTTGTGGCGCCTGCGGCCGCTGTCCGTGCGCGTCGGCGTCGGGGAGCCGCCGCGCTTCCTCGATCCGTTCGGCGAGATGCGCCTGGCTTACGAGCCCGAGCAGCGCGACCAGAAGCTCTCGACCACCGCGCTGCTCGGCAATGCGAGCTACTTCTGGTTCGTGCCGGGCTGCAATGCGCACGAGGCTGCGCGCGACTGGTGGGCCAGTGATGCCGCGGCGCGGCGCATGCTCGACCCGGCGCGCCGACCGCTGCGCGTCGAGTACGCCGATCCGCGCGGCGGCCGGCGTGGCACGCTTTCGCAGCACCTGGCCGCCGGCGGCGGGCTGCACATGGGCGATTTGCGCGCGCGCATCGACTACTCGGACGGGCTCAGCACGTGGGTCAACCTGACCGACCTGCCCTGGGCGCTCGACGAGCGCGAGCCCGGCCTGGGTGGGCGAAGCGACATCGTGCTCGCGCCGTGGGGACGCTACGTCGTCGATGCGGGTTTCGAATGCGGCTTGTTGCAGGTGGCCGGCCAGCGCGTCGAATTCGCGTGCTCGATCGAGCAGGCCTTCATCGATGGCCGTGGCGAGCCGGTCGAACGCGCCGGGCTCGCTACCGACGGCGCCTGCGCGGTGCGCCGCGGGCCGGGCGGCGTGCTCGACGTGTTCCCGCTGCGCGAGTTCCGCACGCGCATCGCAGCCGACGGCAGCGAGACGCGCGTGCTGACGCGGCGTGTGCGCATCGCGCGCACGTGGTTCGACACCGGGGTCGATGCCGTGGAGGTCGAGTTCCGTGACACCGGCCCGGCAACGTTGGCGAGCAGCACGCTCGCGCTCGACGAGACGGGACTCGAGCTCGACGTGGATGCGCTGGCGCAGGCGGGCGGCCTGTGGATTCGCCTGCGCAGCGCGCGCTGAGCGCGGCCCGACCGGGCTAGCCTTCCCAGTGCGGCGCGCCGTTCGTCGGCGGCGGCGACTGCATGCCCTCGAGAAACACCGCGGCGCGCTGCTCGAACAGGCTCTCGCGTTCCTCGCGGCGCAAGGCCAGTCGCTCGAGCAGTCCCTTGCGCGCCGCCAGCGCGGCCTGCTGCGCCTGCTTGCCGTTGGTGTCGACGTGGACGAGCTTCGCCAGGCCGCGCGGCGAGAGCGCCAGTTCGATGCGCGCGACCGCGGCGCGCTGGAAGCGCTCCAGGAAGGTGCGCGTCAGTCGCAGTCCCGCCAGCGGCTGCAGATTCTGCAGCCCGCTGCGCCAGTGCCGGCTCTCGCTCGACAGCAGCACGTGGTTGAACAGGAACTTGTTCGTGCCCATCGACAGCGCGCGCCTGGGCACGGTCGCGTTCACCAGCGCGTCCAGGCGCGCCATGCGCCGGTCGCACTTGATCTCGTACACGATCTCCCAGCGGCGCTCGTCGATGAAGCGATCCGCGTTCATCTCCCAGTACAGGTGGCCGAGCTGGCCGCCGCGCTGGTAGCGCGCGAGGTGGTAGGGGACGAAGTGGTTGTGCGCGATCGTGTCGGCGGCCAGGTGGGACAGGTAGCCGAACGCGAAGGCGTGCTCGGCATCGGTCTTCGCCAGCCCGTGCATCTCCTCGACGATCGTCCAGCGATGGCAATGGTTGTAGTGGCCGCCGAAGGCCTTGAAATTGATGATGTCGGCCGCGATGTTGCCGTAGAAGAACGCGCGGCGGTTCGCCTCCAGGAGCTCCGCCTGTTCGCGCCTGAGCGCGGTGCGCCGGTGCCGGTACACGCGCGTGGCGAACTCGAGGTGGTTGGCGGGGCCCCAGTGGGCCGCGCCGACCAGCGACAGCAACAGCACGGTCAGCAGCAGGGCGAGCAGCAACACGGACATGATGCGCGATGCGCCTCGCGGCGGCCTGGCGCCTAGGTCGCCGAGAGCGCCGAGAGCGGCGCGGCCGTGCGGGCGAGGAAGAAGCGCCCGATCAACGCATCGAACTGCGTGCCGTCGGGTCGCACGAAGCGGTACGAGCCTTCCATCGTGCCCCACTCGGTGCGCAGCGGGCAGCGGCTCATGTATTCGAAGGACGCGCCCGGCGCGAGGTCGGGCTGCTCGCCGACGACGCCGGGGCCGCGCACCTCGCGCGTTTCGTTGTGCGCGTCGCGGATGACCCAGTGGCGCGACAGCAGCTTGGCCGGCCGCGTGCCCTCGTTGATGACGATCACGCGATAGACGTACTGGTAGTCGTTGCGGTCCGGGTCGGATTGTTCCGCGAGGAATTGCGCCGCGACGCGCACGCGGATGCCGTCGGTCACGGTGTCGGAGTGTCCGGTTTCCATCGCTGGGTGGGGGAGCGAGCCTGCCTAGCCGCTACGAGGATGATAGCAGGCAGCGCGCGCGAAGCGCGCTCATCCCGCCTCCCTCCGCCGGGATCTCGAGCGCACCGCGCGTTCATCCGCGCGCGCGGCTACCGGCCGGCGTCCGGGCGGCGGTACAGGCAGGTCAGGGTATGCGTGTACTTGTTGCGGTAGCGCTCGCCGTCGCCCGCCAGGGCACGGCGCACCATGCGCACCGCCAGCGGACGCGGTTTCTCGAGGGCCCGCAGCTCGACGATCTCGAGGCCCATCCGACGCGCCTGGCCGCGGAAGAAGGCTTCCGCTTCGCTGAAGCCGAAGAACCAGCGGTGGCGGTCCGGCGGCGGCTCGAGCGGCAGGCCGTAGTGGGCGATCGCCCCGTGCCCGCGCGCCAAGCGCACGCGCGCCGAGTTCCAATTGTTCGGCAGCGTCACGAGCAGGTGTCCCTTCGTCACGCGCACGAGCTCGTCGAAGATCGCGTGCACGTTCTCGAGATGCTCGAGCACGTCGCTGCACACGACCGCGTCGAAATGACGATCGGGGAAGGGGAGGCGCGGCTCCTTCATCAGGTCCTGGCGCAGATCCGCTTCCGGTGAGAAGTCGATTCCAACGTAGGGGCCACGCGCCAGGCCGCGCAGGACGGCGCGGTCGCAGCCCACGTCGAGCAGGCTGCCCGCCAACAGCACTGGATAGTGCTGGGCCAGGAAGCGCGGGCGCTCGGTGCGCTCCTTGAATTCGACGAAGGTGGTCGGAATGGGAGAGCTCACGGCCGGACCTCGCGGGTCGGAAGATCGTACGCGCGCCGGCTGCGCATGGCCTGCTCCTCTGCTCGCACTGCCTCCCACGCGAGCTGCCAGCGCGGCCCGACCACGGCCATGCAGGCGTCGAAGTGCCCGCGCGCGCGCGCAGCACCGAGATACAGCGCGCAACGCGCCCACATGCCGAGCCACACGCGTCGGCGCGAATGCAGTCCGTGGCGCACGCCGTCGACATCGAGCAACCACCAGCGCGAGCCGTCCCACAGGATGTTCTCGGGGTGCAGGTCGCCGTGCAGGACGGCGTGGCGTGCGAGCGAGGCGAGGAAGGGCGCCAGCGCGGTTTCGGCCGCGCGTTCTGCGGCCCCCTGGGCGCTCAGGGGCTGGCCCGCGACGTACTCACGGACGAGCACGCTCATGGATGCGCGATTGCGCCACAGCGCGACCAGTGGACGCGGCGAAGGCACCGGCAGGCACCAGAAGTGGCGCGCGGCCGAGCGCGTGGCATGCGGCGCGCGCAGCCGGCCGAATGCGCCGGGCGCCGGGAAGCGCTTGACCACGAGCCCCCCGATCCGGACCACGCTCCCGTCGCGCAGTGCCACGCCTTCCCGCGCGGCGTCCTCGTACCAACCCGGCAGGCGCGCGACGAGGGCCGGGGTGAGCGGCACGTAGGCGCGCGCGGAGAGTGCCCCGAGGCGCAGCGCATGGCCTCGCCGCTCGAGCACACCGGGCGGAAATGCCGGCGCGTCCCCCCCGGGAGAGCTCATGGTGGGGGAGAGCCGGCTGGTTTGCGCGCGCACAGGATTGCTGTCCGAGCCGTCAGCATGCCAAACCCGCCGAGCTGCCGCAGCAGGGCCGCATTGCGTGCCAGCACGGCCGGCGCCTTGCGTCGCAAGCGGCAGAGATGAGCCGCGCGTGCCAGCAGCAGAGGGAGCGCGAGCGGCAGTCCCAAGGCCATGCTCGAGCGTTTGTGGCGATCGCCCGCCAGCACGGGTTCCACCAGTCCCGCACGCAGGGCCGCATGGGCCAGGAACCACGGATGAATCGGGTGGATGTGTCCGGTCGTGAAGCGTACGTCAGCCTGCTCCCAGGGCAGCGGATCGAAGAGCTCCGGAAAGCCCCATAGCAACGTACGCACGCGCGAGGTCAGCGAGAGCACATTGGGTGTCGTCACGACCACGGTGCCGCCGGGGCGCGTCACGCGCGCCAATTCCCGCAGGAACGCGAACTGGTCCTCGACGTGCTCGACCACCTCGATCGCCACGACCGCGTCCATGGCTTCGTCCGCGTAAGGCAGGCGCCCGCCTGGACCGATCGGCGCGCAAGCGAGGCCCGGCACCGCGAAGCTGTCCGGCAGCAGGTCGCAGGGGAAGAGTTGCGCCGCCGGCTCGAACCCGCGCGCGGCGAGCTCCTCCGACAGCAGCGCGCAGAAATAGCCGCGCCCCGCGCCCACATCGGCCAGCTTCGTGCGCTTCCAGTCCAGCTCACCCAGCACGGCACGCACGGCCCGCGTCGTGGCCGGGATCGAGAGGCCCTTGGTGGCCGCGCCCGAGGTCCCGGTCATGCGTCGGCGGCCCCAGCGCGCGAGGCGGAATCCACGCTGTCGCGCCAGTCCGCGCGAAGCGGCGAGAGATGCAGGGCGTGTCGTACAGGCGCGTCCACGAAGGCTCGACCGGGCTGAGCATGGTCTACACGAGCGCAGGCTCGCGGACCAGCACGATCAGCTTCCTGCGCACCAGCACCGCCGCTGCGTCGGAGCGGGGCGCGCGCCCGCACTCAATGGATTCCTCCTGTTGCCGCGGCTCGGCGTGCGTGCGCGAGGCGCGCGAAGAGCGCTTCGGCCTGGGCGAACTTCGCCTCTTGTCCATGTTGCTCGGCCAGCGCGCGCGCGGCGCGAGCGCCGGCCGAGCGCAGCTCGGGCTCGCACCAGCGCACGAGCGCATCGGCCAGCGGCGCAGCGCCGTCGGCGACCGTCAGGACCTCGCCCTCGCGTCCGGGAGTGATCAGCTCGCCGCCGCCGTTCGTGCGGCTGGTGAGGGTCGGCAATCCGCTCGCGAGCGCTTCGAGGGTCGAATTGGCGAAGGGGTCGTAGCGCGTCGGCAGCACGTACAGATCGGCCGCGGCGTAGAGCTGGTCGGGCGCGAGCGTCCCGCCCAGGAAGCGCGTGACGCCGGCGAGCCCGAGCGCGCGCGCCTCGGCCTCGTAGCGGGCGCCGTCCGAATCGAAGCCGGCGACCAGCAGGCGCGCCGACGGCACGCGCGCGTGCACGCCGACGAAGGCTTGCAGCACGAGATCCAGGCCCTTGCGCGCGTAGCCCGTGCCGAGGAAGAGCACGACCGGGGTTCCCGGCTCGAGCCCGAGTTCGCGTCGTTTCGCCAGTCCCACGCCCTCCCGGTGGCGCGGATGAAAACGCTCCAGGTCGACGCCGTTGTGGATCGTCGTCAGGCGATCCTCGGGCAAGGCGTACCGGCGCAGCACATCGCGCCGCACCATGTCCGAATTCACGATCACGTGCGCTCCGCCGGCCATGGCCTCGCGCTCGAGCTTGACGGCCAGGCGATGCTTCCACGCACCGCCGCCGAGCAGGCGCTCGCGCGGGGTGAGCGTGGCCTCGTGAGCCAGCTCGAGGTAGGTCTCCTGGCAGCCGCCACCGAGGCGCAGGACGTCCTGGGTCGTGGTCCGCCCGAGTCCGACCACGAGGTCATAGGGCGTGTGATCGAGGTGCCGCGCCACGGCCGAGGCGAACGCGCGCATGCGCCACGTTCCGCCCACGGCGAAGCCGCGCAGACGCTCGAAGCGCACGGCAGGATGGGGTGCTGCGTCATGCGAGCGGCACACGATCGTGACCGCGTGCCCGGCCCGCGCCAGGTAGCCGGCCAGCCCGTCCAGGAAGCGCTCGGTTCCTCCGGTGCGAGCGTGGCGCAGGTGGGTCAGGGCGATGCGCACGGACGGACACGGTAGAGACTGGAGGGGGAGCGACCAAGGACCGCGCGAGAGCGGATCGTCCGCTCGCCCCGGAAGGCGGGCCGGCGGTTTGGCATGCTCTCCGGGCTGCACAATGAATTCCCGTCCGCTCGTCATCACGCACGTCGACGCCGAGAGCGGTTTCTCCGGCGGCGAGGTGCAGGTGTTCCTGCTGTTGGAGGGCCTGCGCGAGCGCGGTCACCGCTGCGTGCTGGTCGCGCCGCCCTCCAGCCGCGCACTGGCGCACGCAGAGCAGCGGGGCTTCGAGGTGCGCGCGCTCGCGATGCGCAACGACGCCGACCTGGGCGCCGTGCTCGGCCTGTCGCGCGCGCTGCGCGAGCTCGCGCCCGACCTCGTGCACCTGCACACCGGCCGCGCGGCCTGGCTGGGCGCGCTGGCCTGCCGGCGCAGCGGGCACACGGCCATCGTCACGCGGCGCATGGAACGCCGGATCAAGCGCGGCCTGGGCACGCGCCTGGTCTACGGCTCGCGCACGGCGGCCGTCGTCGCGATCGCGCCGGCCATCCGCGACGAGCTCGCGCGCGCCGGCGTCGCG
>VGZE01000119.1 GCA_016872755.1 Planctomycetota bacterium
GCGCGCGCGCACGCGGCGCGACCGCGCGTCGCCGGGATCACGACCAGCGCGGCGCACGACGATGCCGAACCCGGCGCGCGCACCCTTCCGCCCACCGGCGTCGACCCGCGCGCGCTCGGCACGCTGGTGCACCTGTCGTTCGAGCACTGCGGACTCGAACCCGCGGCGCTGCGCGCCCGGCTGGCGGCGCGTGCGCGCACGCTCGACTGCCTCGACGCGCGCGCCGTGGTCGATGAAGCACTCGCGTTGCTCGAAAGCCCCGGCGGCGCCGCACTGCGCGCGCGCCTTCGCGAGCTCGACGCGCACGTGCTTGGCCGCGAAGTGCCGCTGCTCGCCCCGCCTCTACAACGGGACGGACCGACGCTCGCGCGAACCGGCCAGATCGATCTGCTGTACCGCGATCCGGCGGATGGCGTGCTGGTCGTCGCCGACTACAAGACCGACCGCGACGTCGACGCGCGCGGCGCGCGCGAGCGCCACGGCGCGCAAGTTGCCGCCTACGCGAGCGCGCTGTCGGAGGCGCTCGCGGCCCCGGTGCGCGCCGAGCTGTGGATGGTGCGCTCGGGCGAGATCGTCGGGCTCGGTTGAAACGGCGCGCGCCGCACCCGGAGCGCTCACGAACCCGAATGCGGCGAGAGGACGGAGCCCCGCCATGGGAGCCGCGCGGCTGCTGCCGCTCAGCCTGCGGGCGACTTTTCCGAGCGCGCAGTGCCACTCGGCAGCGTAGCGCTCACGAAGCGCTCGATCGCCGCGCGCGTCGCCGGTGCGCACCACAGCTCGAGCACGCGCTCGGCGCAACGCGGTTGGTCGCGCTCGATGCGCTCGAGCACCGGCCGGCGCAGCATGCGCTTGTTCAACGCGAAGGCGCGCGGCGGCAGCGCGCCGAGCTCGCGCGCCAGCTCGAGCGCGCGGGTCAACACCGCGCCCGGCTCGACCAGCTCGTCGACCCAGCCGACGCGGCGCGCCTCGGTCCCGTCGATCTGCTCCCCGTGCAGCAGCAGCCGCTCGACCTCGCCGGGCAGCAGCGGCGCGCGCGCGAGCTCGAGCGCCGGCAGCGGGAACGGCACGCCCACCTTCAGCTCCGGCACGCCGAAGCGAGCGGCCGCGTGCGACACGCGCCGGTCACAGGCGCAGGCCAACACGCAACCGCCGGCGACGGCATGCCCGTTGATCGCCCCGATCACCGGCCGGTCGAATGCGTACAGCGCAATGCAGACGCGGTCGAGCAGCGGCAGGAAGCGCTCCAGATAGGCACTCCCCTCGCGCAGCACGCGCGGCAGATCGACGCCGGCCGAGAAGATCTTTCCCGTGCCGGTCAGCACGAGCGCGCGCTCCGGCCCGGCCAGCGCTTCGCGCAGCGCGGCCTCCAACGCCTCGAGCAACTCCACGTCCAGCGCGCTGGCCTTGCCGTGCGCGAGCCGCAGCACGCGCACCGGCCCGTCGAGGGTCAGTTCGAGCATCGGCCCAGGCTAACCAGCGCGCGTCCCGAATGCGCGCCGAGCTGTTAGGCTGGAGCGTTCGGCCGAGCTCCAAACCATGAACTCCCCCATCCGACCTCTGGATTTTCTCGCGCGCCTCGCCGCGCTCGCTCTCCTCGGTGCCGGCGCCGCGGCACAGAAAGTGCCCGATCTGCGCATCGATCTGGGTGAGGCCGCCGGTGCAAGCCTGTCGGACTTCCCGGTCCCCGCCGTGGCCGGGACCAAGTTCCACGTCGTATGGGTGGACAGCCGCAACGGCCAAAGCGACATCTACTACAGCCGCAGCCTCGACCGCGGCGTGACTTGGAGCGCCGCACCGCAGCGCTTGGATACCGGCTCGGCCCCGGGTTCGTCCGCTTCGACCAAGCCGCGCATCCAGGCCGCCGGCAATGCCGTCTACGTGATCTGGCTCGACGAACAGAATGGCCAGTCCGATGTCTATTTCAACCGCTCGCTCGATGCGGGCGCCACGTGGCTGGCCGCGCCGATCCGCCTCGACACCGGCAGCGCGCCGGGCGCGGCCGCGGGTGACCTGCCGAACCTCGCGTTGAACGGGAACAAGCTCGCGGCAGTCTGGCAGGACGCACGCAACGGATTGACCGACGTGTACGTGAATCGCTCGCTCGACCAGGGCACGACGTGGCTCGCGAGCGATGTGCGCATGGATGTGGGCTCGCCACCGGGAGCCGCCCTCTCGGCCGACTCCGTCATCGCGTACACCGGCAGCACGATCATCGCGAGCTGGGAGGACTGGCGCGACGGCGGCGTCGGCATCTACGTCAATCGCTCGCACGACGACGGCGCGACCTTCTTGACGGCCTCCGACATCCGCCTCGACTCCGGCCCGACGACGGAAGGCTGGTCGCGCGACCCGAAGATCGCCGTGCAGGGCAACAGCGCGTACGTGACCTGGTACGACAACCGCAACGATACGGTCGACCCGATCTACTGGGACATCTACTTCAACCGTTCGCTCGACCTCGGCGACACTTGGCTCGCCACGGATGTGCGCGTCGATTCGGGCGTGCCGGCGGGCGGCGCTGGTTCGCACTCGGTCAAGCCGGTGATCGCGGCCAACGGCTCGATCGTCGTCGTCTCCTGGCCCGACACGCGCAACGACGCCGACGGCCTGCCGCCCTACAAGTTCGACATCTACGCGAACCGCTCGATCAACGGCGGCCTGAGCTGGGACGGCGAGCAGAGGCTCGACACCGGCGACGCGCCGGGTGCGAACGACAGCTCCTCGGTCGACATCGCGCTCTCCGGGACGGATGTCTACGTGGTCTGGCAGGACCAGCGCTCCGGCAAGGTCGACGCGTTCCTCAGCGCCAGTCACGACCTCGGCATCAGCTGGGCGCCCACCGACCGGCGCCTCGACACCGGCGACGTGCCGGGTGCATTCGCGTCGCGCTATCCGCGCATCAGCGCCAGCGCGAGCGACGTGCTGGTGACGTGGTACGACGAGCGCAGCGGATTGGCGGACATCTACGTGAATCAGCCGTTCGCCTACGCGAGTCAGCCCGGTGGCAAGGCGGGCTCGGGCGGCTTCGTTCCCGGGCTGGCGGGATTGGTCAGTTCCGGCCACGCCGTGATCGGTGGCAAGGCCGGCTTCGATCTGACGCGCGGGCTCGGCGGCAGCATCGCGGGCTTGCTGTTCGGGACGGGCAGCGCGCCGGTGGCCTTCCTCGACGTCACGTTGGGCATCGGGCCGGTGCCCAGCTTCGACTTCACGCTCTTCGCGCTCGGTGGGGCGGCCGGGGTGGCGGGAGCGGGCAGTGGAGCGCGGGAGTTCGCGATCCCGGTCGACGCGGCGCTGATCGGGCTGTACTTCGGGGCCCAGGCCCTGGTGTACGACCCGGGCGCGGCGGGCGCGCCGGTGTCGGCGAGCAACCCGGTGGGCTGCTGGATCGGCGGCTAGTTCGGGCAGTACTACCCGAAGAAGCGCCAGCGCACGATCGCCCAGAACGCGATCAGCGCGTCCTTCGGCCCGATCTTCTTCCCTTCCGAGTAGTCGCGACCGGCATAGCTGATCGGCACCTCGTAGACGCGCACGCGCATCTTGGCGACCTTGGCCGTGATCTCCGGCTCGACTGCGAAGGTCCTCGAGCGGATGTCGAGCCTCTTCGCGACGTCGCTCCGGAATACCTTGTAGCAGGTCTCCATGTCGGACAGGTTCAGATTCGTGAACATGTTCGACAGCGTCGTCAACGCGCGATTTCCGAGGTAGTGCCAATACAGGTGCACGCGCGCGTAGGAGCCGCCGAGGAAGCGACTGCCGAAGACGACGTCGGCCTTGCCCTCCAGGATCGGCCGCAGCAGCTTCGGATAATCGGACGGGTCGTACTCGAGGTCGGCGTCCTGGATCAGCACGATCTCGCCGGTCGTCTGCGCGAAGCCGGTGCGCAGCGCGCCGCCCTTGCCCTGGTTCTTCTCGTGGTGAAAGCAGCGCACGTTCGGCTGCTCGCTCGCGAGTCGTTCCATGATCGCGCGGCTGCCGTCGCTCGAGCAGTCGTTGACCAGCACGATCTCCTTCTCGTACGGCTGCGCCTGCACGCGCCGCACGATCTCCTCGAGCGTGCGCTCCTCGTTGTAGACCGGGATGACGACGGAGAGTTTCACGCGGCACTCACTTCCGCGGGTCCGGGCGACCCGAGTCCAAACCGGTGAAGAGCGCGTCGATGCCGAAGAACGAGCTCGCGCCCTTGTGCAGGTCCTGGTAGCCCTGCTCGCTCTCGATGCACCAGAACGGCTTGTCGAAGAGCGGGAAGATCTGCTCGTCCAGGCGCTTGCGGCGCGCCTGCACCTCGGCGCGCCGGCGCACCCAGTGCGGCCAATTGCCGAGCAGGTCGTTGATCCCGATGAGGTCGGCGACCGCCTCGCGCCGCACCGGAATGGTCTCCTGCACCTTGTGACGGGCCTTTTCCCACAGGTGCCCGACCACGCCGGCGGCGCGCGGATTCACGCGCTCGATGCGGAAGGGCGCGTCGTCGCCGATGCCGGCAACGAGCAGCGTCCGCCGCATCGCCAGCGCGAGCTGGGCCGGGAACACCTTGCGCAGATTCTCGTCGGAGTAGTTCTTGAAGCAGGCCAGGATCGGATTGCGCACCTGCAGCAAGCGGATCGTCTCCATCGGGAACGTGCGGCTCGTGCTCGAGTGGTGGTGGTAGCAGACGGCCTTGGGAACGTAGTGGATCTCGTGGCCCAGCACCCACAGCCGCCAACCCAGGTCGACGTCCTCGTAGTACGCGAAGAACTCCTCGTCGAAGCCGCCCGAGTCGGCGAACACGCGCGCGTCGATCGCCATCGCCCCGCCGCAGGCGAAGAGCGAGCGCGCCGGCTGGTCGTAGCAAGCGGCGGGCTTCTCCTCGTAGCCCTTCTGGATGCCGATGCCGTGGAAGTTCATCCCGCCGCCGCAGGAGTTCATCACCGAACCGTCCCACGAGAACATCTTCGCCGTGGTCGCCGCGCATTCGCCGCGCACGATCGGGCCGACCAGCTCGCGCAGCCAGCGCGGATCGACGCGCATGTCGTTGTTCAGGAAGACCTGGATCCGCGCGTCGGTGGCCAGCGCGGCGCCCTGATTGCAGCCGGCGCTGAAGCCGACGTTCCTCTCGTTGACGACCAGCCGGACCCAGGCGTGCTTGGCGCGGCATTCCTCGACGCTGCCGTCGCTGGAAGCGTTGTCGATCAAGATCACCTGCAAGCGCTCGCGCGGGTAGTCGAGCGCCTTCAGGCTCTCGAAGCAGCGCTCCAGGTGGTGACGGCCGTTGAAGTTGAGGATCGTGATCGCGACGCGCGGCAGATCCTTGTCGGAGAGCGCCGCGCCGTGCACGGGCGCGGGCAGCAGGCCCGCGCCGGCAGCGGATTCGGCGGCGCCGCGCGCGGGCGCGTCCGCGCGCCCGAGCAGGCGCCCCAGCAGGCCGCTCAACGCGCGCCTCCGATCGGAACGCGCTGCTCGCGCACTCGCACGCGCGCCAGGCGCAGGTGCGCCTCGGGGCCGCCCGGGGCGATCGCGCATTCCAGGCGCAGCACGCGACGTGCGTCACCCTCGGCGCGCGGCGTCAGCGCGGCTTCGCAGCGGAAGCGGCGTGTCTCGTCGCGGCCCTCCGAGCGCTGCAGCGGGATCTGCGCGAGCTCGACGCCGTCGAGCAGCACGCGTCCGCCGAGCTCGACCTCGCGCTCGGGACCGAGCACGAACAATTCGAGCTCGATCGAGATCCGCTCGGCGTCAGCGCAGTCGAGATCGAACTCGACCGCGCCGCCGCCGGGCCGCAGCAGCAACAGATCCGCGCCCTGCGGCAGCACGGCCTCGCTGCGACGGTCGGCCGCGACCGCCGGGACGTCGAGCAGCAGCGCGCTGGCCGGTCGGCGGCGAGCCGCGACCAGACCGCGGTAGCGGAACTCGAGTTCCGCCGCATTCGCGTCGATCGTCTTCGGGCTCGGAAAGCGGCGCGACAGGCGCTCGACCAGATCGGGCTCGGCGACGAAGCGGCGCATCACGGCGGCCAGATCATCGGCATTTCCGGGTTCGAACAGCAAGCCGTCCACGCCCTCGCGCACGAATTCAGCCATTCCGCCCAGGCGGGAAGCGAGCACCGGCGTGCGCGCCAGCCAGGCCTCGTGGATCGTGATCGGCGAGTTCTCGTACCAGATCGACGGCACGACGAGCACGTCGATCTCGGCGTAGACGTCCGAGAGCCGCTCGTTCGGGAAGCGACCGCGGAACTCGACCGGCGCGCCGCTCGACTGCACGAGCGCGGCGAGCTCGGCGTGGTGCGCATCGCGCGCCGGGTCGAAACTCCCCCACACCTGCAGGGCGACGCGCTCGC
Source organism: Planctomycetota bacterium (assembly GCA_016872755.1). GTDB lineage: Bacteria > Planctomycetota > UBA1135 > UBA1135 > GW928-bin9. The sequence continues at coordinate 6,308 of VGZE01000119.1, forward strand.
CCTTCAGCTTGGCCAGTGCCTCGATCAGCACGCGGCCGCCCTTGTACCAGGCCAGCGTCCCGATGAACCCGAAGCGGATGCGCCGCCCCGGATCGGGTCGCTTGGCCAGCGCCTGCAGGTGATCGATGCGCAGGCCGTTGTCGGAATACAGGAAGCGATGCGGATCGGTCCCCTCGAAGAGCGGCGAGTCGAGCAGCTTGCGGCGCAGGAAGCGGCTGGGGCTGATCAGCAGGTCCGCCTGCTGGTAGGCGGCGGGAACGGCCTTGTGCCGCTCGGCCAGGTCGGCGAACTCCTGCTGCCCGACGCTCGATGCGACCAGCGGCGCGAGCGGGCCGCTCAGCGCGCCGACGCGCCGAGCCAACGGCACGTGCTCGAGCCAGCGCTCCTTCACGCACAGGTAGCACCCGGCGCCCATGTTGTCGTCGCAGCGCTGCCCATCGGGCCGGATCATCTGCACGCGCGAGCACAACGCCCAGTAGTCGTGGCAGTGCAGCAGCGTCGGCAGGCCGCGCTCCTTGGCGATGCCCGGCAACCCGATCGACGCGTGGATCAGGTGCTGGAAGTGCACCAGATCGGGCTTCTCGCGCGCGAGCACGGCGCGGAACATCTGCTCGGGTTCGCTCTTCGAGAAGCTCTCGCGCAAGTTGCGGTGGCGCAGACGATGCACGTGGCGCAGCACGCGCAGGCCTTCGAATTCGTACTCCTCGATCGACGCTTCGCGCGGACCGCCCTCCTCCTCGGAGCGTTCGGCCCCGCCGCGCGCGAGGATCGCGACGCGGTGGCCGCGCCGCTGCATGGCCTTGGCCAGCTCGAGCGTGTAGATCTCGGTGCCGGCCCAGGTGTCGGGCATGAAGCCGTGCACGACGTACAGGATCGACAGCGAGCGCCGGGTCAGCAGCGCGCTGCCGGCGCGGCGCAGCTTGGACTGCCCGCCCTCGTGCAGCCCGAGGAAGGCGGCCTCGCGCAATCCGGCCATCTCGCGCTCGAGCTCGCGCGCCTGCGCCCCGCTGAATCCGGCGGCGGCGATCGCGCGCGCGTCGCCCGCAGCCAGCCGCTCGCACAAGGTGCGCGCGTCGGCGGTGCTGGCGATGCACACGCGGTCGAGCCACTCGGCGTTGAAGCGCCCGTCGATGCGCGCGCGCTCGCGGGTCTCGCGCGCATCGTAGTCGTGGCTGTGCTCGACCGTCGCCGCATCGTCGTAGACGACCGTCCAATCGGCCTCGAGCAGCGCGCGGGCCAGCAGCACGTCCTCGCCGAACCAGGTGCGCGGGAACGGGTAGAGCTCCCACAACTCGCGGCGCAGCGCGCTCGCGACGTCGTTGAAGTTGTAGAGAACGCGCTTCTCATGCGCGGACAAGCGCGCATACTCGTCCGGCGGCGGCAGGCGCACTTCGCGACGGCCGGGCAGATAACCCGGATCGCCCGCGGACAACAGGCGTGTGCTCGGCCGCGCGTCGGGTCGCGCGACGTTGCGGCAGTAGGCGGCGCCCACCGCCGCGCCGCGCTCGCCGTCGAAGTTCGCCGCCAGGCGCGCCAGCCAGTCCGGTCCGACCGGGATCGCGTCCTGGGTCAGGAACACCAGCAGATCGCCGCCGCTCTGGCTGGCCAGCAGGTTGCGCGTGTCGCCGTGGTCGAACTCGACCTTGTCGATCGACTCGACGCGCAGCGGCACCGGGAAGTCGCGCGCGCGCCGGGCCAGGATCTCGAGCGTGCCGTCGGTCGAGCCCGAATCGATGGCCAGGAAGTCCCACGGCAGCGCGCAGCGCTGTTCGGCCAGGCTGGCCAGCACCCGCTCGAGGAACTCGGCGCCTTGCCAGGTCGGCATCAGCACGGAGATCGAGCGAATCGGGCGCAGTGCAGTCGGCATCGCGGATGAGTTCCCCGCGGCGAGGGGGCCAAGAGTAGACCCGATGCGCGCGCGAACTAGAAGTAGATGCCCGCGCGCGCCCGCTCCTCGAGCGTGCCGCCGCCGCCGGAGCGGCTGCCCGCGTACTGCCCGAGCACCTGCGCCGCGCGCAACAGCGGCGAGCGCCACAGGTGCCGGAGCAGCGCCGCCGGGCCGGCCGCCGTGCAGGCGCGCGCGTCCTGTGCGCACTCGTACACGAAGCCGCGCAGCGCCGAACCGAGCGTCGGGCGCACGCGCCACCCGTGGGCCTCGCGGTGGAAGGCCGCATCGACGCGATAGCGCTCGTAGGCGGCGGCCGGCGTGTAGCGGTGCGCGTGCCAGGCCACCGCGCGCGGCTCGAACGCGATGCGCCAGCCCGCCGACAGCGCGCGCGAGGCCCACGCGAAGTCCTCGCCGAAGCTGACCGGCGGGAACGGGATCGCGCGGAACACGTCGGCGCGCACGCAGCTCGCGACATTGTTGAAGCGCAGCCACTCGGCGCGCTCGGCCGCGGACAAGCGCCACACGCCGCCGACCGCATCGAGATCGCGCACGCTCGGCTGCTCGTCGGCCTCGGGCAGGTCGAGCACCGTGCGCGCGGTGAGCGGATCGCAGCCCGGTTGCGGCAGCACGCGGCCGTACACGCCGGCCACGCGCGGATCGTCGAACGGTCGCGCCAGCGCGGCCAGGAAGTGCTCGTCGGCGGGCAGCACGTCCTGCGACAGGAACACCAGCAGCTCGCCGTGCGCGAGCTCGGCGCAGCGGTTGCGCGTCGCGCCGTGGCGGAACTCGCTGCGCGGGATCGACTCGACGCGCGCGCCGGCACCGCGCAGCAGCTCGACCGTCGCATCGGTCGAGCTCGAGTCGATCGCGACGAGCTCGCAGTCCAGCGCCGCGCCGGACGAATCGCGCTGCTCGGCCAGGCGCGGCAGCAGCACGCGCAAGTCGTCGGCGCCGTCGAGGGTCGGCAGCAGGATCGAGAAGCGGGGCCGGGGCACGGAGCTCACTTGTGCCGCTTGCGCAGCATCTCGTCGCGGCGCGCCTTGAACTCGGCGCCGGGCTTCCATTCCGGCCACAGCTCGGCCGAACCGACGTCTAGCAGGACCGCGCGCAGGAGCTCGAGGTCCTCGACCGCCCCGGCGTAGTCCCACTCGGGCCGCGGCTCGTCGCCGGGCTTGTGATAGCGCTGCTGCGTGTACTCGTCGCGCTGGGCCTTGCCCCACCCGGGCGGGCGGTCGCGGTAGTCGGTCGGCCCGGACAGGTACAGCGCGGGCACGCCCTGACGCGCGAAGTGGAAGTGGTCCGAGCGGTAGAAGATGCCCTTCTCGGGCTCGCTCTCGCCGTCCACGCGCCGGCCCTGCGCGGTCGCGTGGCGCGCGAGCACCTCATCGAGCGTCGACGAGCCGAATCCGACGCTGGCGACGTCGCGCGCGCGGCCGAGCAGGTTCACCCCATCGATGTTCAGGTTCATCAACGTGCGCTCCAACGGCACCAGCGGGTGCTCGGAGTACCAGCGCGAGCCGAGCAGCCCCTTTTCCTCCGCGGTGAAGGCGAGGAAGAGCAGCGAGCGCGGCGGTCGCTCGCCGCGCAGGATGGACTCCGCCAGCACGAGCAGCGCCGAGGTGCCCGCCGCGTTGTCGGCCGCTCCGTTGTAGATCTTGTCGCCGGAGAGCGCGTCGTCGCGCCCGAGATGGTCCCAGTGCGCGGTCACGACCAGCCACTCGCCCGCCAGCGCCGGATCGCTGCCGCGCAGCGCGCCGGCGACATTGCGCGAGGCGACCGCGCGCACGCGATTCTCGACGCCGAAGCGCGCGCGCGCGCCGAGCTTGACGGGTTCGAAGTCCGCTCGCGCGGCGGCGCGCTTGAGCGCGGCAAAATCGTGCCCGGAAGCCGCGAACAGCTTCCGCGCGAACGGTTCCGCCAGCCAGCCCTCGGCCTGCACGCGCGGCCGCGGTTTCGGGTCGTCGAGGT
>VGZE01000120.1 GCA_016872755.1 Planctomycetota bacterium
CGAGTGCGGAGCGCGCGCGCTGGCGGTCGAGCTGCCCGCGCCCGAGGCGCTCGCGCAGCTCGCGCGCTCCTCGGCCCTGCTCGTGCATTGCGCCGGCCCGTTCCGCGGGCAGAGCGATGCGCTCGCGCGGACCTGCGCCGAGCTCGGCGCGACGCTGATCGACGCCAGCGACGACCGCGGCTACTGCGAACGCGTGCTCGCGCTCCACGATCTGGCGCAGACGCACGGGGCGCGGCTCTTGTGCGCGGGTGCCGCGCACGCACTCCTGACGGGCGCCGCGGTCGAGGCGCTGGAAGAGGAGTTCGCCGCGCTGAACGAGATCTGGATCGCCAGCGTGCCGGGCGGCGAGTCGCGGATCGGGCCGGCGCGCCGGGCGAGCGTCGAGAGCGGGCGCGGACAGCGGATGCAGATGCGCCTGGGCGGCGAGTGGACCGAGCGCGAGGTGGGGGGGGACGAGCGCTGGGCCGAGTTCCCGGCCTCGATCGGGCGCTCGAAGGTCGCCAATCTCGATGCGCCGGAGACCCTGCTGTTCACGCAGGGCCGGCGCATCAACATGGTGCGCGTGTCGGCGGCGCTGCCGCCGGAGGGCGGCAGGGCGCTGCTGGGCAAGCTGCTCGGCAAGGCCACACGCGCGGACGAGGTGCTCGCGCTGTGGCTGCGCGGGACGGACAACGGTCGTCTACCGATGGAGCGACGGCTGTGCCTGCACGGCGGTCAGGGCACCCACGCGCTGGCGAGCATTCCACTGGCCTGCCTCGTCGAACGCGTGCTGGCGTGCGCGCCGATCGCGCCTGGCGCGCGCGCGGCCAGCGGCCTGGTCGAGTGGAGCGTACTCGCGAGCGCGCTCGCGGCGAGCGGCGTGCGCGAGCTGCGCGGCAACCTCGGCGGCTGGCGCGAGACCTGAGCCGCCCGGTATCGCGATCCGGTCCCGCGCGCTAGTCTCAGCGCATGCGCCTGTTCCACCGCCATGCGTACGCCGTCGCCCTCCTGACCGCAACCTGCGCGCCGCTCTTGGCCGCGTCCGAGCTGACTCTCGGCGGCCAGACCGCCGTGAGCCTGGCCTACGGACAGCCGCTGTCGATCGCGCTGAAGGCGGCGCCGAACAAGCCCGCCTTCGTGTTCTACGATCTCTCCCCCGGACCGATCGCGCTGGCAGGCGAACTGGTGCCGCTGGGCCTGACGCCGGCGCTCGCCTTGGTTGCCGCGGGCAACAGCGGGCCGAGCGGCCAGTTCAACGCCTTCGCGTTCCTGCCCGAGGACTCGACCTTGGCCGGTGCCGTCGTGTACTTCGCGGGTGTCGCGCTCGATCCCGCCGATTCGAACGGTCTCGATGTGTCCAACGGCGCCGTGCTCTCGATCACGCCGCCTGCCGGGGCCGGCGCCGACCAGTCGGCCTTCGTCGGCAACGACGTCGTGCTCGACGGCAGCGCGGTGTTCGGCTCGGCCAGCCAGCCGCCGCCGGGCACGAGCTTCCTGTGGCAGCTCGTTTCCAAGCCCGCCGGCAGCAACGCCGGGCTCGTGCACGCGACCCAGCCCTTCGCGATCCTGCGACCCGACCTGCACGGCGAGTACCGCGCTCGCTTGACGGTCTCGCTCGGTGGCGTGCAGGCCAGCGACGAGTGCCTCGTGCACGCCTACCGATTGACGTTCGCGCCGGAGATCGAGGCGATCTACAACCCGTCGGCGCTCTTGATCGCCAGCGGCAATCTGTACGGGCCGCCGGGAGCCAGCTTGACGATCGAGGGCCAGCCCGTCGCGCTCACCGGCACCGCCTTCGGCCCGTTGTTCCCCGCGCTCGATGCTGCCGCGCTCGTGCAGCAGATCGACTGCGAGGTCGTGCATCCGGACGGCAGCAAGGCGCGCCTGGTGAAGACGCTCGGGCTCGGGACCGGCGCCGCGCTGTCGGGCACGTCGAGCGCGAGCCTGTGCGCTCAGCTCGAGCAGTCCGGGCTCGACCTGCTCGAGGGCGCGGCCGCGACCGAGCTGAAGCAGGCCAACCTCGCCACGCTGCTGCTCGCGCAGCCGCCGGTGCAGGTGGCCAACGACGAGGGCTGGTTCGGCTTCACGATCTTCTCGGCCACCGTCGACTTCACGAGCCTGACCTGGAATCCCAACACGATCAGCGTGCAGCTCACGCCGACCAGCGCGGGCCTGCAGGGCGTCGTGCGGATCTACGACATCCACGCGAACTTCAACGTGTGGGGCGAGGTGTTGGAGATCCCGTACTCGCTGACGGGCAGCATCTCGACCTCACCGACCGAGATCTCCGCGGTGGTCAAGTTCAGCGCCGTCGGCGGCGCGCTCGACTCGACGGTCTCGAATGTCTCCGTCACGCGCTACAACTTCGACTTCGATCTGAACGGCTTCCTCGGTGACCTCGCGCAGCTGTTCGTGATCGAGTCCAGCGTCAAGGCGGACGTCGAGGCTGCCATCGCCTCGACCGTGCAGAGCGAGCTCGGCCCGGCGCTCGAGGAAATCCTGTCGGCCTTCGTCGTGTCCGGCAATCTCTACTCGACGCTGGAGGTCGACGTGCAGATCGACGCGCCGTTCGCGTCGGTGCTGCACTCCAATCACGGCATCACGCTGCGTCTGAACGGGAAGGCCTCGGCGCTCTCGTCGGAGCCCGGCTCGCCGCAGCTCACGCAGTACCTGTCGACGCCCACCAGCCCGCCCGTCTTCGGGGCCGCGACTCCGGGCGGCGCCGGCTACGCGGCCGCGGCGGCGCTGGCCGACGATTTCCTGAACCAGGTGCTGGCGGCCTCGACGCGCGCCGGCCTGCTCAACGGTGATCTGTCCTCGCTGCTCGCCGCGCAGGGAGGCATCACGTTCACGACCGACGTGCTGGCGCCGCTGTTCAATGGCGCCGGCTTCGAGCTGTTCCCGGCGGGCACGCCGGTGCAGTTGCAGGCGCACGGTGCCTTCCCGCCGCTGGTGCGCACGACGCCGGGACAGCCGACCTTGGCGCGGCTGGAACTGGGCGGCCTGCGGGTCACCTTCAACGTGCAGGCCGCGCAGGGCACGCTGCCTTGGTTGGTGCTGTCCGCCCATGGAGCCGCGGGCATGAACCTGTCGGCGCAGCCCGACGGCACGCTGGCGGCGACGCTGTCGAATCTCGCGCTCGCGGCCGTCGTGCTCGAAGCGCGCGCGGGAACCGACCCGGCCGTGCTGACCCAGGGACTGGACTTCCTTACCTCCCTGCTTCTGCCGCAGCTCGCCGAGCTGGTCGGCGCGGTGCCGCTGCCGTCGCTCGAGGCCCAGGGACTGGGCCTGACGCCGCAGGAGATCAAGCTCGTGGGCGGCAACTCCGAGTACGCCGGGTTCTACGGCCAGCTCGTGCTGGTACCCGGGCCCTAGCCGCGGCGGCGCTGCTCGTCGATCGCCGTGCAGAGCGCGCCGAGCGCGAGCCGCGCATTGCGCTCGCTCGAACCGTGGCCCATCAGTCCGATGCGCCAGACCTGTCCCTTCAGCGGTCCGAGGCCTCCGCCGATCTCGAGGTCGTAGCGCTCGAGCAGCATCTTGCGCGCACGGGCGTCATCGACGCCGGCGGGAACCTTCAGCGTCGTCAGCGCCGGCAGCCGCTCGGCCTCCGGCACGAGCAGCTCCAATCCGCGCTCGGCCGCGCCGCTCCACAGCACGCGCGCGTTGCGCTCGTGGCGTTGCCAGCGCGCGGGCAGACCCTCCTCCAGCACCAGCCGCAGCGCCTCGTGCAGCGCGATGAGCAGGTTCGAGCTGGCGGTGTGGTGGTAGCCGCGCGCGCCGCCCCAGTAGTCGAGCAGCAGCGCGAGGTCGAAGTAGAAGCTCGCCACGGGCGTGCGCCGCGCGCGGATCGCCTGTAGCGCACGCGCAGAGAAGCACACCGGCGCGAGGCCGCTCACGCAGGCCAGGCCCTTCTGCGAGCAGGACCAGGCCGCGTCCAGGCCCCAGGCCTCGAACTCCAGCGGTGCCGTGCCGAGCGTCGTCACGCAGTCCAGCGCCAGCAGCGCGCCCAGCTCATCGGCCAAGGCGCGATACGGCCGCGGATCCTGCAGCACGCCGGTCGAGGTCTCGCCGTGCACCAGCGCGACGAGCTTGCAGCGCTTGCCCGCGGCCGCCTTGCGCAGCGCGTCGGGATCGAGCGCGCGCCCCCAGGCGCCTTCGACGACGATTACGTCGGCGCCGGCGCGCCGCGCGATCTCGGCCAGGCGCGCGCCGAAGTAGCCGGAACTCCCGATCAGCACGCGCTCGCCGGGCTCGACGAGATGGAACACGACGTGCTCGATGCCCGACGTGCCGGTCGACGAGAGCGCCAGGGCCGTGCCGTTCGGCGCGCGGAACACCTCGCGCAGGCCGGCGCGCAGCTCGTCCATCCGCGCGAGCAGCCACGGATCCAGGTGGCCCAGCGTCGGTCGCGCCAGCGCCAGCAGCACCGACGGCGCGGTAGGGGATGGACCGGGGCCGAGCAGCAGGCGATCAGGAGGCAGGGCGGGCAGCATCGCTGCGTTCTAACGCCAAGGCGCCGGCGAACCAAGTCGCGCGGCTCGGCCGGCCGCGCTCAGTAGCCGATCTTGAGGTCCAGGCCCTCGCTGAGCACGAGCGCGCTGCTCGCGCCGTCGACGAAGAGGCCCTGCACATAGAGCATCACGCCCAGGATCGACGTCTCGCCCGGCACCACGTGCTGGAATGCGAACGGCGTGCCCGGGCCTTGCCAGGCGCCGCCGAACTTCAGCGCGAACACGTCGCCGCCGGCGAGCGACACGAGAACCTCCGAGCCCAGCCCGCTCGGCGTGCCGAGCCCGGGCAGCACGAATCCGCACGGATAGCCGGGAGCGGGTGCCGTGCAGAGCGCGAGCAGGCCGACCGTCGTGCCGGGCGCGAGTCCGGCCGCGTTGGTCGGGTCGTCGAGCCGGAATTGAGTGGTGGAGGCGAGGCTGCCCGCTCCGTCGAGCGCCCACAGGCTCGCGGCGGGCGCCGACGCCGTGCAAGGCAGGCGCGGCGTCACCGCTGCCGCGGGAGACTGCATGGCCGTCCACAGGCTGGCGCTGCCGGCGAAGTTCAGCGCGCCGACCTTGTCGTAGCGCGAGCCGAGCAGCGCGCGGTTCCCGGACAGCGAGACCGCGCCGCCGAGCTCGTCCTTGGGCAGTGCCGAGGCTGGAAGCAGCAGCTGCGACTGCACCCAGGTCGGCCCGAAGTGCGTGTACAGATAGCCGCGGCCGCGCCCGAAGTTGTGTCCGGGCGCGCCGACGAGCGCGCGTCCATCGGCCAGGTCGACGGCGGAACCGAACAGCGCGCTGTCCAACGCGTCGCTGGCGAGGTCGTTCGGCCCCGGGCGGCCGGGCGCACCGACCAGCAGTCGGTTCCCGTGCAGCGCAACCGATGTGCCGTACAAGTCGCCCTTGATCGAGACCAGCGGGCGCACGTACGCGCGGAACGTCCACTGACCCGCACTGTGTTCGAACAAGTAGGCGGCGCCGGCATCGACGAGCGTGCCTCCCACGGACTCGCGCGGCGCGCCGATCAGCACGCGCTGGCCGTCCAGAGCCAGCGCCGCTCCGAACTGCGCTCCGTTGCGCGGAGTGGGCGACTCCAGCAGCGCTTCCTGTGTCCAGGCTCCGCTGACGAGCCGATACACGTAGACGGCGCCGTTGTCGACATGCGTGCCGCCGTCGCGCAGGCGCGCGCCGACCACCAGCAGATCACCGGCCAGGGCGAGCGCGCCGCCGTAGCCGGAGTTGACCTGCGCGTCCGCCGCCATCAGCGTCGTCTCCCACGCGAATCCGCCGGTGGCGGCGCTGTACAGCGTCACGCTGCCCGCATTGCTCGGGCCGCCGTTCTCGTCGAGCGGCGCGCCGATCGCGAGGCGCTGACCGGCGTGCGCGACGGCCGTGCCGAAGGTGTCCCCGGCACCGGCGCTGGGCAGCACCAACACCTGGTTGGGGGTCTGTTGCGCCAGCGCGGTCTACGTGCCGCACAGCGCGGCGAGGCTCGCGCGCAGCGCGGACGCGCAGCACGTGCGGTGTGCAGGGGCGTTCATCGGTTGTCGGAACAAGGCCCGTGGCCTGCGTGGATTCTCCCAGATTCGCGCCGTCCTGCCCAGCCGGCCCGTGCGTGCGCCCGGCCGGGAGAATGACCGCCCGGCGCGGGCGTTTTCGATCCGCGCCGGGCGATCTGGCCCCGTCGCGGCCTTTGGGGCCGCGGCGGATTCCCGCGCCCACCCACGCGCTCGACGCGCATGGCGTGCGCGGCGAGCCTCAGGCGTGCTCGCGCACGCGGCTCGCGCCGAACTGCGCGGACTCGGTCGAGTCGCGCATCGCCGTGGTCGACGCCTGCCCGCCGGAGACGGCCTGCGTGACCTGGTCGAAGTAGCTGGTGCCGACCTCGCGCTGGTGGCGCGTGGCGCTGTAGCCGTTCGCCTCGGAGGCGAACTCGGCCTGCTGCAACTCGCTGTAGGCGGCCATGCCGCGGTCCTTGTAGCCGCGCGCCAACTCGTACATCGAGTGGTTCAGCGCGTGGAAGCCGGCCAGCGTGACGAACTGGAACTTGTAGCCCATCGCACCGAGCTCGCGCTGGAACTTCGCGATCGTCGCGTCGTCGAGCTTCTTCTTCCAGTTGAACGACGGCGAGCAGTTGTAGGCGAGCAGCTTGCCCGGGTAGTGCTTGTGGATGCCCTCGGCGAAGTGCCTGGCCTCGTGCAGGTCGGGCGTCGAGGTCTCGCACCACACCAGGTCCGCGTAGGGCGCGTAGGCGACGCCGCGCGCGATGGCCAGCTCCAGGCCGTTCTTGATGCGGAAGAAGCCCTCCGCCGTGCGGTCGCCGGTCAGCCAGCGCCGGTCGCGTTCGTCGATGTCGCTGGTGATCAGCGTGGCCGCCTCCGCGTCCGTGCGCGCGACGATCAGCGTCGGCACGCCGCACACGTCCGCGGCCAGGCGCGCGGCATTGAGCGTGCGGATGAAGGTCTGCGTCGGCACCAGCACCTTGCCGCCCAGGTGGCCGCACTTCTTCTCGCTGGCCAGTTGGTCCTCGAAGTGCACGCCCGCCGCGCCGGCCTCGATCATCGCCTTCATCAGCTCGAAGGCGTTGAGCGGTCCGCCGAAACCGGCCTCGGCGTCGGCGACGATCGGCACGTACCAGTCGATCGAATCATCGCCTTCCATGTGGTGGATCTGGTCGGCGCGCTGCAGGCAGTTGTTGATGCGCTTGACGACCGCAGGCACCGAATTGGCCGGATACAGCGACTGATCGGGGTACATGCTCCCGGCCAGATTCGCGTCCGCCGCCACCTGCCAGCCGGACAGGTAGATCGCACTCAGGCCGGCCTTGACCATCTGCATGGCCTGGTTGCCGGTCAGCGCGCCGAGCGCGTTCACGTACGCGTCGGTGTTGATCTGCTCCCACAACTTCGTCGCGCCGCGTTCGGCCAGCGTGTACTCGATGCGCAGCGAGCCGCGCAGGCGCGCCACCTCCTGCGGCGTGTAGTCGCGTTGGATGCCCTCCCAGCGACAGGCCGAAAGGGGCGTGCCGTTCTTGTAGTCGAAGTACGGTGTGGACATGGTGCAGCTCGGGCAGTGAATGGGGGGGGAAACGAACGGAATGCGCTAGAGCAGCGCGTAGGCGGGAACGGTGACGAAATCGGCGAGTTCCGGCGCGACGCACAGCTCGCGGAACAGGCGCGCGGCAGCGTCGTAGCGGGAGTTGCGCCAGCGCTCGGCGCCCAGCTCGGAACGCAGCGCGGCGAGCACTCGCTCGAGCTCGCTCTCGACGAGCTCGCGCGTGATGGGACGGCCGTCGTCGAGGCGCGCCGCGTGGCGCAGCCATTGCCAGACCTGCGTGCGCGAGATCTCCGCCGTCGCGGCATCTTCCATCAGGTGGTCGATCGGCACGCAGCCGTTGCCGGCGAGCCACGCCTCCAGGTAGCGCACTCCGACCGACAGGTTGGTCGCGAGCCCCGCCGCCGTGATCGTGCCCGCCGGCGGCGCCAGCAGGTCGGCCGCGACGACATGCACATCCTTGCGCAGGACATGGAGTTGGTTGGGGCCGGGGCACACGCGCTCGAATTCCGCGAGCGCGAGCGCGACCAGTCCGGGGTGCGCGACCCACGTGCCGTCGTGGCCGTCGCCGGCCTCGCGGCGCTTGTCCGCGCGCACCTTCTCGAGCGCCGCTTCGTTGCGCGCCGCATCGTCCTTGATCGGGATCTGCGCGGCCATGCCGCCCATCGCATGCGCGCCGCGGCGGTGGCAGGTGCGGATCAGGAGCTGCGAATAGGCGCGCAGGAAGGGCTGGGTCATGCCGACCTGCCCACGCTCGGGCAGCACGCGCGTCGGGTCCGTGCGCAGCTTCTTCGTGAAGCTGAAGATGTAGTCCCAGCGGCCGCAGTTGAGGCCGCTGGAATGCTCGCGCAGCTCGTACAGGATCTCGTCCATCTCGAAGGCCGCCGGCAGCGTCTCGATCAGCACGGTGGCGCGGATCGAGCCGCGTGGGATGCCGAGCGTGTCCTGCGCGAACACGAACACGTCGTTCCACAGGCGGGCCTCGAGGTGGCTCTCGAGCTTGGGCAGGTAGAAATAGGGGCCGCTGCCGCGGCGCAGCAGCTCGGCCGCGTTGTGGAACAGTTGCAGCCCGAAGTCGAAGAGCGCGGCCGACATGGGCCGGCCTTCGAGCAGCAGGTGCTTCTCCTCGAGGTGCCAGCCGCGCGGGCGCACGATCAGCGTGGCGGTGCGCTCGTTGAGCCGATAGCGCTTGCCGGTCTCGGGCACCACGAGCTCGATCGTGCGGCGCACGGCGTCGATCAGGTTGGCCTGACCGTCGACCACATTGCTCCAGGTCGGCGCGAGCGAGTCCTCGCAATCGGCCATGAACGTCTTCGCGCCGCTGTTCAGCGCGTTGATGATCATCTTGCGATCCGTGGGCCCGGTGATCTCGACGCGTCGATCGAGCAGGTCGGCGGGGATCGGAGCGACGCGCCAGTCGCCGTCGCGCACCGCGCGCGTGTGCGTCAGGAAGTCCGGCAGCGCGCCCTGGTCGAATTGACGCTGGCGCTCCTCGCGCAGCGCGAGCAGCTCGCGCCTGCGCGCGCCGAAGCGTTGCTCGAGTGCGACCAGGAACTCCAAGGCCGCCGGAACGAGCACGCGCGCCTGCTGAGCGGTCGTCGCGCCGCGGATCTCGAGCGCCGCCGGGAGGGAAGCTGCGGATGCCGATAGGGGGCCGGGCATGGGGGTGGGCGCGCTTGCGCCGGTGAGCATAGAATATCGCATTGTCTCGCGGGTGACGGGTGGGGGCGGGAATTCCTCGCAATTCCACCGCGTACACGCTGGGATCGCCGTTCCGGGTCACCCGACCGGAGTCGGAACGCGGGTGCGCGCCGGATTTCGCTGCATGCCGGACGGAAATCGATTCCAAGTCGCGCGCGCGCTGCTGCACCGCCCGCTGGGATGGCCGCGCGCGGCGCTGCCGATCGCGCCGCCGGTCGAGGAGCGCCTGCTGCTCGCGCTGTACGACGAGTTCGACCAGTGGCTCGCGAGTGGCACCGGTGAATGGAGGTCGGCGCGGGTGTCGGGCTGGTCGCGCGCCGAGCACGTGCGCCACGTGTTGGCAGCCAATGCAGAGATCCTCGCGCACGTCGAGGAGCTGCTCGCTGACGGAGGTGCGACCACGGAGCTCGGCGGGCCATCCTGCGCCGGCTGGATCGTGCTGCTCTGCGGCTGGATCCCGCGCGGAAGGGGCGAGGCCCCGGCCGGCGTGAAGCCGACCGGGCCGCGCAGCGCCGTCCAGGTTCACGCGGACCTGGAACTGGCGCGCGCGCAACTCGGGCGCGTGCTCGCCGAATTCGCGCGTGCCGGTCGCAGCCGCGCGCGCCGCCGGCACCAGGCCTTCGGGGCGCTCGATGCGGCCCAGTGGGTGCGCTACGCGCGCATCCACGCGCTGCACCACGCGCGCATCGCGCGCGAGCTGCGCGGCATGGCGTGACCCGCGGGCCTCTGCCACAATTCAGTCATGGGCCGCACGCACCTGGGCTCGAATCACTGGCTGGGCCTGTTCGCGGCGGCATTGGTCGCGGGCCTGGGCGGTCTGGCCTGGTGGTCTCTGCAGGACGGGGGGCCCGGCCGCTCGAGCGCGTCGGCGAGCGAACGGAGCACGAGCGCGGCAGTCGGCACGGCCGA
>VGZE01000121.1 GCA_016872755.1 Planctomycetota bacterium
TGGCCAGCGCGCTGGGCAACGTGTACCTGCGCCGCGGCGAGATCGATCGCGCCGAGCCGCTCGTGCTGCTGGCGCTCGAGCTGGCTCGCACGACGCATGGGGCGGGCAGCGAGCGCGAGTTCGCGGCGCTGAACGATCTCGCGATTGCCTGGCGCGCGCGCAAGCAGTTCGAGAAGGCGCGCCTCCTCTTCGAGCAGGCGCTGGCGGGCCGACGCGAGGTGAACGGACCCGCGCACGCAATGACGCTGTCGACACAGAACAACCTCGCGTACTGCGAGATGGACCTCGAGCACCATGCCGTCGCCGTCGAACTGATGGCCGACGCCCTGGAGAAGTCACGGGCCGCGCACGGCGAGCGCGACGAGCAGACGGTGCTCTTCGAGGTCAGCTACGGAATCTTGCTGATCGGAGCGAAGGACCTCGAACGCGCCGCGCCGCAAGCAGAGCGCGCTCGCAAGCTCGCGCTCGAGGTGCTCGGACCGAAGCACCCGAACACCTTGTCGTCGCTCGGCAATCTCGCGCGCCTGCACGAACAGCGCGGCGAGTTCGACAAGGCCATCGCGGTCGGTCGGGAGTTCCTGGCCGGCTGTCGCGAGGTCTACGGGCCCGCACACCCGCAGACGCTGACCGGTGCGCTCAACGTCGCGACCTACTGTCGCAAGGGCGGCAAGGTCGCGGAAGAAGGGGAGGCGCGCCGCCTGCACCTCGAGCTGTGTCGCGCGGCGCGTGGAGCCGACGATCCCGACGCGCTGCGGGCCTTGCACAACCTGGGTGTCTGGCAGCAGGGGGCCGGCCAGCTCGACGAGGCCCGCGTCACGCTGGGCGAAGCGCTCGCCGCGCGACGGCGCGTGCTCGGCGACGCGCACGCGAACACGCTGACGACGCAGACGCAGCTCGCGCAGGTGGAGGAGAAGGCCGGACACACGGCCGTTGCGCTCGAGCTCGCGCGGGCGGCGCTGGCGGCCACGGCGGAAGCCGACGCCAGCCATGCCAAGCGCAAGGAGCTCGTCGAGCGGCTCGAGGCGGCGGTGGTGAAGTAAGCCTTCGGTTCGGGGAGCGCCTGCTGGCTCGCGATGCGGTCGGCGAATCGGCAGGTGCCGATCGGCGCGCCTTCCTCTCGGCCGAGGCGGTCGGTTAGCCTGCGCGCATGAGCAGCTCGAACAGCTCGACGGTTGGAATCGGCGGCGTCGTGGGCGTGAAACCGGCGGGAGCACGCGAGCTGACGCTGCGCGCGGTCCTCGTCTCGATCGTCGTGGCCGCGATCATCGCGAGCTCGTACCCGTATGTCGTGCTGAAGCTCGGCTTCGGCCCCAACATCTCGGTCGTCTCGGCCTTCCTCGGCTTCCTCGCGCTGGGGCTCGTGTTCCGCAACTTCAATCGCTGGGAGAACAACCTGATCGAGACGGCGGGCACGGCGGCCGGACAGACCGCCTTCCTGTGCACGTTGATGGTGGCCTTCGATCTCCTGTCCTTCGACGAAGCGCTGGGAATCGACATCTCGCTCTCGCCGCTGCAGAGCTTCATCTGGTTGAGCCTCGCCGGATGCCTGGGCGTGCTGCTGGCGGTGCCGATGCGACAGCACTACGTGGTGGACGAGAAGCTGCCGTTCCCCGACGGCATTGCCGCGGCGCAGACGATGATCGTGCTCGACTCGCGTGGACCCCAGGCGCGCTTGTCCGCGCTGGCGATGGTTCTCGCCGCGCTCGTGTCGGCCGCGCGGTTCGTCGCCGCGAACCTGCACCGCCTCTTCGAAGGCGGCAAGTCGATCGCGGAGGAAGTGCACTTCTCGTTCGTGCCGCACTTTCAAAAGGTCGGTGCCGGGCTCGAGTTGGGCTGGCTCTCGCTCGGCTCCGGGATGATCGTGGGTCTGCGCGTGACGCTGAGCATGATCGTCGGCGGCATCCTCGCCTGGTGCATCACGCCGAGCTATCTCGTCGAGCACGCGATCCTGAAGGAAGGCTGGAAGCGCAACGACGTGCTGCTGTGGGTGATGTGGCCGGCCACGGGCATGCTCACGGCCGGCGGCCTGACGGCGCTTTTCCTGAAGTGGAAGGTGCTGCGGCGCACGTTCCAGCAACTGACCGGGCCCACTTCGGACGCGCGCGACTTTCCGCTGCGTTGGGTGGCCATCGGCGTGCCGGTGCTGGCCGTCGGCCTGATCGCGTTCCAGCACTACAGCCTCGGGCAGGCCTGGTGGCAGACCGCCCTCGCCATCGTGCTCAGCCTGCCGCTGATGCTGGTCGGCCTGCGCGTGCTGGGGGAGACGAATTGGGGTCCGATCAGCGCGCTGTCGAACCTGATGCAGGGCGTGTTCGGGATGATCAAGCCCGGCGACATCAGCGCGAACATGGTCGCGAGCGGCGTCACCGGTTCGGTCTGCGCGGAATCGGAAGGCCTGATGCAGGACTACAAGGCCGGCCACATCCTCGGGACGACGCCGCGCTACCTGACCTACATCCAGTTGATGGCGATCCCGGTCGGCGCTCTCGCGGTATCGCTGATCTATCCGCTGTTGCGGCCCGAAGTGCAGGCCGGCACGCTGACTTCGCCGATCTCCAAGAAGTGGGAGGGCTTCGCCAAGATCCTCGCCGGCGGCGTCGAGGCCGTGCCACAGAGCGCGTTCGTCGCGCTGATCGTGTTCACGCTGCTGGGGATCCTGCTGACGGTCCTGGAGCAGAAGGCGGAGCTGCGTCGGCTGTTGCCGTCGCCGACGGGCATGGGGATCGGCATGCTGGTGCCGTTCAGCGTCGTCGCAACGATGGCCCTCGGTGGCATCGTTGGCGAGATTTGGCAGCGCTCGAGTCCGCAGACTGCCGAGAAGTACCTGATCCCGCTGGCTTCGGGATTCATCGCCGGCGAAGCCCTGCTAGGCACGGTGTTCGCCGGCCTGGCCGCCGCGGGCCTGCTGCACGGGTGAGGGCGCGTTGGTGCCCAAGGGCACCCTGCCCCGGGCTCTTGGCTCGCACCGGGGGGGCGGCTCAAGGGGATGGTCGGGGCGATCGATAAGGGTCGCATTCGTGGGCAATTCGCCCGACGTTCCCCCGGCCCCGCTCCTACCTTGGACCTCACCAGCCTCATCGGCATCTTCGCGGCGATCGGCCTGCTGCTCTACTCGATCCTGATCGGGGGCAGCCTGATGCTGTTCTGGGACACGCCCTCCGTCCTGATGGTCGGTGGCGGGTCGATCTTCGTGACGCTGATGTGCTTCCCGATGGAAGACATCAAGGACTTCGCGAAGGTGTTCATGCGCGCGTTCCTGTTCAAGCCGCGCGATTCGAAGAAGACGATCGCCACGATCGTCGAGTTCTCGACGCTGGCGAGGAAGAGCGGGCTGCTCGCGCTCGAAGAAGAAGTGAAGAAGGTCGAGGATCCCTTCCTCGTCAAGGGCGTGCAGTTGGCGATCGACGGCTTCCCGGCCGAGACGATCCGCGAGATCCTCGAGGCGGATCTCGACAACATGCGTGCGCGTCACTCGAACGGGAAGAAGATGCTCGAGACGATGGGCACGTATGGGCCGGCCTTCGGGATGATCGGGACCCTCGTGGGGCTCGTCCAGATGCTCGCGAACATGTCCGATCCGTCCGCGATCGGCTCGGGCATGGCCGTTGCGCTCTTGACCACGTTCTACGGCGCCGTGGCCGCGAACGTCGTGTTCATGCCGCTGGCGGCGAAGCTGGACGTGCGCTCCAAGCAGGAAGCCCAGATCAATTACTTCATCATCGAGGGGATCATGCTGCTGCAGAAGGGCGAGAAGCCGGCCCTGATCAAGCAGAAACTCGGCAGCTTCGTCGCGCCGCGCGTTCGCGCGACCATGGCGGCCTGACCCCGGGGACTCGGGGCGATGGGAAAACAGGCATTCAAGGAAGATCCGCCGGTTGGAGCGCCGGAGTGGATCGTGACCTTCTCGGACATGGTTTCGCTGCTGGTCACGTTCTTCGTGATGCTGATGTCCTTCTCCACGATGGAGCCGGAGGACGCGCTGCGCACCACGCACAACAGCCTCTTCCAGGGCATGGGCGGCGTCGTTTCTCCCAAGCGTGTCCCCACGGGCTGGGACAAGTCACCCGACCCGCTGACGATCGACTTCCTCGTGCGCGGCTCGTCTCAGAAGCACACGCGCCCGCCGGAGGGACTGGCGAAGGACGTCGCGGAGATGGGGCTCAAGGCAGCGCCAGGGCACTGCGAGGCGGATCTCACCAACCTCGGAGACGGCCTGTTGATCTCCTTTGCCGAGGAGGGGGCCTTCGAATCCGGTTCGTCGATCGTTCCACTGGCACTGCGCAAGTCGTTGGGCAACCTGGCCGACGTGCTCCAGCACTACCCGTCCGTCGTCGTTGTCTCCGGATTCGCCGATTCCGCGGAAGGCGGCACCGACGAGCGCAGGTCGCTCGCCTTCGAGCGCGCTCGGTCGACGGCCGAGGCCCTGCTGGAGACCGGCAAGTTCCCCCCCGCGCTCGTTCAGGTCGAGCTCGGTCGCAAGTACCAGCGCACCTTGAACACGGCGAGTTCCGACTGGGACCAGCGCACCGTGCAGGTGCGCGTGCAGGCCCCCTCCTTCGCCCGCTCGAACGCGCTCGAAATGCGCTCGGACAAGTAGGTCCAGATGGCCTTCCAAGAGGACCCGAAACCAACCATCCCGGCCTGGCTCGTCTCGTTCGGCGACATGATGACGCTGATCCTGACGTTCTTCATCCTGCTCGTCTCGATGGCGCGCCAGCGCGACTTCGCCCTGCTGGCGAGCGGGTCCGGGGCGTTCGTCATCAGGCTCAAGTCGCTCGGCATGCCCGGGCTGATGAGCAACAGCGAGAAGCTCGTCATCTACAACGAGGCCCGCTCACGCTTCGGCCTGCCGCAGGTGGACGATCTCGCGCTCGCCGCAGAGGGCTACGACGAGGCGACCGCGCTCGAGGTGTTGAGGGCCGCATCCGCGGACGCGCTCGAGCCGCGCTTCGAGATCGTGCAACCGTCCGTCGCGATCTTCACGCCCGGCACGGCCGAACTCGACTCCAAGGCGAAGCACTATCTCGATCTGATGGCGCCGACGCTGCTGCCGGGCGGGAAGCGCCGGCTCGTGCTCGAGGGCCACGGCGAGGCCGATGCCGACGACGCCCGCAGCGCCCGCCTGGCGCTCGAGCGCGCCGAGGCCGTGCGGGCCTACTTGATCGACGAGCACGATGCCGATCCCACGCTGATCCACGCGCGTGGCTGGCTGACCGCGGCGGCCGACCACGGCAGTGTTCGCCCGGTCGTCGACGCTCGAGTGCTGACCGAAAGCGACTGAGCGCCGGATCCGCCAACGGGGTGCGCAATGACCAAAGCAACCTCGTAGAAACCAGCGCGGGCTCGCAGGCATGCTCGCGGCGCTCGCGCGGTCCCATCGCGATCCCGCGTCGATTCCGCTCTCCCGCGACATGGCTGTCCGGATCCTGGGACTCAACCCGAAGGCGGTTCCCACCGATGGTTGCCTATCTCATGAAGCTCCTCACCTCGCCTCCGCGTCTCCCCCGGATGTCGGCGGCAGCGCTCGCCCTGGCCCTGCTGCCCACCGTATCGCTGGCCGCTCCTAGCGCGGCCCCGGCGGCCGACATGGGAGCAACGCTCGGCCTATGGACCGTGATCCCGTTCCTCGGGATCCTGCTCTCGATCGCCGTGCTGCCCCTGGTGGCGCACCACTGGTGGGAGCACAACCGCAATCGCGCCCTCGTGGCCGCGCTCTTCGCGGTTCCCGTGGCGGCCTACCTGCTGTTCGCGCACGGAGCCGCCGGAGGCCACGTGCTGGGCGAGAAGCTGCACGAGTACGTGTCCTTCGTCGTGCTCCTCGGCTCGCTGTTCGTGATCACGGGCGGCATCTACATCCGCGGCTCGCTGTCGGGCACGCCGCTCGTGAACACGGCCATCCTGGCGATCGGCGCCGGCCTGGCGAGTTTCATCGGCACGACCGGGGCCTCGATGCTGCTGATCCGCCCGCTGTTGCGCGCGAACAAGAGCCGCGAGAAGACGACGCACATCGTGATCTTCTTCATCTTCGCGGTGAGCAATTGCGGAGGGTTGCTGACCCCGCTGGGCGATCCGCCGCTCTATCTCGGTTTCCTCAAGGGCGTGCCGTTCGACTGGACGCTGCAGCTGTGGAAGGAGTGGGCGCTGGTGAACGTGATCCTGCTCGTGGTCTTCAACATCTGGGACCAGCGCGTGCTGAACCAGGAGGAGAAGCGCCGCGCCGGTCCGCAGCTCGAGCGCGTGATGGAGCACGAGCCGTTCCGCATCGACGGCATGCTGAACTTCGTGTGGCTGCTCGCGATCGTCGGCGTGATCTACGCGTCGGGCGAGGGCATCGGCACCGGCGGCAAGCCCTGGCCGATGGGGGCCCCGGAAGCCGCCATGTTGGCGGTCTGCGCCGCGGCCTGGTTCACGACTCAGTCGACCAACCGCGCGAACAACAAATTCACCTGGGGACCGATCGCCGAGGTTGCGATCCTGTTCGCCGGCATCTTCGTGACGATGGCGCCGGCGCTGCTGATCCTCAACTCCTGGGGACAGGGCACGCGCCAAGTCTTCGGCCAGGGTTTCACGGCCAGCGAGCCGTGGCAGTACTTCTGGATGTCCGGCATGCTCTCCAGCTTCCTCGACAACGCGCCCACGTATCTGACGTTCACCGCGACGGCCGCGGGCAAGCTTGGCGTGCCGGCCGAGGGGTCCTTCCTCGCGCCGTTCATCGAGAAGGGGCCCGGCGCGGAGATGCTGCTCGCGGCGATCTCGTGCGGCAGCGTGTTCATGGGCGCGAACACCTACATCGGCAACGGCCCGAACTTCATGGTCAAGGCCATCGCGGAGGAGAACAAGGTCCGCATGCCGAGCTTCTTCGGGTACATGGCTTGGTCCTTTGGGATCCTGATTCCGATCTTCCTGGTCGTGACCTGGGTGTTCTTCCGCTAGCAAGCGCGACCCGCGAACGCATGCCAGCGGCCGCGCACGAGCTCCTCGCTCACGCGCAGGCCGGCGGACTCGAAGGCCGCGCGCGTCGCGAGCGCGTGAGCCTCGGGCACGCCTGAGAACACGAACCAGCCCTCCGGCCGCAGTCGCTCGCCCAGTTCCTGCGCGTGCGCCTGCAGGATGTCGGAGTAGATGTTCGCGATCACGCCGTCGAAGGACCGATCCTCGCGCGTCAACACCTCGAAGCCGCCGCAACGCCAGGTCGTGCGCTCCAAGCAGCCGTTGCTCGCGGCCAGGTGCCGCGCATGCGGCACTGAGGCCGGGTCGATGTCGAAGCCCAGCGCCGAGCGCGCACCGAGCTTGCAGGCCGCGACCGCGAGCAGCCCCGTGCCCGTGCCGGCGTCGAGGACGCGATCGCCGGCGCGCACGCTCCGCTGCAAAAGCCCCAGGCAGAGTCGCGTCGTCGCGTGGCGGCCCGTTCCGAAGACCGCGCCGGGTTCCAGTCGCAAGTCGATCTCGCCCGGCCGTGGCGTCCGGGAGTCGGTCGGGCGCAAGACGGCGAGCCGTCCGACGCGAAACGGGCGCCACACCTTCTCCCACGAGCGCGCATAGTCTTCCGGCGGCAGGCGCCGGAAGCGCAGCTCCAGGCCGGCTAGCTCCGGGGCGCCGGTCAAGCTCGCCAGCGCCGCGACACGCGCCTGCAGCGCTGCGCGCCATGCGGCCGTGTCCATGCTGTCGATCACGTACGCCCGCACGTAGTCGCAGCCGGCCCTGGCCTTGGGCGTGCCGAGCGAAGGCGGGCCGTATGCGACGCTCGCGCACGTCGCGCTGCAGATCTGCTCGCCAACCAGCTCCAGCCACTCCAGCGGCGCAAGCACGAGGATCTCGGTCCAGCCCGGCAGTGCCGTCGACTCGCTCATCTTCGCGACCTCAGAACGGGACATCGCCTTCCGCGTTCGGAGCCGCGCGCGGTGCCGAACCCGCGTCGAGCGCCGTTTCGCGCAGCGGTCGGTCGAGCCCGCGCTCACGCACCTCGTCCCAGCGCCCCATGTGCAAGAGCGCCTCACGCACGCAGGTGTCGGAATCCTGTCGCACGAACCGCGCGAGCTGCTCGGGGCTCGCCGCGAGCTGCTGCAGCGGCAGTTCGGACAGGAACACGCGATGCCGCGGCTCGAGCGCCCGACCGTCCAGCACGAACACGCAGCCGCGATCGGTCTCGCGCCGCATCAGGCGCCCGAAACCCTGCCGGAACTTGGCCAGCGCGCGCGGCATGTAGATCGTCCGGCGCTGCTCGTCGGCGCCGATGCTCGCGCACTGCGCGTGGTGATAGCGATCGGGCACGCCGTAGGGCAGGCGCACCAGGACCAGGTACTCGAGCGTCTCACCCGGGAAGTCGGCGCCGTACCAGAAGGTGTCGAGTCCCAACAGCACCGAGTCGCGCCGCTCGCGGAACAGCTCCGCCAGCTCTTCCTTGCCGGTGCCGGGCATGCGCTGATACCAGAACGGAATCCCGCGCGCGGCGAAGAACGGCGCCAGCCGCCGCCCGGCGCCGACGCAGGCATCCGCGTTCGTGAACAGCACGAGCATGCGTCCGCGCGTTCGCTCCGCCAGGTGCGCGACGAACTGCTGCACGTACTGGGAGTACGGCGCGCCGCCCTGCAACGACGGCAGTGGAGCATCGCGCGGCACGAGCACGAGCACGCGTCCGTAGTCGAAGATCTCCGGCGTGCGCAGGTACTCCAGCGTCTCGGGCACTCGCTGTTCGTTCTCGGCGGGATGGGCGGCTCGCCACAGCCCCAGGTAGCGCGCGGACAGCTCGAAGCCGCCCCGCAGCCAGGTCGTCGCGGAGATGCAGACGGCGCTGTCGAGATCGGGGAAGTACGCGCGGCCCAGATACTCGTGCGGCAGCAACACGCGCGCGACGAGCACGCTTTCTCCGCCGCCGTCGCTTTCCGCGTCGTAGAAGGTCTCCGGCGCGAAACAAGGGAGCCCCTCCTGCCGCGGAATCCAGGCCAGGATGCCCTCGAGCAGTTCGAGCAGGCGCCCGCGCGCGAGATCGAGCGCGCGGCGCAGCCTGCCGGCGCCGCGTATCGGCAGCAGTTCCAGGTGCTCGGACAGCTGCGCCAGGCACGCCCCGAGTTCATCGAGTTCCTTCGACAGCACCGCCTGCGCTTCGAGCACCGGCGCGCCTTCCGCGGAGAGCGCGTACTCGCGCAACAGCGAATGGCTGTCCTTCTCCTCGCGCGAGCGCAGCGCATCTTCGCGCCAGGCCCGGAAGTCGAACAGTGCCGCGTCCAGCGCCGTGAGCGCCGCGCTGGCCCGTTCGTGCGCGAGCAGGGCCTTCCCGGCACATGCGCTCGCCTCGCCGCCCGTGGGGGCCGCGCGCTCGATGCGCGTGAGCGGTGAGCGCTCGGGCGGACCCTTGGGCCGGCGCAACTGCAGCAGCGTCTCGCGCACGTCGCGCAAGGCGACCTCGCTGGAGAACGCGCTGCGCGCCTGGTCGTGCAGGTGCTCGCACTCGTCGAAGACGAGGTGGCGGAAGAACTCGCGTCGCGCGAGCGCGAACGAGTGATTCGTGATCACGACGTGCGAGCGCTCGGCGCGCCGGCGCGCGGCCTCGGCCGCGCAGGTCTCGCGGTCCTCCTTGCTCGTGCAGCAGGAAACCCTCGCGCGCACCTCGGCCAGCAGGCGCTCGAGCTCGCGCGAGGCTGCCGCCCCCTTGCCGCCCGGTAGCAGGCAGCGCGTTCCGAAGCGATCGAGATCGCCGTCGCGGTCGTGGAATCCGAACATCGCCAGTTGCAGCCAGGCCAGCCACCAGCCCGCGCTGTCGGCGGCCTCGGGGGCCTGCGTGGCGAGTGCACGCCAGCACAGGTAGTTCGCGCGGCCCTTGAGCATCGCGACCTCGGGCAGGCCGCCGGCGCCGGCCTCCTCGAGCGCGCGCAGCGCGACGGGCACGTCGCGCTCCATGGCCTGCTCCTGCAGCGCTCGCGTGAACGTCGCGATCCCGACGCGCACGCGCGAGCGCAGCGCCCAGATCATCACCGGCACCAGGTAGGCGAGGGTCTTTCCGGTTCCGGTCGGCGCGTGCACGAGCAGCAGCCGCTCGCAGCCGAGCGTGCGCGCGACGCCGCGCGCGACCTCGTG
>VGZE01000122.1 GCA_016872755.1 Planctomycetota bacterium
GCTTGAGCGCCGCGCGCGCGCTCGCGTTGGGCGCCGTGTGCGGCTGCGGCGTGCTGTTCAGCCTGCAGTTCGTGGTGGCGCTGCCGGCCATCGCGCTGGCCTGGCTGATGCTCGATCCGCGTTTTCCGCTGCGCGCGCGCTCGTGGTTCTTCTTCCCGGCCGCCGCGCCCCTGCTCGCGCTGATTCCGCTCCTGTCCACCCAGGGCAAGCTGGTGGCGTCCAAGCCCGAGGATCACCTGCAGTTCACCGATCTCGGCGCGGCCTGGGACAAGTTCACGACGTTGGTGCCGGACGGACTGCGCCGCTCCTGGCTGTACGAGGAGCAGGGCGGCGGCTGGCTGTCGTGGATCGTGGCGGCCTGCCTGCTCGTCGGCCTGCTCGCGACCTTGGCGCGCGCGTGGCGCCGCGAGCCGCTCGCGCTCTACGCGCTCGCGCACCCGTTGTGCTACTCGATCGCGCACGCGCTGACCGATTTCGAGCTCAACTTCGACAACACGCTCGACGGCATCGGCAGCCGCTACCTGATGCCGTTCTGGCCCGCGCTCGCGCTGTGGATCGTGTACGGGGCGCGCGCGCTCGCCGCGCTCCTCGCGCGCCCGGCCTTCTGGATCCAGGGACTCCTGCCGGTCGGCGCTGGCCTGCTCGGCGTGATTGCGCTGTCGGATCCGCTACAGGTCACGCGCGAGCCGCGCGCGCGCGGGATCGACGTGCCCGGCTTCGGATTCCACCTGCGCCATGCCGGCGCGGGCGTGCCCGAGCGCACCTGGGAGCTCGCGCGGGAGCTCGATCCGAACTGGCTCGCCGTGCGTCCGCTGGCCCTGGAGGGAGCGCGCATCGATGCGGCGATCACGCCGGCCGAGCTGCGCGCGCAGATCGAACGCGCGCTGCTGCTGCCGGCCGACGGCGCGCGCCGCGTTCGACTCGCCGAACTCGGCGGCTGGCTCGCGCGTGCCCGGCGCTATGACGCGGACGAGGCGCTCGCGGCGCTGCTCTCGCCGCAGGAGCGCACGTGGTTGTGGCGCGGCGCCGGTCGCGAACTCGCCATGCAGGCGGCCGTGCTGTGGCTGCGGCGACAACGCGCTCCCGACACGCTCGCGCGGCTGTTGCAGGGCGTGCCGACCGAACTGCGCCCGGCCGTGGTCGAGGGAGCCGCGATCAGCGCCGGGCTGCGCGTGACGCCCTACAACCCGCCGGGCATCGACATGTTCGAGCAGGGCCTCGGGCTCGGCCCCAAACTGCGGCCGATCTTCTTCCGCGCGGCCGGCTGGACCTTCCGCTCGCGCTACTTCGAGGCTGGTTACTTCGTGCCGCGCGCGGGCGTGCTGCGCGTCGAGGCCCTGCTGCCCGCCGACGCGCTCGAGTGGTTCCGCGAGGGGCTGTGCATGCCGATCGAAGGCGACTTCGACCCGCAGGCGCAGCCGGTGCTGCCCGTACACGACTAGCCGATCTCCCCGATGCAGAACTCCGCGCTGAGTACTCTCCCCCCTGTTCGGCGGTCGCAACTCGTCGGCGCCTTGATCGCGCTTCTCGTGGGCTTGGGGTGTCGCGGCCTTTCGTCAACGGATGAACCCGCGCTGCGCGTCGCCTCCGACCTCGACAATCGGCCCTTCGCCTACGTCGATGCAGCTGGAACTCCGGCCGGTCGCGACGTCGAGATGATGGCCGAGCTCGCGCGCCGTATCGGTCGCGAGCTCGAGTGGGTGCGCATGCCCTTCGACGAACTGCTGCCGGCCGTCGAGCGCGGCGAGGTCGACGTCGTATGCGCGACGATCGGCATCACCCCCGAGCGCGCCGAGAGGGTCTCGTTCACCCAACCCTACTTCAACACGGCGATCGTGCTGCTGCAGCGCAACGATGCGACGCTCGATCAGGCGCTCGCGCCGGGCGCGAAGCTCTACGGCGGCGCAGGCACGACCGCCGAGCGCGCGATCCGGCTGCATGCGCCGCAGGCCGAGCTCGTCAGCGCCGCCAAGGACGATCGCACCTCGATCGAGCGCCTGGAGGCGGGCGAGCTGTTCGCGATCGCGATGGACGAGCCGGCCGCGCGCGCGCGCGCCGAGGCCTCGGGCGGCCGCTTGGCGCTGCGTGATCGGCCGCTGTGCGGCGAGAGCTACGCGCTCGTGCTACCGCTGCATTTCCAGGCGTTGCGAGCCAAGCTCGACCATGCTCTGGCCCGCATGGGAGTGCAGGGCGAGTTGGAGCGGCTCGACCGGGCGCACGGCTTGCGGCCCGCCGGCGCGCCTGGCCAGCGCTGATGCGCTTCTATCAGCGCGCCTGGCCTTGACAGCCTGGGCCTGCCCTCTGAGGCTTGGAGCGGGGCTCGCACCCCGTTCCAACCGACACACGATCACACGAGGAGTTTCGCATGCCGCTCGCACTCTCGGATCTCTGCGAATTCCGTGGCTTCCTGCTCCGCATCCTCGCGCTCGCCGCGCCCGTGGGGTGGATCGAGGCGCAACAGACGTGGATCGTCGACGACACGCAGCCTGCGGCGCTCGTCACGATCCAGTCGGCCATCGACGTCGCTCAGCCGGGCGACCTGGTGCTGGTCGAGGCCGGCAGCTATCCGCCTTTCACGCTCTCGAAGCCGTTGCGCATCGTCGCCGTCGGCAAGGGCTCCGTGCACGTCGGCGCCGGCTCGTTCGTCCCGACGCGCTGCTGCACGGCCTGAATCTGGCGCGCGTCGAACTCAGCGGCGCGCCGGGAGTCGTCGCGCTCGAGGACTGCGTGATCACGCAGGACTGCTCGATCGACTCCGTCGGACAGGCGCTCTTCACCGAGGGCACGATCGGCAGGGGCCTCACGGCCGTGGCGAGCGGAGTCGCGCTCTACGAGTGCGCGATCCAGGGCGATCTGGGCGAGCCGGCCGTCGCGCTCACCGACTGCGTCGCCTTCATCTCCGGCACAGCCTGCCTTGGCGGCCAGGGCCTTTACGGTGGCACTCTGCTCGGGACCTTCTGCTTCGACGGCGGCCCGGGAGGCGCTGGGCTGGCGCTCGTCGCCTCGACCGCGCACGCGCTCGATAGCACGTTCAGCGGCGGCCCCGGGGGCGTGCCGGGGATACCGGCGAGCGGCTTTCCGTCGTGCTCGTTCGGCCCCGCGGGCCCGTCGGTCAGCGGCAGCGGCCTGACGGTGCTGCCCGGCGGCTCACACGTGCTGCGTTTGTCCGCGCCGGTCGCGGAGGCGCAGAACCTTTCCCTCGTCGTCGGCGGCGCCGCGGGCGAGTTCGCGTTCGCCGTGATCTCCGGACAGTTGCAACCGCTGTGGCTGCCGACGCTCAACGGGCTCTTGTTGCCGGCCGCGCCGTTCACGGTCCTGTTCCTGGGCGTCATCCCGAGCTCGGGGCAGCTCGCCTTCGCGGTTCCGATCCAGGACCTGGGCAGCGGCGTCGAGGCGGCCTTCGCGCACGCGCAAGCGCTGTGCGTGCATCCGTCGACCCTGGGGCCGGACTTCCTGAGCTCCCCCGCCACGCTGCTGCTCGTGGATTCCGCGCTGGCGCTCGACGATTGCGACGGCAACAACGTCTTCGACTCCGCCGAGCTCGCGTCGGGAGCGGCGGATTGCGATGCGAACGGCGTGCTCGACGCCTGCGATCTCGCCGCGGGCACGAGCCCCGATTGCAACGGCAACGGCATGCCCGACGCGTGCGATGTGGCGAGCGGCCAAGCCGGTGACTGCAATCAGAACGGCGTGCCGGATGCCTGCGACATCAGTGCGGGGACCAGCCAGGACCAGAACGGCGATTCCATCCCCGACGAATGCGCGCTGAAGGTCGTCCCGACGCAGTACGCGACGCTCCAGCAGGCCGTCGACGCCGCGCAGCATGGCGACACGATCCTGCTCTTGCCGGGTATCTACGCGGGACTGGGCAACGGCTATCTGTCGCTCGCCGCCGGCAAGCAGGTCACGCTGCGCGGGCAGAACGCGCAAACCTGCGTGGTCGACGGGCTGGACCTGTACGGCTGGGACATGTCGGCCCCAGCCGGGTCGCCACCCACCAGCGCCCAGTGGACCGTGACCGATCTGACCCTGCGGCGGCTGCGCGGCATCTACGTGCAGTCCAGCAGCCCGACCTTCGAGCGTTGCCGCTTCGTCGAGAATCAGCAGACCGGCTCGCAGAGCACGCTGTTCGTCACGATCGGCCCGGCGCTGCTGCCGACCCACGTCCGGCTGCGCGATTGCCTGTTCCAGCACAACAACGCCTACTCGAACTTCGAGTTCTCGACGGGGGTCGAGGCGTACAACGAGAGCAGCGTCCCGCTCGCGCTGACGATCGAGCGCTGCTCGTTCCTCGACAACCGCAGGGAATCCAACGGCAACGCGCGCGGCGCGGCACTGCTCGCGAAGGGGCTGACCACGGTCGTCGTGCGCGACTCGCTGTTCGCGCGCAACGCGTGCCGCTCGTGGGCCAGCAGCTCGCTGTACGATTCCGAGGGCGGCGCGATCTTCGCCGACCTGAGTGCGCGCGTCGAGCTGTACGGCTGCACGCTGGTCGGCAACAGCGCCAATCAAGGCGCGCATGCCGCGCTGCGCGGGAGCGCGCAGATCCTCGTGCGCAACTCGATCCTGTGGAATCCGCTGGACGAGCTCGGCGCCGCGACGCCGTCGCTGCAGGCCGTCGGTCCGTGCCTGATCGACCTCGCGTACACGGACCTCCAGGGCGGCACGGCGGGTGTGTTCCTCGGCGGCGGTTCGCCGCAGCTCGCCGTCGGCCTGGGCTTGATCGCGCTGGATCCGCTCTTCGCGGCCTCCGCGAGCGGCGACTACCACCCGCTGGCGGCCTCACCGTGCATCGACGCCGGCGATCCGCTGTACGTGCCGGTTCCGGGCGAGCTCGATCTCGACGGACTGCCGCGCGTGATCGGTCCCGCGATCGACCTGGGCGCCTACGAGAAGCCCTGAGGCCGGCGCCGCGTTCAGCCGAACACGATCCCCTGCGCGAGCGGCAATTCGCGCGACCAGTTGATCGTGTTCGTCTGCCGGCGCATGTAGGCCTTCCACGCGTCCGAGCCCGACTCGCGGCCGCCGCCGGTCTCCTTCTCGCCGCCGAAGGCGCCGCCGATCTCGGCGCCGCTGGTGCCGATGTTGACGTTGGCGATGCCGCAGTCGGAGCCCGCGCAGGACAGAAAGCGCTCGGCGTGGCGCAGGTTCAGCGTGAAGACCGCGCTCGACAGGCCCTGCGGCACGCCGTTGTGCAGCGCGATCGCCTCCTCCAGCGTGTCGAACGGGATCACGTACAGGATCGGTGCGAAGGTTTCGCGCTGCACCGCGCGGAACGAGTTCTTCGCGCGCACGATCGCCGGCTGCACCCAGTGGCCGCCGGCGAGCGCCCCCTTCTGCGCGACGGGCTCGCCGCCGCACAGCAGCGTCCCGCCCTCGGCGCGCGCGTCGGCCAGCGCGCGCTGCATCGCCTCGACGGCGGCGCCGCTGATCAGCGGCCCGCACAGGGTGCCCTTCGCGAGCGGATCGCCGATGCGGATGCCGGCGTAGGCCTTGACCAGGCGCCGCTCGACCTCCTTCTGCAGCGAGCGGTGCACGAGCAGCCGCCGCGTCGTCGTGCAGCGTTGGCCCGCCGTGCCGACCGCCCCGAACAGGATCGCGGGCAGGGCCAGGTCGAGGTCGGCGTCCTCCAGCAGCACGATCGCGTTGTTGCCGCCGAGCTCGAGCAGCGCGCGGCCGAAGCGGGCCGCGACGCGCGCGCCGACCCGGCCGCCGACCGCGCTCGAGCCGGTGAACGACACGAGCGGCAGACGGTGGTCGTCGACCAGCGGCGTCGCCACCTCGTCGACCGAGCCGCAGCACAGGCCGACCAGCGCACCGAAGCCCTCGGGCTCCAGCACGCGCGCGGCGATCTTCGTCGCGGCGATCGCCGCAAGCGGCGCGTGTTCGGAGGGCTTCCACACGCAGGCGTCGCCGCACACCAGCGCGAGCATCGAGTTCCAGGCCCACACGGCGACCGGGAAATTGAAGGCGGTCACGATGCCGACCGGCCCGAGCGGGTGCCACTGCTCGCGCATCGCATGGGCCGGCCGCTCCGAGTGCAACGAGAGGCCGTACAGCATGCGCGACTGGCCGACCGCGAAGTCGGCGATGTCGATCGCCTCCTGCACCTCGCCCAGGCCTTCCTGCAGGATCTTGCCGACCTCGAGCGTGACGAGCGCGCCGAGCGCGTCCTTGTGCGTGCGGAATTCGTTGCCGATGCGGCGCACGAGCTCACCGCGCTTGGGTGCCGGCACTTCGCGCCAGCGCAGGAAGGCCGCCTGGGCCGCGGCGGCGACCTCGTCATACTGTGCGCGGGTCGCGCCGGAGACGCGCGCGATCGGCTTGCCCGTGGCGGGGTTGAAACTCGTGATGGTCGCGCCCTTGCCCCTCTTCCAACGGCCGTCGTAGACGCCGGGAGTCTCGGAGGAAAGGTCGAGTGAGGCGAGGATCGAGGCGGTGGAGGTCGGCATGGAGGAACGCGGCGGAAAGCGCAGATGGTAGCGCCGGGAGTCGATGGCCGCGCCAGCGGATACGCGCTATCCTTTTCGCCCGCAATGGCCGACAAGATCATCTACCAACTGCAAGAGCTGTCGAAGTACTTCGGGCAGCGCAAGGTGCTCGACAACATCACCCTTGCGTTCCTCGAGGGTGCCAAGATCGGCATGATCGGCGCCAATGGCGCGGGCAAGTCGACGCTGCTGCGGATCATCGCGGGCGAGGACAAGCAGTTCGAGGGCGTGGCCAAGCCGATCGGTGAGCTGTCGATCGGCTACTTGTCGCAGGAGCCGCCGCTCCACGAGGAGCTCAGCGTCGAGGGCAACCTGAAGGAGGCGGTCAGGCCGCTGCTCGAGCTGCAGGCGCGCTACGAGAAGCTGGCCGAGGAAGGCGACATGGGCGAGGAGTTCATGCACCTGTCCGAGCAGATGGAACACCACGAGGTGTGGGAGCTCGACAGCCGCCTCGAGCAGGCCGCCGAGGCGCTCAAGCTGCCGCCGATGGACGCCGACGTGCGCAAGCTCTCGGGCGGCGAGCGCCGGCGCGTCGCGCTGTGCAAGCTGTTGATCTCGCACCCGGACATCCTGCTGCTCGACGAGCCGACCAACCACCTCGACGCCGACACGGTCGAGTGGCTCGAGCACCACCTGCGCGACTACCACGGCACGGTGATCCTGATCACGCACGACCGCTACTTCCTCGACAACGTGGTCGGCTGGATGCTCGAGATCGAGCGCGGCAAGACCATCCCGTACGAGGGCAACTACAGCCGCTACCTCGAGCTCAAGCAGAAGAAACTCGAAACCAAGCGCGGCCAGGACGCGGCGCGCGAGAAGGTCATCGCGCGCGAGCTGGAGTGGATCCGCAAGACGCCCAAGGCGCGCACGACGCGCTCCAAGTCGCGCATGGCGCGCTACAAGGAACTGGTCGAGCAGCGCGCCGACCAGCAGCTCGAGGAACTGGAGCTGCGCATCCCGCCCGGCCCGCGCCTGGGCGACAAGGTGATCCAGTTCGACCGCGTGAGCAAGTCTTTCGGCGAGCGCGTGCTGATGAAGGACCTGACCTTCGAGATGCCGCCGGGCGGCATCCTCGGCGTCGTCGGCGCCAACGGCATGGGCAAGACGACGATGCTGCGGATGATTCTCGGTCAGGAGCAGCCGGACAAGGGCAAGGTCACGATCGGCTCGACGGTCAAGCTGCGCTACCTCGACCAGTCACGCGCGATCCTCGACGACGAGAAGAGCGTCTACGACAACATCTGCGAAGGCAATGTGCTGATCCCGTTCGGCGGCAAGACGCTGGACGGACGCGCCTACGTCGCGCGCTTCAATTTCAAGGGCGAGGATCAGCAGAAGCTGCTCGGCGAGTGCTCGGGCGGCATGCGCAACCGCGTGCTGCTGGCGAAGATGCTGCGCGAGCCCGCCAACGTGATCATCATGGACGAGCCGACCAACGACCTCGATCTGGAGACGCTGCGCGTGCTCGAGGAGGCGATCCAGGAGTATCCGGGCTCGGCCATCGTCGTCAGCCACGACCGCTATTTCCTGAATCGGGTCGCGACGCACATCCTCGCTTTCGAGGGCAATGCCGAGGTCAATTACTTCCCCGGCGACTACGAGTCCTATGCGGAGTGGCGCAAGGCCGATCGGGAGAAGCGCGGCGTGCGCGCCGAGTCGAAGGCCGGCAAGTACCGGCAACTGTTGCGCGCCTGAAGCGATGGCCTGCGACGGCGAGTCCCCGCGCCTGCTCGCCGCCGGCGATCCCCGGCTCGCGCCGCGCAGCGAGCTCGAGCACGCGCTAGGGCTGATTCGCGCCTTCCGCGCCCCAGACCCAGAGCAGGCGGCGTTCCAGCGTCAGATCCTCGCGTTCTGCGCCGAGCATCCCGATGCGCTCTGGCGCACTTGCCTGACCGGCCACCTGACCGCCTCGGCGCTGATCGTTTCGCACGATGGCCGGCGCGGCCTGTTGTGCCTGCACAAGAAGCTCGGCCGCTGGCTGCAACTGGGCGGACACGTCGACGGCGACGCCAACCTGCCCGCGGCCGCGCTGCGCGAGGCCGTCGAGGAGAGCGGGATCCCGGACCTGTGCGTCGATCCGCGTCCGATCGATCTGGACGCGCATCGGATCCCGGCTCGCGCAGAGGAACCGGAGCACTGGCATCTGGACGTTCGTTTTCGGATCGTGGCCCCGTCCGAGCGTGCGTTGGTGCTTAGCGAGGAGTCGCTGCAATTGCGCTGGTTCGAGCGCGGACAGTTGGCGAGCGTGGAGGCCGATGCATCGGTGCGCAGGCTGTTCGATCGACTGGCCCTGCCAGGCTGATTCCCCCTTGCGCCCGAGTCCGAATTCGATCATCTTCTGCGCCCCAATCGACCCGCGCGCGCCGCGGGAATGCAGACCCTCCCCCTCCATCCAATCCTCCTTTCAGCACGCTCACGATCATGGCCAAGGAAAAGCGCATTCGTCGTAGTCCCGAACAGATCATCGCCGACTTGCAGAAGGAAAAGCGCATTCGTCGTAGTCCCGAACAGATCATCGCCGACTTGCAAGCGGAAATTGCGCGCGTTCAGGACCGCGCCAAGGCCAAGCAGATCAAGAAGTCCGAGGCCGGAAAATTCGCGGTCGCCTCGATCCGCGCGATCGACAAGGGGCTCGATGCCGCGGCCGAAGAGAACAACTCGCTGCTGCGCCACGCGCTGGCGGATGCGCGCAAGCCGCTCGCCTCGTACCTCGAGACGCAGGGACTCGCGTTGCCCAAGGTGCGCATGCCGCGCGGTCGGCGTCCGGCCGGCGCCCACGCCTGAGCGCCGTCAAGAGTCGGCGCCCGAGCCCGCGTCGGGAGCCGGATAGGCCGCCAGCGTCGTCAGCCGCGGATCGTCGACCGCGCTGCCGACCGTGAAGTGGTACAGGCTCTGGAACGACGTATCGCCCAGGCCGAGCACCGTGTGCACGCCGTCGTCGAAGTAGCATCCGATCCCGGTTGCGCGCAGGCCGGCTGCCTCGGCCTCCAGATACAGCACCTGTCCGAGCGCACCGCATTCCCAGTACAGGCGCGGGTAGGCCCGCGCTCCGGACTCGGACAGCGCTGCATCGAACTCGCACAGCATGCCGGCCGCGAAGGCGCCGTTGGCGGCAATGGCCTGCTCGCACGAAAGGCCGGCCGCCAGGCCGCGCAAGTCCCCTTCATGCAGGCACACGAGCTCGAGCCCGCGCGCATCCGCGACGCGCCGCCACGCGAACTCGCGGCGCGCGTGGCGCTGCAGACGGGTACCGGCATCCGTGCTGCGCGCGAAGAAGTACAGGCCCGGCGCGAGGTCGTCGACACGGTGCACGAACAGCAACAGGTGCGCGCGAGACGGTCCTGAGAGCCCGGCGAAGGCCGGATGCCCGCTGCGCGGCAGCGTCGCGCCGAGCATGCGCTCGAAGTCCGCGCGCGACAGCCGGCCACGGCCATCCATGTCGACGGCGCTGCGTCGCGCCCGCACGAGCGCGCGGAACGGCCGTGGGCGCGCCGGCCAGTCCGGCTCCCA
>VGZE01000123.1 GCA_016872755.1 Planctomycetota bacterium
GCGGGACCTGCTCGCGGCGGCGGACGAGCTCGCCGCCTGCGCGAGCGAAGCGCAGCGGGCCGCATGGCGCCTGGACGGCCGACTCCGCGACGTCGAGGGCTCGTGGGCGCCGTACCTGCGGGCCGCGGACGCGGCTGCGCGCTCAAGCCGGCCCGCGCGGGAGCCGATGGAAGACTGAGGGCGGCGGCAGGGTCGCCGGCCGCTTCCGCGCGACATGACCGCAGCATCCGACACTGGTGTACTCGCGCGCCCGAGCCGGCGCGGGCTCGTGCGGGGCGAGGTCGCCGTCGCGATCGCGCTGTGCGTGCTGGCTGCGGGAATCGTGGGGCCGTTGGCCGCGCCGCTCATCTCGGATCTGCTCGTGCGCGAGGACGTCGCGCGCGCGCAACAGGACTGCCGGACCATCGTCGAGGCGCTGGCGCGCTATCACAGCGAGCATGGCGCCTACCCGCCCGGCGCGCAGGGCAATGCGGTCTACAACTACGACCGCGGTGAGCTCGGCCGCGGCGGCGTCGCCGAGCTCGCGCCGTGGTTGCTGTCCGGGTCGCGGCCCCATCTCGCCGCCGCGTGCTGGACCGACCCGTGGGGGAGCAACTACTCGTACCACGTCTGCACGCAGACCGAGCCGTTCGTCGACATCGTCGTCTATTCGCGCGGGCCTGACGGCGTGGACGACTCCTGGGACGGCCTGCTGTGGAATCAGCGCAGCTTCGCCGGCGACGACGTCGGGGCCTTTCTCGAAGCAGCGGACTCGGCCAGCCGGGGCCGCTGAAGCGAACTCGCTCGGCTTCAGTAGCCGAGCCCGTTCTTGCGCAGATGCACGGCGGGATCGTTGTCGCGGGCGGCCGCTCCGGATTCGACCACGCCGAAGACGACTTCGTGATCACCGCAGTCGTGCACGCCCTGCAACCTGCATTCGATCCACGCGAGCGCGTCCGAGAGCACCGGCGATCCGTGCGCAGCCTTCTCGAAGGCGAGCGTTTCGAACGGGCCCTTGCCGTCGGGTGATTTGCCGAAGAAAGCCTTCATCGCGCCCTGACTCGCCGCGTCGAGGATCGACACGCCGAAGCGGCCGTTGCGACGGATCTGCTCGACGTAGGGCCGCCCCTTCTTGATCGCGACGCACACGACCGGGGGCTCGAATCCGACCTGCATCAGGAACGAGCCGACGAAGCCCTGGGGAGCGCCGTCGGCGCCGCCGTCGCGCGTCGTCACGAGGTACAGGCCGGTCGGGATGCGCCCGAGGGCGCGGGCGAGCGGGGTGAGTTCGGCGGGCATCCGCGGGATCATACTGAGCGCCTCGCCGGGGCCCTCGGATCGGCCCGCAAATGCTGGATTCGAGCCCGTTGCGCCGCGACAATGAGCGGTCCCACCGCACCTGGGAATCGGACCGGAAACAGAGCAGATGACCGAAGCCACGACACCCCCTCCCGCAGCGCCGCAGGGACGCGTTCAACCGCGCCTGATCGAGCGCGAGATGAGCGAGTCGTACCTCAACTACGCGCTCTCGGTGATCCACTCGCGCGCGCTGCCGGACGTGCGCGACGGGCTCAAGCCCAGCCAGCGCCGCATCCTCGTCGCGCTCAACGATCTCAAGCTCCGCCCCAGCGCGAAGTACCGCAAGTGCGCGAACATCGCCGGCCACACCTCGGGTGAGTACCACCCGCACGGCGAGTCGGTGATCTATCCGACCTTGGTGCGCATGGCGCAGACGTTCTCGCTGCGCTATCCGCTGATCGACGGCCAGGGCAACTTCGGCTCGATCGACGGCGATCCGCCGGCCGCGATGCGTTACACCGAGGCCAAGATGGCCGGGCCGACGGTCGAGCTGATGGCCGACCTCGACAAGGAGACGGTCGACCACCAGCCGAACTACGACGAGCGCCTGATGGAGCCCGTCGTGCTCCCCAGCCGCTTCCCGAACCTGATCTGCAACGGTTCGGACGGCATCGCGGTCGGCATGGCGACCAGCCTGCCGCCGCACAACCTGCGCGAGGTCTGCTCCGCGCTGCGCGTGCTGCTCGAACGGCCGGACGTGTCGATCGCCGAGCTGTGCGAGCACGTCAAGGGGCCCGACTTCCCCACCGGCGGAATCCTGATGGGGCGGCGCGGCATGCTCGAGTCCTACGCGACCGGGCGCGGCCGCGTGCTCGTGCGCGCGCGGCACCACGTCGAGGACGTGCGCACGAAGCAGCAGATCGTGTTCACGGAAATTCCCTACCAGGTCCGCAAGCTCGCGATCATCGAGAAGATCGTCGAGGTGGTGAAGGAAGGGCGCATCACCGGCATCGCCGACGTGCGCGACGAATCCGACCGCGACGGGCTGCGCCTGTGCGTGGAGCTCAAGAAGGGCGAGGACCCGCAGGTCGTCGTCAACCAGCTCTGGCAGTACACGCCGCTGCAGAGCACGTTCTCGATCATCAACCTCGCGATCAGCGACGGGCGCCCGCGCACGCTGACGCTGAAGGCGCTGCTCGAGGCCTACGTCGCGCACCGCAAGGACGTGATCCGGCGGCGCACGCGCTACCTCTTGCGCAAGGCCGAGGAGCGCAAGCACATCGTCGAGGGACTGCGCATCGCGGTCGACAACATCGACGAGGTCGTCAAGATCATCCGTGCCAGCGCCGACACCGACTCCGCCAAGCGCGCCTTGATGCAGCGCTTCGGACTGTCGCTCGCGCAGGCGCAGGCGATCGTCGACATGCGCCTGGGCCGCTTGACCGGCCTGGAGCGCGAGAAGCTGCTCGAGGAGTTCAACGCGCTGGTCGCCGAGATCACCGATCTCACCGACATCCTCAACCGCGAGGAACGCGTGATCCGCATCATCCGCGAGGACGTCGACGAGCTCGACAAGCGCTACGGCGACGAGCGGCGCACCGAGATCAGCAACGAGGAGGTGGACGGCGCCTTCGACATCGAGGAGCTGATCCAGGAAGAGCTGATGGTCTGCACGTTCTCGCGCGACGGTTACGTCAAGCGCGTGCCGCTGGAGACCTACCGCGCGCAGAGCCGCGGCGGCCGCGGAGTGAAGGGGACCGAGTCGAAGGAGGGCGACGTGTTGCGCTCGCTCTTCGTCGCCAGCACGCACGACCACGTGCTGTTCTTCACGAACAAGGGCAAGGTCTACTGGCAGAAGGTCTACCAGTTCCCCGAGGGCCAGCGCACCAGCCAGGGCCGCTCGATCCGCAACCTGCTGCCGCTCGAGACCGGCGAGAACGTCAACTCGGTGCTGCGCGTGCGCGCGTTCGACAACGAGTCGAGCGTGTTCTTCGCGACGAAGGACGGCACCGTCAAGAAGACCAAGCTCGAGCAATTCTCGCGCCCGCGCACCGACGGCATCTGGGCGATCCTGCTCGAGGACGGCAACGAGGTCGTGGGCGTGCGGCTGTGCCGGCCCGGCGACACGATCCTGCTCGCCAGTCGCGACGGCCAGGCCATTCGCTTCGACGAGGCCGCCGTGCGCGCGATGGGGCGCACCAGCTACGGCGTGCGCGGCATGAAGCTCATGGACGACGACCGCGTGGTCGGGATGATCGTCGCGGCGAAGCCCGATGCGACGATGATCACCGCCTGCGAGAAGGGCTACGGCAAGCGCTCGCCGCTGTCCGACTACCCGATCAAGGGCCGCGGCGGCCAGGGCGTGATCAGCGTCAAGGGCATCGACCGCAACGGCCACGTCGTCGGCGTCGACATCTGCAGCGACGAGGACGAGCTGATGTACATCACCGAGAGCGGGATGATCGTGCGCTCGCCGTGCTCGGAGACGCGACCGATCGGCCGCGCGACGCAGGGCGTGCGCCTGGTCAACCTCAAGGAAGGCGACAAGCTCGTCTCGATCGAGGTCGTGCGCGCCGAGGATCTCGAGGAGTACCAGCGCGAGATGGCGGCCAACCCGCGGCCGGCGACATCTCCGGTGGGCGCGGGCCCCGACGGGGGCGATGACGACTTCCCACATGACGACGACGGGAACGGCGATGACGGCGCGGGCGACGAGCCCGAATCCGACGGCGACGAGGACGCCGGCTAGCGAGGTCGCAACCATGCTCAAGCAGAAGCTCGGCGAAGACGTGAAGACGGCGATGAAGGCCGGCCAGACGCTCGAGCGCGACACGCTGCGCCTGTTGCAGGCGGAGATCCAGAAGCGCGAGGTCGCGCTCGGGCGCGACCTCACGCCCGAGGAACAGCTCGACGCGTGCGCGAAGGCCGTGAAGACGCGCCAGGAGTCGATCGAGCAATTCGACAAGGCCGGCCGCAAGGACCTGGCCGACAAGGAGCGCGCCGAGATGGCCGTGCTGCAGCGCTACCTGCCCAAGGTGCTGGACGAGGCGCAGACGCGCGCGCTCGTGCAGGGGCTGATCGCCGAGCTGAAGATCGGCGCGAAGAAGGACCTGGGCGTGCTGATGAAGGCGCTGCTCGCGCGCCACAAGGGCGAGGTCGACGGCAAGCTCGTGCAGAAGGTCGCGGGCGAGCTGCTGACCTAGCGCTCTCCGGCCGTCGATTCCCGGCCGCTACGGCGCGATCTCGAACGCTCCCGCGTAGCCGACGCGCACGAGCCCGCTCGCGTCGCGCAGCACCAGCCGCAGCCAGCACTGGTCCGAGCTCACGCCGCTCGGCACGACGATCTGCGCGCGGC
This sequence comes from Planctomycetota bacterium, assembly GCA_016872755.1. GTDB lineage: Bacteria > Planctomycetota > UBA1135 > UBA1135 > GW928-bin9. The sequence continues at coordinate 4,634 of VGZE01000123.1, forward strand.
CGCCGTCGGGCACCCAGCCCGACAACGGCGCGAAGCCGCCCGCCGGCCCGCTGCTCGACCACTCGATGCGCACCCATGCGGGCACGCTCGGCGTCCGCGCGCTCGTCCACTCGACGAAGCGCGTCTGTCCGGCGCGCCAGACGCGCGCGCGCGACGGCTCCAGCGCCCGGATCCACGTGTTCGTGGCCGTCGAAGTCTCGCGGAAGATGCGCAGCCGGTTCGCCGAGCTGAACGTGCCGGTCGGTACGCGCTCGACGAGCGCGATGTCGGGGTAGCCGTTGTGATCGAGGTCGAGCTCGCTGCGCAGCGCGGAAACCGTCTTGCTGCCGGAGTCGGGTGTCGCGCCGCTCCAGGCCGTCGACCAGGCCCCGGCCTCGAGGCGCAGCACGCGCAGCTCGCCCGGGAAGTACGCCAGCAGATCGGCTCGCCCGTCGACGTCGAGATCGACGATCTGGGAGGCCTGCATGCTGCCGCTCGTCGGCAGACCCGTGCCGATTGGGAGCCAGGAGTTGCCGGGCCGCCACTTGCGAACCTCGAGTCCGCCGCCCGAGCGCGCGAAGGCGAGCTCGTCTCCGCCGTCGCCATCGACGTCGCCGACCGAGAAACCGGTCGTCGCGCTGCTCGGCAGGTCGCCGTCCGCCGCCGCGTAACCGCTGCCCGTGTGCAGGAACACCTTCGCGATCGAGATGCCGGTCGCGAGATCGGGCAGCCCGTTGGCGTCGAAGTCGGCGAACGTGAACTTGTTCGACGAGTTGCCGTTCGTCGCGCTGAAGAAGAGCGACCACTGGCCCTGGCCGTTGTTTCGATACACGCGCGAGCCGTTGCAGCAGCCGAAAGAGCCGGCGCCCAAGTCGAGGTCTCCGTCCGCGTCCACGTCGGCGAAGTCGGTGGCGAACATGCCGTAGGTCTCGCTCGCGCTCGCCAGGCCGTCGTCCCACGGGATCCAATTCGCGCCGCTGCCGTCGCCGAGCGCGACCTCGATCAACTGATCGCCCAAGTCGGTGCTCGAGTAGTCGTGGTGCATGCCGTAGCCGACGTCGACGAAGCCGTCGCCGTTCACGTCGCCGAGCGCGACGCCTCCGTAGCCGAACTGGCCGGTCTGCACGAGCGTGTAGCCGCCCTGCGCGTTGCCGAACCACACCATCACGCCGTGCTGATCCGTGTTGATGAACGGCGAGCCGTGGTCGCCGATCGAGACGAGGTCGACGTGCCCGTCCCCGTTCACGTCACCGGTCTCGATCTCCGTGTTGCCGCCTTCGAGCTTGGGCGGCGTGAGGTTCGCGATCGCCGGTGCGTAGGCGAGCGCGTGCTCGGCGACGCGCGGCTCGAGGCCGAGCGGCGGGTGGGGCGCCTGCTGAGCGAGCGGCGCGGCGGCGAGGAGCCAGCAGGTGCAAGCGTGACGCGACGGCATGTGCGTACCTCCGCGCCTATCGTAGCCCTGCCGGCGATTCGCTCTTGCCGGGGCGCGCGCCGCCGGGCAGGGCGATCCGCGCGGCCCGGCTGCCGGAAACGGGCGCCGGCGGCTAACGTAGGCGGGGCATGCACTCGATGTTCCGCCAGCTGGTTTTCTGGGTGGTCGCGCTCTCCCTGGCGATCCTCGGCTACTTCTTCTTCGGAATCGTGGTCGCGATCTACGCGGGGATCTGGTTCTACGGCGACAAGATGGCGCTGGCCCAAGGACCCGTGGTCCACGTGATCGGCGCCTGCGGCGCGCTGTTGGGCCTCGCGCTCGCCTGGCTGATCACACGCCCGCTGCGTCGTACCGCGAGCACCTGAGACCGAGTCGCCCGTCCGCGCCCGTCTCGGGCGGCCCGTCGACGCGCGGGCGCCTTCGAGTGCGGCGCGTTCGAGGTTCCGACGCGAGACAAGCGGCGTTTTCGAAGCGCACAATGCGCCGCCGCGATGAGCAAGTCGAAAGCGAGCCAGGCTGCGGGACAGGATGCGTCGAGCCCGCCGGCAACGGGGCACGCCACCGACAGCGTTCACGCGCATCCGCCCGGGGCGGGCGGCGCCGGCATCGTCGGCCGGCACACCGGGCTCGTGCGCCGCACCGTGCTCGTCTCGCTGCTGACGCTCGCCTCGCGCGTGCTGGGCATGCTGCGCGAGGTGGGCTGCTCGGCGTTGTTCGGCGACAGCTCGCGCGTGCTCGACGCGCTCGTGACGGCCTGGCGCGTGCCGAACCTGTTCCGGCGCCTGCTCGGCGAGGGCGCGCTGTCGACCGCGCTGCAGAACGGCATGACCGAGGCCGATCACGAGGGCGGCAACGAGCGCGGGCGCGCGCTGTTCCTGGCGACGCTCAAGCTCGCGGCGCTGATCCTGCTGGGCGTGTGCGCGCTGATGATGGGACTGGTCGCGCTGTTGCCCGACGTCGATCCGCTCTTCGGCACGGCCTGGCTGGGCAGCGATCCCGCGGCGGTGCGCGAGCTCTCGCTGCGGCTGCTGCCGTTCGTCGTGTTCGTGTGCGTGTCGGCGCTGATGAGCGGCGCGCTGCAGCTGCGCGGCGAGTTCCTGAGCTCGAACGTCGCCTCGATCCTGCTGAACGCGATCTGGGTCGCGACCATGGGCGTGCTGGCCTGGAAGTGGGGCTGGATCGGAGCCGGCGCGGTCGAGCACACGCGCGAGGAGGAGTTGCGCCTGGCGCGCGTCCTGTCGTGGGCCGCGCTCGCCGCCGGCGTGCTGCAGATCGGCGTGCAGATGCCCGCGCTGCGCCGCTACGGCCTGTGGCCGTTCGGCGCGTTGGAACGCCTGCCGAACGCGTGGGGCAGCTCCTGGGCCGTGTTCAAGCAGAGCGCGCCGCTCGCCTTCGGCGCGGCGATCTACCAGATCAACGTGACGATCGACGGCTTCATGGCCCAGGCCATGCTCCCCGACGGCGGCGCGACCGCGTACAACAACGCGACCCGCGTGCAGCAGCTGCCGATGGGCCTGCTGGCGGTGGCGGCGACCAGCGCGGTGTTCCCGTTGCTGCGCGCGCATGGCCACCTGCGGCAGTACGAGCCGCTGCGCAAGCTGCACGACCAGGCGCAGTTGGGCGTGCTGTTCCTGGCATTGCCGGCGAGCTTTGGGATCTTCGCGCTGGCCGAGCCGATCGCGACCGTGCTGTTTCGCCACGGCAACTACGGCGATGCGGGCATCGAGCGGGTCGCGGCGGCGCTGCGCGTGCTCGCGCTCGTGATCGTGCCGGCCGGCGTGCAGGGACTGGTCACGCGTTGCTACTTCGCGCTCGGCGATCTGCGCACGCCGGTCGTCGTGTCCTGCGCGGCGCTCGTCTTGAACACGCTCCTCAATGCGTGCTTCGTCGGAGTGCTGGACATGGACGGCGATGGATTCGCGCTGGCCACCGTGCTCACGAGCGTCGTGTCGGTCGCTTGGCTGTGGCCCGGGCTGCACATCCGGTTGGGCCTGCCGCGAAGCTCGGCGGACCTCGCGTCGCGTGCGCTGCGCATGACCGGAGCGGCCGTGGTCTCCGGGATGGCCGCTTGGGGCGGATGGGAGCTCGCGGAATCCTGGTGGGGCGGGTCGGGCGCGCTGCGCGCGGGCGCCGGGCTGGCGCTGGCGATCGCGAGTGGGGGGGTCGTCTACCTGGGGCTGTGCTCGAAGCTCCGCCTGCCCGAATCAGCGGCGCTGTGGAAGCGTCTGGGGCGGCGCGGCGGCGGCGCCTGAGGCCGAACCGAGGGGGTTCCGAAGCCCCACGATTTGTGTGCACGCAAATCCTTCCACCACAATCGGTAGTGGCCACTCCCTCCGGCGAGGCTTGCTCGACCTGGGCGGAGGAGTAGTCTCCCGCTCCGCTGGCCAGTGGCCAGGTGCGCACTCGCGCGGTCGACGCAACTCTTTGAATAAAAGATAGTTAGGTCGGATGTGCGCAGCCAGGGAACGGCTCCCCAGGAGCCCTTTCCCGGCGCCACAATGAAGGGCCGACCCCTCGCCATCGGAAAAGTCCCCGTTGCGACGCCCGCTTTTCGCGCTTCCACAACTCTGTTTCGTTCCGTCGACCGAGCCGGTCGGGCCACGCCCGCCGGCGTCCTTTCCGTTCCAATCGAGGAGACCGTTTTGAAGACCGCCAAGAAGTCCTCCGAAGCCTCCACCGCCGGCGCGGCCGGCGCCGGCCCCTCGGCGCTGGCACTGCTCGAGAGCATCGACCCGCCGGCCAAGCTCCGCGATCCGGAGCTGACCGAGAACGCGTTGAAGGTTCTCGAGCGCCGCTACATGAAGAAGGACGCGGACGGGAAGAAGCCGATCGAGAACGCGCGGCAGTTGTTCTGGCGCGTCGCGACGCACATCGCCAAGGGCGAGCTGCGCTTCCCCGGCGGCACGCCCGAGAAGGCGCTCGCGGTGGCCGAGGAGTTCTACGAGCTGATGGCGAGCTGCCGGTTCATGCCGAACAGCCCGACGCTGATGAACGCGGGCCGCGAGATGGGGATGCTCTCGGCCTGCTTCGTGCTGCCGGTCGAGGACTCGATCGAAGGCATCTTCGATTCGATCAAGGCGACCGCACTGATCCAGAAGGCCGGCGGGGGCACCGGCTTCAGCTTCTCGCGCCTGCGTCCGCAAGGCGACGTCGTGCAGAGCTCGGGCGGCACGACCGAGGGCCCGCTCTCGTTCATCCAAGTCTTCTCGAAGGCCACGGATGCGATCCAGCAGGGCGCGTTCCGCCGCGGCGCGAACATGGGGATCCTGCGCATCGATCACCCGGACGTGATCAAGTTCATCACGTTCAAGGACGACCTCGGTCGGCTCGAGAACTACAACATCTCGGTCACCGTCACGGATCGCTTCCTCCGGGAGCTGCGCGAGACGCCCGACGTCGCGCACCAGGTGCAGAATCCGCGCTCGAAGCAGTGGAAGCAGCTCGAGAAGCTCGACGCGCAGGGCAGCCCGGTCCTGGTCGATGGGGCGGTCGCGCACTGGACCGTGCGTGAGGTCTGGGACCTGATCGTCAACCACGCTTGGCGCACCGGCGAGCCGGGAGTCGTGTTCATCGACCGCGTCAACGAGCGCAATCCGATCAAGAACGTCGGTCTGATCGAGGCCACCAACCCGTGCGGCGAGCAGCCGCTGCACCCGTACGACTCGTGCAATCTCGGCTCGATCAACCTCGGCATCCTCGTCAAGGGCGAGGGCCGCGACGCCAAGTTCGACTGGAACGAGTACAAGTCGATCATCCACGCGACGACGCGCTTCCTCGACAACGTCATCGAGGTCAACAACTACCCGCTGCCGCAGATCGACCAGATGTCGAAGACCACGCGCCGCATCGGGCTGGGCGTGATGGGATTCGCCGACGCGCTGTACAAGCTCGGATTGCCGTACAACAGCGAAGAAGGCTGCCAGTTCGGCGAGGAAGTGATGCGCGTG
>VGZE01000124.1 GCA_016872755.1 Planctomycetota bacterium
CGCGGCGAAGGCCGCGCAGGCGGGTTCGCGGTGCAGGTGCGTCGGCGTCGCGACGAAGACCGCCGCGAGCCCCGCTTCGGCCGCGAGCAGCTCGGCGTGACCGCGATAGGTGCGCGCGCCCGCGGCGCGGCGCGCGGCGGCCTGCGTGCGCGACTCGATCGGATCGGCCAGCGCGACCACCGCGATGTCCTTCATCTTGGCGAGCTCGGCGAGGATCGCGCGGCCCTGCCGGCCGCAGCCGACCAGGCCGACCTCGAGCGGGGCCGCGCGCGGCGGCAGCGCGGCGAGCGGGTCGAATTCCGCGGACAGCGCCAGCGCGCAGGTGGTGGCGGAGAGGGCGAGGAACTCTCGACGGGCGGTGGGGTTCATGCGTGGATCGGAGGCGTGAGCCAGTGCAATTCCAGACCGCTCGGCAGCGCGCGCTCGGCGAGCGCGGGTCCGGCGACGAGCAGCGCTGTCGACCAGGCCTCGGCCACGCGCGCGTCGGCGTGCAGCGCGACGGCGGTCGCGGGGCTCTCGGCGGCCTGCGCACTGCGCGGATCCAGCACGTGCGCGCGGCCGCGCTGGGCCGACACGGAGAGCGCGCGGTCCTGCAGTTCGACGCTCGGCCCGCCGACACCCAATCGAACCCGCCACGAGCGCGGGCCCAGGGCGAGCGCGCTCGAGGTGCCGCCGTGCAGGAACGCGGACGCGATGCCGTGTTCGCGCAGCACGCGGGCGGCGAGCTCGAGTGCGTGGCCCTTGGCGATGGCGCCGAAGTCCAGCGCGACGCCGGAGCGGCGCGGCGTCAGCGTGCGCGCTGTTGCGTCGAGCTGGACGTCGAAACCCGCGCCCAGCGACGGATCGAACGCGCCGTCGGTGGCTGTGTGCGCATCGAGCGCGATCGCGAGGAGCTCGGCGTCCTCCGCGTCGATGCGCAAGGCCGTTCCGGGCTCGGTCCGCGCGATGCGCGCGGGCCACCCGGCGCGCTCGAAACGCGTCCAGCGCGCCGCGCACGCTTCGATGACCTCGAGCGCGGCTTCGGCGGCGCTCCCGAGTGCGGCGCGTGGCCCGCCCTCGAGCACGAGCTCGAAGCGCGTCGCCATCGCCGCGCATGCCGCGCGGTGGCGCTCGACCGCGACCGCGTTCACGGCGCTAGGCCGGACGCGCGCTGCGCGTCTGTGGATCGAAAGTCCACGTGCGGCCGTCCCACAGGGAACGGGTCGCGAGATCGATGATCACCATCGCCTGCGCGGCCAGCCCGACCGGCGAGCGATTCGCCGCGCGAGTGCGCATCGAACTCATCCAGTCCAGCCGCAGGCTGTCCTGCGGGTCCATGCCCGCGCAGGTGATGTTCTGCTCGTCGACCTCCTCCGAGTACACGCGCTCGGGCTTCAGCACGCAGTTGTTGCCGCCGAGCAGCAGGTTGGCGCGGTGTCCGCGGATCATCTGCTCGAGCCCGCTCTCGTTGCAGGTCGAGCCGACCACCAGCATCGTGTGCTGCTTCTCGAACTCGATCGTCAGCACGACGTGATCGTGGTTCTCCATCGCCTTGTCGGCGTAGTGGCCGCCGATCGCGCCGACGCGCACCGGCCAGCCCACGTCCAGCGCATACAGGAGCGGCGTCATCTGGTGCGGCAAGAGGTCGCCGACGATGCCGGTCGACCACTTGCGGAAGCGCCGCCAGCGGAAGAACACGTTGGGGTCCCAGGGCGCGACGCCTTCGGGACCGCACCACTCCTCCCAATCGAGCAGCTCACCGGGCTGGATCGACTCGTCGATCCCGTACAGCCACTCGCCTTCCTTGCTGTTGCGGCAGTAGGAAGTCTGCGACAGCGTCGGATGGCCGATCTCCCCCGCCGCGATCAGCGCGCGCGCGTGCCCGTACTTCGGATACATCATGTACTGCGTGCCGACCTGCAGGATGCGGTCGTTGGCCGCCACGACATCGGCCAGGTGCAGCGCGTCCTCGTGGCGGATGCACAACGGCTTCTCGACGTAGACGTCGAGCCCGGCCTCGATCGCCGCGACCGCCATCGGCACGTGCCAGTGCTCGGGCGTCGCGATCAGCACACCGTGCAGGTCGTCGCGCGCGATGAGCTCGCGCCAATCGCGGTAGGCGGCGACCTCGACGCCCGGCTGCGCGTCGCGGCAGGTCTGCGCCGCGCCCTCGACACGCGGCTTGCACACGTCGGCGACGGCGACGAGATCGAGCTTCTCGCGACCCTTCGCGCGCGCATCGAGCAGTCCGCCGACGTGACCGCTGCCCATGCCGCCGGGACCGATCAGGCCCAGCCGCAGCGGCGCCCCCGCCTCGACGGGCGCGCGACGCCTGGCCTTGGGAATCGCACGCGCGACGCGCTTGTCCGCTTGCGCGCTCGTGCAGGCGCCCAGTGCCGCCATGCCGACCAGCGCGGCGGTGGAACGCAACAGGTCACGCCGCTGCGGAGCGGCTCCGGTCGTCGGATTGGCTTCTGAGGGACTCATCGCTCTTGACTCCACGGCCGCGGCCGCGCGGGTGAGGGGGAAGGAAGGGCCGCGATCCTAATGCCCCGGCATCCGAGGCCGCCACCCTGCGCCACTGTCGAGCACGAGGGAATCGCCGCGCTCAGGGGCGGCGCAGGCGAGGCCGAAGCGCTCCCGGATCCGCTCGGCCAGGGCGGCGCGCTTGCTCGGCTCGGCGTGCACCAGCGCAACCAACGGCCGGGCGGTCGTCTGCGGGCGCAGCCACTCGAGCAGGCCGCTCTGCCCGGCGTGCGCCGAGAAGCCGCCCAGCGTGTGCACGCGAGCGGCCACGTCGATCCACTCGCCGAGCACGCGCACGCGTCGCGTGCCGTCGACGAGCGCGCGTCCCAACGTGCCGGCGGCCTGGAAACCCGCCATCACGAGCTGCGTGCCCCGCCGATCGAGATTGTGCTTCAGGTGGTGCAGGATGCGGCCGGCCTCGCACATGCCGCTGGCCGACAGAATCACCGCGCCGCGCACGCCGTTGATGCGCATCGACTCCTCCTGCGAACGCGTGATCGAGAGCTGCGCGGTCTCGAGCGCGCCCTGCGGCGTCGCGAGCAGTTGCCGCCAACCCGCCTCGAGACAGTCCCCGTGGCGCCGGTACAGCTCGGTCACGTTGATCGCCATCGGACTGTCGAGGTACACCGGCCGCGGCCGCACGCGACCGGCGCGTTCGAGCGCGCCGAGGTGGTGCAGCACCTCCTGCGCGCGGCCGAGCGCGAAGACCGGCACGATCGCATTCGCGCGCGCTTCGTCGGCCGCGCGCAGGATCTCCTCGAACTCGCGCAGCGTGTCGACCATCGAGCGGTGGTCGCGATCGCCGTAGGTCGCCTCCATCAGCACGAGCTCGGCCGGCTCCAGCTCGTCGGGACCGCGCAGCAGCGGCTCGTCGTACCGGCCGATGTCCCCGGAGCAGTGGATGCGGCGCTCGCGGCCCTCGGCCTGGAAGGCGATCTCGATCGACGCCGCGCCCAGGATGTGGCTCGCGTAGCGCAGGCGCGCCCGCATCCCCGCAACCGGCTCGAACCATGCGCCGAAGGCCTGTCCCCGCAGCGCCCCGCAGGCGCGCTCGCAGTCCTCGAGCGTGTACAGCGGCTCGATCGGCGGCTGCTGTCGACCCTGCTCGCGGCGCTTGCGCGTCGCGCGCGCCGCGTCCTGCGCCTGGATGCGCGCCGAGTCCTCGAGCATCACGCGCGTGACGTCCGCGGTCGCGCTCGAGCAGTGGATGCGGCCGCGGAAGCCCTCCGCGACGAGGCGCGGGAGCAGACCGCAGTGGTCGATGTGCGCGTGCGTCAGCAGCACCGCGTCGATCGAGGCCGGATCGAACTCGAACGGCGACCAGTTGCGCGCCGCCTGCGCGCGGCCGCCCTGGAACATCCCGCAGTCGACCAGCACGCGCCAGCGCGGGCCCTCGACCAGGAAGCACGAGCCGGTGACCTCGCCCGCGGCGCCGAGGAACGCGATGCGCGCGAGCTCGCCGTGCTGCAGCGGCGGCGGACGCGACAGACGCGCTGGACGCGGCGGACGCGGCGGACGCGAACCGTGACGGCGGCGCATGCGCCCACGTTAGCAGGCCCCGGGCCTGCGCACCCCTCGTGCCCGAACCCGCGCGCCCGGCCGGAGCATGCTACGCTCGTCCGCATGTCCGCCAAGGACCCCGATAGTTGGATGTGGGAGCGCGCGCGTGCGCTGCTCGACCAGGCCGATCGCATGCACCTGCAGGTGTTCCAGCGCTCGGGCCGCCGCCGGCGCCCCGCCTGGGTTCCACCGGCCGACGTGTTCGAGACGGCGCGCGAGGTCTGGATCGTCGTCGCCCTGCCGGGCGTGGCCGAAGCGCGCGTCGAGATCGCCGCGGACGGCGCGCGCGTCTCGATCAGCGGCGAGCGGCGCGTAGCGGCCTCGTTCCGCGCGGCGAGCGTGAAACGCATGGAAATCCCGCTCGGCCGCTTCGAGCGCGCGCTCGAGCTGCCCGTGCCCTGCTCGGCGATCGCGCGCGAGCGCCTGTCGGCCGGGCTGCTCTTCGTCGCGCTGCGCAAGCGCGCCTGATCAGGGCTGCTGCGCGCGGCTCGCAATCCCCCTCGCGACAGCCCACAATCCGTCTCGACCCTTCCCATGGCCAGCAAAGCACAACCTCGACGCCGCTCGCGCCGCAAGCAATCCGCCGCTGCTCCGCGGCGCCGCAGCGCCGCGGCCGCCAAGCGCCCGAAGCTCGCGCGAGCGAAACTCGAGCGCCACGTGGTGCTGGCGGTGCGCGGCATGGCGCTGTTCCCGGGCGTGGTGCTGCCGGTCGGCGTGGGCCGGCCGCGCTCGGTGCGCTCGGTGCAGGCCGCCATCGCGGCCCAGCAGCCGATCGCGGTGCTGCTGCAGAAGAACCCGGAGGCCGATGAGCCCAAGCCGGCCGACCTCTACTCGATCGGCACGCTGGCCGAGATCCTGCGCTTCATCACCGCGCCGGACGGCTCGCACCACATCATCGTGCACGGCGAGTGCCGCGTGCGCGTGCACGCCTTCGAGGAGCGCGACGGCCTGCTGCACGCGCGGCTCGAACGGCTGGAGGAGGAGGAGCTCGAGCCGCGGCCCACGGAGATCGAAGCGCGCTTCCTCGCGCTCAAGCAGCAGGCCCGCGCGGCGCTCGAGCTCCTGCCGCAGAAGCCCGACGATCTGGAGAACGGCATCCAGAACGCCAGCTCGCCGTCCGCGCTGACGGACATGATCGCGACGTTCATGGACCTGCCGCCGGCCGAGAAGCAGGACATCCTGGAGACGCTCGACCTCGGCAAGCGCATGCACAAGGTCGCGACGAAGCTGCAGCACCTGATGGAGGTGCTCGCGATCAGCCGCGACATCCAGAAGCGCACCAAGGGCACGCTGGAGAAGGCGCAGCGCGACTACTTCCTGCGCGAGCAGCTCAAGACCATCCAGAAGGAACTCGGCGAGGGCCAGGGGCCCGAGCTGGAGGGCCTGCGCGACCGCATCGCGAAGGCCGGCATGAGCGCCGAGGCCGAGAAGGAGGCGCGCAAGGAACTCACGCGCCTGGAACGCATGAACGAGGGCTCGTCGGAGGCCTCGATGGTGCGAACCTACCTGGAGTGGATGTGCGATCTGCCGTGGTCGCGCGCGAGCGAGGATTCGATCGATCTCGCCGCCAGCGAGCGCATCCTCGACGAGGACCACTTCGGTCTCGCCAAGGTCAAGCGCCGCATCCTGGAGTCGCTGGCGGTGCGCAAGCTCAAACCTTCCGGCAAGAGCCCGATCCTGTGCCTGGTCGGCCCGCCCGGTGTCGGCAAGACCTCGTTGGGCCAATCGATCGCGCGCTGCATGGGCCGCAAGTTCGTGCGCGCGGCGCTCGGCGGCGTGCACGACGAGGCCGAGATCCGCGGCCACCGGCGCACGTACGTCGGCGCGCTGCCCGGCAACATCGTGCAGGGGTTGCGCAAGGCCGGCACGAACAACCCGGTCTTCATGCTGGACGAGCTCGACAAGCTGTCGGCGTCCTTCCAGGGCGATCCGTCCTCGGCGCTGCTCGAGGTGCTCGATCCGGAGCAGAACAGCACGTTCCGCGACAACTACCTGGCGGTGCCCTTCGACCTCTCGAGGGTGTTCTTCCTCGGTACGGCCAACGTGCTCGACCAGATCCCCGGTCCGCTGCGCGACCGCATGGAGGTGATCGAGCTGTCGGGCTACACGGAGGAGGAGAAGCTCGAGATCGCGCGGCGCTACCTGATCCGGCGGCAGGTCGACGCGAACGGCCTCACGCCCGAGCAGCTCGAACTCACCGAGCCCGCGCTGGTGGCGCTCGTGCGCCACTACACGAAGGAAGCCGGCTGCCGCAATCTCGAGCGTTCGATCGGCGCGCTGTGCCGCCATGCGGCGATGCGCGTCGCCAAGGGCGAGAACATGCGGGACGGGACCGCGCAACCGATCCGCATCGACGAACCGGACCTGCACGCGATCCTGGGCGCCGCGCGCTTCGACGACGAATTGCCGTTCCGCACGAGCACGCCCGGCGTCGCCACCGGCCTGGCCTGGACGCCGGTCGGCGGAGACGTGCTGTTCATCGAAGCGACGAGGATGACGGGCAAGGGTGAGCTGCTGTTGACCGGACAGCTCGGCGACGTGATGAAGGAGTCCGCGCGCGCCGCCGTGTCGCTGCTGCGCGCGAACGCGACCGATCTGGGCATCGATCCGGAACTGGTGCGCAGCAGCGACGTGCACGTGCACTTCCCGGCCGGCGCGATCCCCAAGGACGGCCCCTCGGCCGGCGTGACGATCTACTCCGCGCTGGTCTCCCTGTTCACGGGCCGCCCCGTCAAGCACGACGTCGCGATGACCGGCGAGATCAGCCTGCGCGGCCTCGTGCTGCCGGTCGGCGGGATCAAGGAAAAGGTGCTGGCCGCCTATCGCGCCGGCATCCACACGGTGCTGTTGCCCGCGCGCAACATGAAGGACCTCGAGGACGTGCCGCAAAAGGTGCGCGACGACGTGCGCATCGTGCCGCTCGAACGCGTCGACCAGGCGCTGGGCGAGGCCTTCGACGTGTCGAGGGCGTGACACCGACGCGTCGCGGCCGTCAGCGCCGCGCCCACTCGCCGAGCTCGTAGCTCTCCAACGCGATCGGCGGCTGCCCCCCCACCAGTTCCAGGTGCGGCACGGCGGTCGCGTTCGCGGCCAGATACGTGCGCAGCGGCTCGTAGAGCTGGGCTCCCGCCAGATCGAACAGGAACACGATGCGCCGGCCCGGCCCGACCTTCGACAACACGTCCGCGCGCAGGCGTTCGAGCTTCTCGACCGAGTCGATGCCCGGCACCAGCGGCGCGCGCGTGTAGAACGGCAGCGCCAGCCCCGCATTGGGGCTCGCCACCAGCACCGCACGCGGATCGTCCAGCAGCGGCGCCAGCCACTCCTGCTGCACGAGCTTCGAGAGCGCCTCTCCGCGCTCCGCCACCCAGATCTCGGCGTTGCGCCACGCGCAGGTCGCAGCCAGCAACACGAGCGCCGTGCGCGTCGCCCAGTGGCGCGGATCGACGCGCAGGCTCGACAGCAGCCAGGCGAAGGACAAGGCCATCCACGGCAGCGACACATACGAGAAGAACTCGTGGTTGATGCTGCGGCTGGGGACCAGCGCGATGTACAGCAGTCCCGGCGGGAACAGCGCGAACAACAACTGCTGCTCCAGGCAGGCGCGACCGCGCAGGATCCGCGCGAATTGCCAGCCCCAGGCGAAGAGGAGCAGCGCGCAGACCGGCAGCGTGAGCAGCTTCGCCTGGTGCCCGATCTGCGCACGCACGAAGGACCAGAAATCGGTCGGCAGTGCTTGCACCCACGACAGCGTGTCCTGCGTGTCGCCGTGCATCAGCTCCGGGGGCAGCACGGCGCGCATGTGCAGCGCGTGCAGCAGCACGGCCAGCGCGAAACCGAGCGGGAAGAGCAGCGCGCCCCCGAGCAGGCCCCAACCACGAGCGCGCGCGAGCACCAGCGCGTGCAGGCCCAATCCTGGCAGCAGCAGCGCGCCGCTCCAGTCGCACAATCCCGCGCCGAACATGGCCAGCGCGCCGAGGAAGAGCGCGCGCTTCCCGCCACCGCGCATCCAGCGCAGCCAGCACAGCACCGCCAGCGCATGGAAGGTGATCGTCAGCCCGTCGATCCAGGCCAGCGTGCCGTACCACGCCGACAGCGGCACGACGGCCAGGAACAGGCCGGCCAGGTTCGCCTCGACCAGCCCCCACCACTCGCGCGCCAGCTTCCACACTGCCGCCACCGAGGCGAGCGAGAACAACAGGTACGGCAAGGTCAGCGCCCACTCGCGCACGCCGAAGCACTCGAGCGAGAGCCCGCCCACGAGCGCGTACAGCGCCGGATGATGCGCGTAGTACTCGTGCGCGATGCTGCCGTCGACGAGTTCGATGCGCCAGTAATACGGCATCGCCTTGGCGGCCCAGATGCCGTGCTCGGCGAAGTTGCGCGCGTAGCAGCCGGTCGTCACCGTCGCGAAGGCACTGCGGAAACCGCGCCCGCTCCAGGGCTCCGTCCAGCCGAACAAGCGCAGCGCGAGCGCGAGCGCCAGCAGCGCGAGCAGCCAGCGCCAAGCGCGCGCGGGTTGCGCGGCCGACTCGTTCATTGGATCGCGCGGGTGGACAGCGTCACGCGCGTCTCCTCCTCGCGCTCCCCGCGCCGGTACACGACGCGCACGACGTTGCCGGGCCGGTAGGTGCGCAGCGCGTAGACGAAGTCGTCCATCGCCTCCAGCTCGATGTCTCCCAGCCGCAGCAGCACATCGCCGGGCAGGAAGCCCGCGCGCTCGGCGGGAGAACCGCTCGAGGTGCCGTTGATGCGCACGCCGACTCCGTCGTACGCATAGTCGGGCACGCTGCCGAACCAGACCGCGAAGCCTCCGGCGCGTCCCGGACCGGGCGTGGTGTCCTGCGCCGGCGGCGCGCTGTAGGCGAGCGTCGCGACCGCCTGCGTGCGCTCGACGAGATCCAGGCACAAGCGCGTCACCTTGGCCATGCCCGCGGCCTCGACGCGCTCGGTGTCGTCCGAGGGTCGGTGGTAGTCGGCGTGCGTGCCGCTGAACAGGTGCAGGGCCGGGATCCGCTGCGCCAGGAAACTGTGGTGGTCACTCCCGCCCAGGCCCTGCCCGGACAGGCTCGCGCTGATCTCGAGCCCCGCCGCCCGTCCCGCCGGCTCCATCCACGCCGCGAACTCCGCGGCGGTGCCGACGCCGAGCACCTGCAGCTTCCCCGCGCCGGCGCGGCCGACCATGTCGAGGTTCAGGTTCGCGCGCACGCGCTCGAGCGGCAGCGTCGGCGAACGCACCCAGTGCTGGCTGCCGAGCAGCCCCTCCTCCTCGCCCGACCACAGCGCGATCAGCACGTCCGAGCGCGGAGGCGCGTCGCGCAGGATGCGCGCGACTTCCAAGACCACCGCGGTTCCGCTGGCATTGTCGTCGGCGCCGTTGTGCACCTGTCCGATCGCGCCGGGATCGAGCGCGCCGTGCCCGCCGCGCCCGAGGTGATCGAAGTGCGCGCCGACCACGACCAGGCCGTCGCGCGCGTCGCCGCGCACGAGCCCGAGCACGTTGCTGGTGCTGCCCTTCTCGCGCACGACGTCCGCACGCAGCTTCACGTTGCGCGCCAACCCGCTCAGCGGATCGCGCACCGGCGCACCGGCGCGCTCGATCGCGCGCAAGCGCGCCGTGTACCCGGGCGCCAGCTTCTCGGCCACCGCGGCCGACACCATCAGGCAGCCGATGCCGGCGCGCCCACCCTGACCGGGGTCGAAGGTGAGCAGTGGCTGGCCGCCCTGATCGGGCGGCTGCGCGACCAGGACCGCGCGCGCGCCGCGCTGCTTCGCGCTCAGGCACTTGAACAGGATCGACGCCGACGCGCCCCAGGAAGGATCAGCGGCTCCGCGTCCGGCGTCGTGCCCGCCCGCCGCGCCGCCGTGCGCGCCCGCGTGCCCA
>VGZE01000125.1 GCA_016872755.1 Planctomycetota bacterium
CCGCGAGCCGCCAGCGGCGCGACGCCCGCGACGTGGTCGGGACCGCCCAGCGCGTGTTGCAGACCGGCGATCGACCCCAGCAGCAGCGAACTCAGCACGCGCGCACGATAGCAGCGCGCCGCGACGCGCGCACGTACACTGCGCGCAGCCGATGAGCGACGCGGACGTGATCGTGGTCGGCGCCGGCGCGGCCGGGCTGTGGTGCGCGGAGGTCGCCGCGCGCGGCGGCGCGCGCGTGCTCTTGATCGAGAAGACGCCGCGCTGCGGGTCCAAGGTCCTGGCCAGCGGCGGCACGCGCTGCAATCTGACCACGACGCTCTCCGCGGAGGCCGCCGCGCGGCAGTTCGGCCCGGCCGGTGAGCGCTTCCTGCGCCACGCGCTGCGCATGCTGCCTCCGCTGGCGGTGCGCGCGCGCTTCGAAGCGTGGGGCGTCGCCACGGTCGAGGCACCGCTGGAGAAGGTCTTCCCGGCTTCCGGGCGCGCGATCGACGTGCGCGATGCGTTGGTGCGCGCCGCGCTAGTCGCGGGCGCGCGCATCGAGCTCGACGCTCCGGTCGCACGGCTCGAGCGGGCGGCCGACGGCTGGCGCGTGTACCTGGCGAGCGGCGCGACGCGCACGGCCGCGCGCCTCGTGCTGGCCGCCGGCGGCCGCAGCTATCCGCGCACGGGCACGACCGGGGATGCCTATGCATGGCTGGCCGAGCTCGGGTTGCCGCTGTTGGAACCCGTTCCGGCGCTGGTGCCATTGACGAGCCCGGCCGGCTGGGTGCACGAGTTGGCCGGCATTGCGCTGCAACAGGCCGAGCTCGCGCTCCTCGACGCAAGCGGCGCGGAGCTCGCGCGGCGCGCGCGACCGGTGCTGTTCACGCACTTCGGCTTGTCGGGTCCCGCGGCGATGGACGTGTCCGTGCACGTCGCGCGCGCGGCGCAGCACGCCTTCGTCGCGCGCCTGGATCTCCTGCCCGATCTGAGTCGCGAAGGATTGCGCGCTGCGTTCCAAGCCTGCGCGGCTCGCCCCGGCGGCGCGGGCGTGTTGAGCGCGCTGCACGAGGCCGCGCGCGGCGAGCTGCCGCGGCGGCTCCTCGAATGCGTCGCGCGGCAGGCCGGCGTCGCGGCGGAGCAGCGCGCGGCGCAAGTGTCACGTGAGGCCCGCCACGCTGCGATCGAGGCGTTGAAGGGTCTCGAAGTGCCGATCCGCGGGACGCTGGGCTGGGACCAGGCCGAAGTCACCGCCGGCGGACTCGCCCTCTCGGCTGTCGATGCCGGCACGCTGGCTGTGAAGGGCGTGCCCGGGCTCTACGTGATCGGCGAACTGCTGGACCTGCAAGGTCCGATCGGCGGCTTCAGCTTCCAGGCCGCCTTCGCGACGGCCGAGCTGGCGGGCACGGCGCTCGCCGCTCGACGACTCTCTACTTGACGAAGAGCGTGATGCGGTTGCTGAGGCTCGCGCCAGGACCGACCAGATCCCGGCCGTAGCCCTGCGCGTAGGCGGTCACGCCGAGCAACAGCGGATCATTGGGGATGTTGAGGAAGGTCGTCAGCGGCGCCATGCCCGTGCCGAGCAGCGCCGCCTGGTCAGGGTTGACCAGCAGCGAGCCGAGCGCGCCGAGCGCGAGATCTCCGGCGGCGCCCGAGAGGAAGCACGCGGCGAGCGCGCCTGGAGGGGCTTCGACCTTCAAGGCGATGCTCGCGCCGAGGTTCGCGCTGCCGGAAGCCTGCAGGCGAACGCGGTCGCATTCGTCGGCACCGATGTCGATGCGCGCGAGGCCCATCCACGAGCCGTCGCAGATGCGAGGATCGTAGTCGAGGTCCAGGCCGCCGGCCGTGTGGCCCGGATCGCCCGCATCGATCAGCGGCGAGTCCGCGCGCAGGTGGTAGTCACCGAGCGCGGCGTTCACGAAGAGCGGATCCACACTGAGATTGCCCGGGCCTGGGAGCCCGAACGGCGTGTTCGAGTAAATGCTCAACAACACGTCGGTCGGATCGAAGGCGAAGAACGCGTGGTTCCACACGATCGTGTTCGACAGGGTCATGTAGCCCAGTCCGCTCTTGATGCCCGTCAGGTTGTCGGCCAGCGTGCATCCGCTCAGGCCGACCAGATTGGGGCCGCTGCCGTCGATGGCCGTGCCGCAATTGGTGATCCGGCACGAATCCGCCTTCAGGTCGGTGAGGGCGCTCCAGACGGGCAGCGCGCTCTCGGCGAATTGTCGGACCGCGACCGTGCACTGCTCGAACACGCAGCCGACGGCATTGGCGGCCAGCGCAGTCGGGCCGAAGGGTGGATGTGCGTCGTAGGCGATCAGCTCGAGCCCGATCCCGCACGCCTCGAAGCGCGTGCCGGCCACCGTGCAACTGCCGAAATACGTGGGAGCCCCGGCGCTCGCGCGGATCCCGATCGTGCATTGCCGGAACGAGGAGCTCAGAACCGCGGCATCCGATCCGCCGACCACGCCGAGTTCGAATTGCTCCACCAGCAGTCCGTCGAGCGAGCGGCCCGTGCTCGAGACGGCCCGGCCGTTGCCGAAGCCAGGTCCGATCAGGCGCAGACCCGACAGGCTGGGCTGACCCGGAATCGGATCGACGTTTCCGAGCAACTGGAATTGGAAGAACGGGAGGGCCGGCGCGCCGCTGATGGTGACGAGATCGGCACCCGCCCCGCAAACGACCGTGTCCGCCGGAAGGATGAGCGGGAAGGCCTCTCCCGATGCGGCGTCGTACTTGCCGGGCGCGACCAGGATGCGATGGGGAGCGCCCGATTGCCCGGCCGATTTCTGAAGCGCGTGCGTGAGCGTCTTCCAAGGCAGCGCGGCAGTGCCGTTGCCGGTCGCGTCGCTGCCGAGATTGGCATCGACGTGGAAATCGGCCGCGTGCGCGAACCCGGCCAGCAAATCGGGAACGCACCAGCACGCCAGGCGCGATGGGTCCATGAGAGTCGATTCTAGGCCAAGGCGCCGAAAGCTGGCCGGAAACGCGCCGTACGGCGTGGATTTCCTGCCCGATCCGGCAGGAAGCCCGTTTCCTGCGCCTGGGCCGCTAGACGCCGACCAGTTCCTTTTCCATCGCGCTGTCGTACTTGCCGGAGCGCGCCAGCCCATTCATCTTCGAGCGGTGCAGGAAGGCGCGCTGGCCCTTGGCCAGATTGGCTTGCTGGCCGGCCCAGGCCTTGAGCGCGCTGTCCTGCAGCGCGCGGCCGTACGAGAAGGAGAGCTCCCACGGGTGGGGCCCCAGCTTGTTCATCTCGTTCAAGTTCTCGGTCGCCTGAGCCTCGCTCTGGCCGCCTGACAGGAAAACGATGCCGGGCACAGCGGCCGGCACCGAGCGTCGGAAGCAGCAGATCGTCTCCTCGGCGACTTCGCGCGCCGACGCCTGCTTCGGGCACTGCTTGCCGGCGATCACCATGTTCGGCTTCAGCAGCATCTCCTCGAGCGACACGCGTTGCGCGTACAAGGCGTCGAACGTGCACTCGAGCGTGCGCCGCGTCACGTCGTAGCAGACCTCGATCGAGTTGCTCCAATCCATCAGCACCTCGGGCTCGACGATCGGCACCAGGCCCTGTTCCTGGCACAGCTTGGCGTAGCGCGCCAGCGCGTGCGCGTTCGCTTCGAGGCAGTACGCGCTGGGGATGCCGTCGCCGATCGTGATCACGGCGCGCCACTTCGCGAAGCGCGCGCCCAGCTTGTAGTACTCGGCGCAGCGCGCGCGCAGGCCGTCGAGACCCTCGGTCACCTTCTCGCCGGGCGCACCGGCGAGGTCCACGGCGCCCTTGTCGACCTTGATGCCGGGGACGATGCCCTCGCGATTCATAAGGTCGACCATGGTCGTGCCGTCGGCCGCCTTCTGCTTCAGGGTCTCCTCGTACAGGATCGCGCCGGACACGTACTGTCCCGCCCCCTTGGTCCGGAACAAGAGCTCGCGATAGTTGCGCCGGTTCTCCTCGGTGTTGGGGAGGTTGATCTTCTGGAAACGCTTTTCGATCGTTCCCGTCGACTCGTCGGCGGCGAGGATGCCCTTGCCCTTGGCGACCAATGCCTTGGCGACGGCCTTCAATTCGTGCGTGCTCATTGCGGAGGAGGGGGAGCGGAGGACGGACGTGGGATGGGGGGTCGGAAGCCTATTTTGTACCCGATCCGCGCGGCTCCTCCAAGCTCCGCTCGCGCGCGTGCGCCGGGTGCCGCGCGCGCTCTCAGTGACCGTCCGTCCCGGCGGCCTTGGGCAGTGCGGTGCGACCGAGCACGCCCAACTCCCGCATGCAGGACAGCAGCAACTGCCGCAACGCGAGCTCATCGTCCAGCAGGCGCAACTGCCGCACATGGCCGCGCTCGTACAGCACCTGCTGCTTCGCCAGCGAGGCGGTCCACTGCTTGAAGTACTTGTCCCAGTTGCGATTCTCGCTCAAGGCTCCGGCCAGCTTCGGCGGGAGCTCGTTCATGTAGTCCCACAACGCGTGGAAACGGATCACGGCCGCCTCGTAGCCCTCGCTCAGCCCGGGCTCGGCGCGCAAGTAGGTCTGAGCCAGTCCCTCGCGCGGCGCGCGGTGCGCGCGCGCCGGGACGAAGAGCGGGAACAACGTGCCTTCGTACAACTTCGCATGCTGCTTCTGCGGCACGGGCGCGACGAAGGTCTTCCAGTCGTTGGTCAGGTCGTGCAGCAGCCCGAGCGTGTCGACGTCGGGCATCTCCATTTCGCGACCGGCGCTCCAGGCCTCGTAGAGAGTGAAGGGGTAGACGCCGCCCTCGCGATCGGTGTACGCGTGCGCGAAAGCCGCCAGCGCCGTCGACTGCGCGCCGTCGTCGAGCGCGCGTAGCACGAGCGCGAGCGCCCAATCGGCATCCGGCGGCAGGCCCAGACAGGCGTTCGCGAAGATACGCTCGGGGTCGTCCTCGGCCCGCCGCGACGAGCGCTGGAGTCCGCGCGTGCCCCAGTCGTAACTCCAGGTCGCCGCGATCGCGCGGGGCAGCGGCGCGGCGAGCGCCGTGCGAGCGGCGCTGACGAGCGGGTCATCCTCGGCCAGGCGCTTGCGCGGAATGGGTTGCTTGGGCGCGTGCTTCTTGGGGTCGTACCAGGCGAGCTCCGCTTCGACCGGCCACAGGCTCGGGTCGCGGTCGGACAATTGCCGGGCCCGCGAGATCAGACGGCGCTGGTAGGAATCGAGCGTGCCTGCCTGCGCGGTGAAATACTCGGCGACCTCGCGCTTCTCGTCGGTGAGCAGGTACTTCCATCCCAGCTCGAGTTCGCGCGTGACGGCCTCCGCATCGCGCCGCGCCGCGCCCAACTTGGCGTCGTGCGCGGCCGCGTACTCGGCAGGGGACTGCGCCGGCGCGCTCGCCGCGGCGCACAGCGCGGATCCGTTGCTCAGCCCGATGGTGAGCAGCACGGCACCGAGCAGGTCGAGGGCATTGGGAGTCGAAGGCATGGGAACGGTCTCCTGCGACCGGGGAACCCGACTCAGGCGCCGGCCGCTTCGTCCGGTCCGCGCCTGCGTCCGCGCCGTCGGCGGCGCTTCTTCTTGCGCAGCCGCGCGACTTCGTCGGCGGGCAGCGCCCGCGCCTCCTCATAGCTGGCCATCCAGCCCTCGTAGACATCCCAACCTTGACCCCAGGCGGAAACCCGCAGGCGCAGCAGGTTGAGCGACTCCGGCAGGTCCGGCTCGCGCAGGAACAGCAGCGTGCGTGGGTTGTTCTGCGCGCCCAGCGCGAAGCGCGGCTGGTCGGAGATCATCTGCCGTGCGATCGCGGCGTCCTTGCGCGCGAGCCGCGCGCTGCTCGAGGAGCGTTCGAGCACCGCCTCGGCGGCCCGATACAGTTCGCCCGGATCGTGCGAGCCGCCGGGGCGCGCGCGCTCGGCCTCGCGCTCGACGATGCGCAGCCAGACGACGGCCATCGACAGCGCGCGCGAAGGGGGCCGGCCGGCGTGCACATCGGCGTCGAGCGCCTCGAGCAGGCGCCAATACTGATCGGCGCGATCGTGCGCGGAGGGGTCGGGATCGTCGCGCCGGCCGAGATACTCGTCGACTTCCGGCAGCAGCACCCTGAGGCCGCCGCAGGCGCGCAGCATGCGGAACGCGCCCAGCGACGTGCCGCTGTGCAAGAGGCGCAGGATCTCCTCGACGACGCGCGCGGGCGCGGAACGCTCCAGCAGCCCGGCGTGCTCGACCATCGCGCCCCAGGTGGCCTCGTCGATGCGGAAGCCCAGGCGCGTCGCGAACTTGATCGCGCGCAGGATACGGACGGGATCCTCGGCGATGCGCACGCTCGGATCGCCGATCGTGCGCAACACGCCGGCCTCGAGGTCGGCCAATCCGCCGACATAGTCGAGAATCCGGCCATCGAGCGGGTCGAGGAACAGGCCGTTGATCGTGAAATCGCGTCGCAGCGCGTCCTCGGCCGCGGTGCCGAAGGCATTGTCCTCGCGAATCAGCGGATCCTCGTCCTCGTCGTCGCTCTGCGGCGGCTTGGTCCGGAAGGTCGCCGTCTCGACGATGTGGTCGCCGTACACCACGTGCGCCAGCCGAAAGCGCCGGCCGATGATGCGCGCGTTGCGGAACAACGAGCGGATCTGCCGCGGGTGCGCGGCCGTGGCGACGTCGAAATCCTTGGGCTTGCGCCCCAACAGCAGATCGCGCACGCAGCCGCCGACGAGGTAGGCCTCGTGGCCGTTGCGCGACAGGCGCGAGACCACGCGCAGCGCGTCCTGGTGGATCCGGGAGTTCGCAATCTCTCGGGCGTCGGCCGTGCGTGGCGCCGGGGCATCCACGGTGCTCCGTCCCGCGTCGACGTCGTTCATACGCCACAGAGCATTGCCGATCACGCCTGCCTTGACAATCGGGACCGCGCGGCCCTTGCCGTGACCTCGGGGGCCGGATACCTTCCTTCGCCCCGTCAGGGCAGTAGCTCCAATCGGTAGAGCGACTGATTCCAAATCAGTAGGTTCAGGGTTCGAATCCCTGCTGCCCTGCCAATCCCGCGCCGCCCCCCGTCCAGTTGCACTCGATGACCCACCCCGGCGCCGACCCACCCGACCCGCGCTCGGCAGCTCGGGGTGAGCCCGACGCGGATTCGCGCGCGCGCGCGAAGGGAGCTGGCCCGGCTCGTGGCGAGTCGCCGCCGGCGCAGAGCAAGACGCCTGGAGGCGCGGCCACCCCGGCGGATGCACTGTTCGAACCGGCCGCGGCCGACGATGAGCTCGACCGCGTGGTCGCGCACCGGGACACGCCGGTGCCGTCGCTGGACGAAATGCGCGCCGCGCTGCAGTGGGCCTTCGAGAAGGAAGACGTCGACGCCGCGCTGCTCGATCGATTCGCCGCGCACGCGCTGCTCGTGCTGCGCGCCAACCAGAGCATGAACCTGACGGCGATCGTCGAGCCGCGCGAGGTCGCCGCCAAGCACTACCTCGACTGCTGGCGCGCGACCCGCTTGCTGCCGCTTGTGGGGCGCAAGCTGCTCGATCTGGGAACAGGTGCCGGGTTCCCCGGGATCCCGATCGCGCTCTCCGAGCCGAACGCGCACGTGACCTGCCTGGACTCGGCGCGCAAGCGCGCCGACTTCGTCGGCGCGAGCATCGGCGAGCTCGGGCTGCGCAATGCGACCGCGGTGTGGGCGCGCGGCGAAGAGCACCTGGCGCGCAACAAGTACGACCTCGTCTTTGTGCGGGCGCTCTCGTCGGTGCGCGAAAACGTGCGCCTGCTGCGCAAGGTGCGGCATGCGCTGAAGGATCTCCTGCTGTTCAAGGGACCGTCCTGGTCGCGCGAGGTGCGCGCGGGCGAGCGCGAGGCCGAGCGGCTCGGTTTCAAGCTCGACACCGTGTGGGAGCACGAGTTGCCCGCCGAGATGGGCAGTCGCGCGCTGTTGGTCTACCGGGCTCCCGGCGCCCAAGGGGAGCGCTGAGGCGCCCGCGGGGCGCCGAGGCGTCGGACGTGTCCCTCACCTGGTGCATCGTGATCGGGCTGGCAGTGGCTTTCGTGGTCGTGGCGATCGTCGCGATCAAGGGTTACCCGAAGGACGGCAGCTTCTAGCGCGGCTCGTGCGCCCTGCCTCGACTCGCCTGCTATGCGCCGCCCTGCAGCTTTGCTTGTGGCTGTGCGTGGCCATGGCCGGTGCCTGTCGTGCTCCGTTGGCGCGGCAGCCCAGCGTGCCGATCGAGGCGGAGGCGGCCTTCGAGCAGGCGCTGGACCGCGCCTTCCTGGTGCGCAGCGGCGCGCTGGCAGCGGATGAACACGGCTCGGCGCTGCTCGCGGTCGCGGAGCGCCTCGCGCCCGATTGGTGGGCCGTCGCGCGCGCTCGGCAGGACGAGCTGCGGCGCTCCGACGGCGCGCTGGCCGCGTACACGCTGGCACTGGAGCGGCGCACGGCCGACGAGTCCAATGCCCAGGCGGCCTACTTGCTCGCGCGCCTGGAAGGCGCGGGCGGAGCGGCCTTGTTCGAGCGCTCGCGCGTGCTCGCCCCGCGGGATTTCTGGCCCTGGCACGGTCTGGCCCAACTCGCCCTGGGCCGGGACGATCGCGCCGAGGCGCACCGGCTCGAACGACGTGCGTTGGAGCGCGCGCGCAGCGGCTACGAGCGCGTGCTGGCCTACGAAACGCTGCTGCAGTGCGCGGATGCGCTGCGCGAGCCCGCCAGCGTGGACGAGCTGCGCAACGCGGCCGAGCGCGATCTGTCCGACGCACTGCCGCTGCAGCGCGCGCGCTTGCGAGCCCGCTGCGCATCCGTGTTCCTCGCGCATCCGGACCCCGCGCGACGCGAACAGGCCTGGTCGCAGGCGCGCGATCTGTTGCTGGGGGAAACTCTCAGCGCGCGTGACCAGATCGGGCTGTTCGCGCAGTGGCTGCGGCTGTTCGGCGGCGACGAGGGGCGGCTCGTGCAACTGCGCGCGATCCATGCGCGCTGGCCCGCCACTCTGCGTCACAGCGCCGAGTTGCCTGACGAGGCTGGGTCCGCGGAGCCGCAAGAGCGCGCGGCGGCCTTCGCGCGGCTCGAACCCAGCCGCGCGCTGTCGACCTATCTCGACGCGCTGCCATCGCGCGTGCGCGAGGCCTGTCTCGATGGTCAGTTGGCGCTCGACCGCGCGCTGCGGTTCGAAGCCGCCGGCGAGCCGGATGCGCGCGACGAAGCCGCGCGCCAGTTGTCCGTCGCGTTGTTGCGGCTGGGATGGCATGCGGAGTCGCAGGCCTTCGCGCGCGCGCTCGTTCGCGCGGCCGAGAGCGCGGGCGAGCCGACGCGCGCGGCCGGTGCGCAGAAACTGCTGCACCGCGCGGAAAGCGCGTTGGCGCTGGAACGCGACGTGCTCGACGCGTTCGACGCGCACGCGGCCGGCCGCCCTTTCGTTCTCTCTCGGCACGCGGCCTCGGACAAGGCTCTCCCCCGCTCGGCCTTGATCGCGGATGTGCTTGCGCGCCTCGACCGAGTCACCCAGGCCTGGTGGCCGGGTCTGCTCGTCGACGCAGCGCAGCCGAGCATGCAGGAATCGCCGATGCTCGATTTCTCGCCGCTGGGGGTGCTCGTCCATCCGGGCCCCTGGTACGGTGAGGCCGACGAGCGGGCCGGTCGCGGCACGCAGGGCGGCGAGGTCCCGGGACTGGCGCGCCTGGCCGCCGCGCTCGGTCGCTTCGCACTGCTCGGCCGCGCGCTGACGGTAGGCAGCGACGGCTGCTGGATGACGAAGGTCGCCGCGCGGCGCGAAGCGGGTGAGCAATTCGGCACGCGCTGGTCGGGCACCACCGTCTTCTGCGATGGCGCGCGCTTCCCGATCGGTCCGGCGCGCGCGGGCGCGGAGATCGCCGGCCTGGCCGTGCACGACGGCTACTGGATCGATCTCGCGTCCCTGCGCGCCTGGGCGGCGCGCATCGATGCCGGGCGCGCGATCGCG
>VGZE01000126.1 GCA_016872755.1 Planctomycetota bacterium
TCGCGCTCGAGGAGAGCGCGCGCAAGGTCTGCTCGCTGCCGCCTTCGCGATCCTCGTGCAGCAGCGTGTCGTCGAGGCGCACGTCGGCGGGCTGCGGGAACACGGTTGGGAACACGCCCTGCTCCTGCCACCACAGCCGCGGATCCGCCTGCCGCGGCGGCAACAGCGGACTGCCGACCGGCGGCTCCGGGTGCTTCGCCGGCGGAATGCTCGCCGGCTTCGGCGCGTTCAGGCCACCGAAACCACCACCCAACGGAAGTTGAACCGATACCAATGCGATCGCGAGGTAGGGAAGCATGGGAGGGCCAGTGGAGCCCATTCATCGGCTGCGGGGAAGTCGCAACACCGTAACGATCCGGAAACGTTCACTCTGGCTGAATCCGAATCGGCGAGGTCCAGGCCAGATTGCCGTCCCGGAAAGCAATTCGCGCACGGTAGACGCCCGGGCCGGGCAGCGGGATCGCGGCGTCGAACTCGGCCTTTCCCAACGGCGCGCCGACGCGCCACAGGCCCACGTCGCGCCCTTCTCCCCGTTCGACTTGCAGGTTTCGCGAGGCACCTGGCGCGAGCGCGCGCACGGCGAGCTCGAACGGCTCGCCGCCCATGCGCAGCGCGATCAGGCGGTCCGACTCGGGCACATTCCATTCGAGTTCGAGCGCGAGCTCGCACACCTGCTGCCCCTTGCTGACCAACCGCACGCGCGCGAGTCGATCGCCGTCGACGAGCTCGACCCGGTAGCCGGTATCGCCCGCGGCTCGCGTGCGCGCGGCCGCGACCCGGCCCCCGCGCGGCTCGAGCTCCAGGGGTGCACCGAATGCATGTTGAAGCGTGACGACGTAGAGCTCACGGCTCGCCCCGTCGGCTCGCTCGGCGCCGCTCCAGCGCCGCAGCAGCGCGCCGTCGCGCAGCAGCTCGACACAGGCAACCTCGCTCGGACCGCGGGCCGACAGTTCGAGCATGGCGTCCGGTTCCGCGCCACCGGACTGGCCCATGCGCAGCGCTCCGATGCGCAGATCGACGGCGCAGTGCCCGATGCTCGCGAAGGTGGCGCGTGCTTGCAGCGCGCTGAACAGTTCGGCGCGCCCCGCGCGCTCCGCCAACACGCCCGCCAGTCCACCGTGGACTGCGTTGTGATCGCTCGAACCGATCAGCCCCAGGTCGATGCCGGTCGCGAAGGCGGCATCGAGAGCGGCGCGCTTGCGTGTGTTCTCGCTCGACTGCAGTGGCGCGCCGACGTCCTCGAACGAGCCGCGCGCGCCTTGGTACACCTCGGCCAGGCGCACGAGCGCGCCGTCGACGGCCTCCCAGCGGACGTGATTCTGCCGCAGTCCGAGCATGTGCGGGATCAGGATCGAGCGCGCCGCGCGTTTCGCCGGCAGGCCCGAACCGAGCCGCTCGAAGCGCTCGGGAGCCCATTCGGCCTCGCGCGCGTCCAGGAAGACCTCGTTGAAGTGCCCACGGCCGACGAGCACGCGCTCGAGCCCGGCGAACACCGCCAGCCGCCCGGGATCGTCGTGCCGCAGCGCGTCGCGCCGCGCGAGCCACCACGAGCACTCGGTCAGGTGCTGGTGATGATCGGTGATGGCGATGAAATCGAGGCGACCCGGACCGCGCGCATAGCGATACGCGTCCTCGCGCGTGCCGTCGCTCTGGGTCGAACAGCGCGACTGGTGCGTGTGCCGGTGCAGGTCGCCGAAGAACACGCCGCCGGGCGCGCGCCACTCTGCGGCGGCCTGCGCCACGGATTCGATGGGCGCGGACTCGGGTGCGGACGCCGGCGCGCGCAGCACGAGCTCCCGTTGCTCGCCGGAGGCTGGCAAGCGGGCGATTCCGACGCACCAATTTCCCTCGACCGCGTCCTCGAACGGCTGCGTCGCGAGCACGCGCGTCGAGCGCCCATCGCCCAGCGCCACGACCACCCAACCGCCGCGCGGATCGGCGAGCAGCGTCTCGCTGCCGTCCGCGCCGCCGTCGAAAGCGAGGTCCATGGGCTCGCCCGTCGAGCCCGGCTGCCAGACGCGCGTGCGCCAGCTCGCGTAGAACGCGGCCTGCGCGCCCGACTTCGAGAAGGCCGCATCGCGCACCTCGGTGTCGAGCACGCGCGCCGTGAGCACCGGCCGGTCGCCGTTGCAGGCGATGCGCGGGTGCCCGGACGCCAAGCGCGCCGCCGCCGGAACGCTCCATTCCGCGCGTTGCGCGCTGGCGGCAGCGGGCCCATCCAATCGCGCCAGCGCGAACTCGCGCGACGCGCGCAGCGGACCGAAATCGCCGAAGGAGTCGGATTCCTCCCACGCGATCCACACACCGCCATCGGCCGCGCCAGCGAGTTCCGGCTGCGCCGCGTGCGCCGGTCCGACGGCCACGGCAATCGGAGGACCGCAGCCGGCCGCGTCCACGCGCCGCGCCCACACGTCGAAGCTGCGCCCGTCCCAGGCGTCGTAGGCGAGAATCGCCCCTCCGTTCGCGTCGGCCGCCAGGCGCGGGTGCCATTCGTCGAGCGGTGTCGCCGCGCTGCTCGGTTCGGTCCACGCGTCGCCTTGGCGCGCACTGAGGAATATGTCGTGCGAAGCGCCGCTCGGCGCGCGCCACGCGCACAACAAGGTGCCGTCGCTCAGCCGCGCGAGATCCGGATCGAGCGCGGGCGCCGAACCGCGCGACAAGCGCCGCGGCGCGCCGGTCACGAGCGTGTCCACGCGCGCGTCGAGGTCGATGGCCCAGATCGAGCGCGGTTCCGCGGCCCGCTCGCCCTCGACGACCAGGCAAACACCGTCGCCGTGCGGTGCCAGGCGCGGTTCGGCCGGCGCCACGAGCTCGAGCGGGATTCGCGCGCGCCCGCGCGGCGCGCCGTCCTCGAGCCACGCGCATTCGAGGTACGGTCCGCTCATCGCCGTGCCGGACTGGAAGCGGATCCAGGCGATCCAGAGCCGACCCGCTGCATCGAAGCATGCGTGGGGCTCGAGGGCGATCTCGTCAGGGCCGGTGAGCCAGGTCGGCTCGCTCGAACCGAACGCGACGGGCGGGTCCGGTCGGTTGAGAGCGGCCACCGCGAGCGCGGCCGCGCAGGCGATCGGCAGCAGCCCCTTCCTCACACCTGCGCACCCCACTGCACTCGGAGAGTCACCCGAGGATCAGTTTCGGGATCTCCTGGTAGGCGGGAAAGCGCTTCAGCGCGAGCTTCGAATACAGCAGGCGGCCGTCGAGCGACACTTCGAAGGCTCCCCCCGAGGACGGGCGCAGCTCGCTTTCGACGCTGTCGTGGGGAAAGGCGGCCTTGAGCTCGGCGACCAGACCGGTCGCCTGGGGCAGATAGTTTCACTGGACGCAATATTCGATCGAGATCTTCATCGCGCTCGATCATGGCGCGCACACCGAGCCGACTCAATCACGGCCGAGGATTCGACGCGCGGGAACCCTTTCAATGCCGATTGCCCTAGAATCTTGGTACCCCGGTCCGCAGGACGGCCATCTCCTGCGCGGCCGTTCCCCCTTTCGCCCCTGGGTACCCCCGTCCCGATGATCCGCACCCTGTTGTGCGCCGGACTGCTCGTCACGAGCGGTGCGGCCGAACTCGTTCTCGGTCAAGGCTCCTCCCCCGACGCCGCGGCGCCGAACCCGTACTCCAGCCGCGCCGGCGACATCGCGGCGCTGCTCGAGAGCTGGCGCGCCGCGCACGGTTCGAATTGGCAGGTCGTGCACGATGCGAGCACCGGCTACGCGCGCTTCCTGCACGGCGGACGCGTCGAGTCGAACGCCGCACCGAGCACGGAGGCGGAGTGGTTCGCGCACGCGCGAGCGTCCTTCGCGGCCGCGCGCGCGTTGCTCGGCTTCGAGGACCAGACGCTGGAATCGGGAACGGTGCAGTTCCTGCCGCTCGCGCTGGGCGGCTCGTCGAACAAGATCACCGTCGAGTTCCGCCAGCAGGTCGCGGGCGTGCCCGTGCGCGGCGGTTTCGCGAATGCGCTCTACGACGTGGACGGCCGCCTGCTGTCCCTCGACACGACCGGCCTGCCCGATGTCGCCGACCTGGAGGTCACGCCCGAGCTCGGCGCGGACGCGGCGCTCGCGACGGCGGCCGAGCTGTTCCGGCGCCAGAGCGGTTTGTGGCCAACGCGCGTGCTCGCCCCGCGGCTCGTGATCGAGCGCGAGACCGACGGCAAGCTGGTGCGCGGCGCACTGGCCTGGGACGTTTCGGTCTATTGGGATCGCGAAGGCTATCCGACGCAGGGCTGGGGCTATCGGCTCGCCGCGCGCGGCGAGCCGCGCGTGATCAGTGACTACACGCTCGTGCACGCGGACGTCGGCGCGACGGTCAGCACGCTGACGACGCCGGGCAACGGCGCGGACATCGGGCAGCCCGAGGTGGCGGAGCTGATGCGGCACGCGCGGGTGACCTCGTCGGCCGGCACGGTGTTCACCAACGCGAGCGGCAGTTTCAACTTCGCCGGCGTCAACACGCCGCTGCAGGTCACGATCACGTATGTCGGGACGTTCAACGACGTGCAGAACGCGGCCGGGGCCGAGTACTCGTTCACGACGACGCTGCAACCGAACCAGCCCAACGCGGTGTTGCTCAATCCGACCGGTGACGCGCTGGTCACGGCCCAGGCCAACGCGTTCCAGGCCGTCAACGAGCTGCGCGACTGGACCAAGTCGATCAATCCGGCCGACCCCTGGATCGACTTCGTCGCGACGGCCGACGTGAACAACGGAGCCTGGTGCAACGCGTGGTACATCGGGGACGAGACGCAGTACTTCCTCCCCGAGGGCACCTGCGCGAATACGGCCTTCGCCTCGGTGGTCTACCACGAGGTCGGCCACTGGATGAACGACCGCTACGGCAGCTTCAACGGCTCGGACGGATTCGGCGAAGGCAATGCCGACAACTACTCGACGTTCCTCAGCGACAACCCGATCATCGGCGAGAATTTCAAGTGCGTGGGTTCGGGCTGCTCGATCCGCAATGCCGAGAACGACAAACAGTTCTGCGGCGACACGAATCCGGGCTGCTACGGCGCAGTGCACGCCGACGGTGAAGTGTTGATGGGTGCGTTCTGGAAGATGCGCAAGCGCCTGAATCTCACCTACGGCAACTCGGCCGGCGATGCGTACTCGAATCTGCTCTTCAATTCGTGGATGAACGCCTACAACGACGGCCAGATCAAGACGATCATCGAAACGCACCTGCTGACGCTCGACGACAACGACGGCAACATCGACAACGGAACGCCGAACTTTGCCGACATCGACGACGGCTTCAAGGAGCAGGGCTTCCCGGGCTACACGCTGGCGCTGCTGAGTGTCAGCGGGCTGGCCCAGTTGTCCGACACGCAGGATCAGGCCGGCCCTTTCGGCCTGCAGGTCCAGGCCGCCTCGCTGATCGGAGGCAGCATCGCGAACGCCGAGCTGAAGTACAGCGTCAACAACGGTCCGTTCCAGGCGATTGCGATGGGTGCCCAGGGCGGCGGGCAGTACATCGCGTTGCTGCCGGGAATTCCGTCGCCGGCCAAGGTGCGCTACTACGTCGAAGTCACCGACAACCTCGGCAACAAGGCCACGCAGCCCAAGGCGGGCGCCAGTGCCGCGCTCGGCTTCGCGGTCGGTGTGCAGAAGGTCCTCTTCCTCGACAATCTCGAGCAGAGCGGGGACAACGGCTGGACGCACGCGCAGGTCGCTTCGCAGGACGACTGGCAGAAGGGCACGCCGGCCGGCAAGAGCGGGACCTCGCAGGGAGTGGCGTGGCAGGACCCGGCAACCGCGGCCAGCGGCACGCGCAGTTGGGGCAACGACCTCGGCAACACGATCTCGGGCACGACCTGGAACGGCCGCTATTCGAAGGACGTGTCGAACTGGCTGCGCTCGCCTGCGATCAACTGCTCGCAGGCGGTCGGCTCGGTCCTCGCGTTCAAGCGTTGGTTGTCCGTCGAGAACTCGAATTTCGATTTCGCGCGCATCAAGGTCAACGGCCAGCAGGTCTGGCAGAACCCTTCCGACCAGAACCTGCAAGACACGGCGTGGACCGATGCAGTGGTCGACATCTCCGCCCAGGCGGACGGCAATGCGGCCGTGCAGATCGAGTGGAGTCTCGAGACCGACGGCGGGCTCGAGATGGGCGGTTGGACGATCGACGACATCTCGGTCCGGTCCCTCGATCCGTCTCCGACGGCCTGCGTGCCGACCAGCTACGGCAGCGGCCTGGCGGGCACACACGGTCTGCCGCTGCTCGACACCGCGGGCCAGCAACTGAAGGTCGGCAACGTGGGCTTCCGGGCCAAGCTGAAGAACGCGCGCGCGAACTCGAGCGCGTGGTTCACGCTGGGTTTTGCCCAGAGCAACCTGCCTGTCGTGGGTGGAACCCTGCTGGTCGTGCCGTCGTTGATCTTCGCCCGCACGACCGACGTCTTCGGCCAGGCGCAGGTGGACCTGCCGATCCCGGCTGATCCCGGACTGGTGAACCTGAACTGCTTCCTGCAGGCCGTGGTGCTCGACCCGGCCGCAGCACAGGGATTCGCCTTCACCGCGGGCCGGCAGGGCGCCATCTGCCCCTGAGCAGCGCGGAGCACGACGGTTCGAAATCGGTAGGTGCCGCGAACGCCGTCGGCCCTCGTTCGTACGGGGGCCGCCGCGCTACACTACGCGCTTCGTCCCGGGCCTCCCGGCCACGCGGAGACCCCTTCCCCACGACTCCCATGCTCAAGACCCAGCGACTGCTCTGTGCCCTGATCGTCCTGCCGGCCGTCTATGCGTTCGCCACGCCGGTCGAGGAATTCAAGTTCTCCATCGCCAGCGGCACGGCGCTGTCGCGCACCATCGAGCAGGAGACCGAGATGTCGCTCGACAACATGTCGATGTTCCAGAACGAGACCGACATGTCGGGCATGATGGGCAAGATGGAGGTCACGGCGAAGAGCAAGCTGACGATCAAGGTCAGCGACAAGTTCGTGGAGATGGGCGACGGAACGCCCAACAAGCTCGAGCGCACGTTCGAGACGCTGAGCAGCGCGACGAGCGTGTCGATGCAGGCGGACAACCCGATGATCCCCTCCTCCGACAAGGACATCTCGGGCAAGAGCGATTTGGAGGGCAAGGTCGTCCTTTTCACGCGCGACGGAGACGGCTACAAGCGGAGCTTCGGCGAGGATTCGACCGGTGACGACGAGATCCTGGCCGACCTCGACGAGGACCTCGATTTCCGCGCGTTCGTGCCGCGCGGTCGTAAGAGCGTCGGTGACGGCTGGACGATCGAGCTGGAGGAGTTCAAGAAGCTGCTCGCTCCGGGCGGCAACCTGCAGATCGAGATGGAGCAGAGCGACGAGGACCAGATGGGCTTCGGCAGCATGGGCTCCGAGGGCAACCTATGGGAGCAGCTCGGCGACCTCGAGGGCGAGGTCAAGGCCGAGTTCATCAAGGTCGAAGGCGATGGCGCCGCTCAGGTCGCCGTCGTGAAGCTGGTCTTCGAGATCAAGTCCGCGCGCGACATGACCGAGCAGGCCCGCGAGGAGATGGAGAAGAACAAGGACAAGATGCAGGGCGCGGAAATCGACATCGAATCGGCCGATGTCGAGCTCGACTTCAAGGGCGAGGGCGAGCTGCGCTGGAGCCTCGGCGCGGGTCACCTGCACAGCATCGACGTCTCAGGGGAGATGGGGATGGCGATGGAGAACGCGATGAAGGCCAACATGATGGGCCAGAGCATGTCGTTCCGCATGAGCATGGAGATGAGCGGCAGCTTCACCCAGAAGATCGCGATCGACGCCTGATCCGCGCCCGCCGATCGGCAATTGATGGTGTCCCGAAGGGGTAGCGGCCCTCGCCGATCGGCGAATGACCGCACCCTGAAGGCGTAGCGGCGCCCGCCGCTCGGCGAATGACCGCACCCTGAAGGCGTGACGGCGCCCGCCGCGTGGCGAATGACCGCACCCTGAAGACGTGACGGCGCCCGCCGCGTCGCGAACTGTTTCGAAAACCACTATGCTGCGCAAGCGTGCCCCACTTCAGGGGCGCGCCACCCCCTCCGCCGGCAGGTCCGGCCCAACGCTCATGTCCACCTCGCTGTTGCGCAAGTCCGTTCCTTTCGCCTTCCTCATCACGCTCGGGTTCACGCTGCCCGGCGGCGAGCTCGGCTTCCACCCCGCCGACGGGACGTCGCTCACGAAGAAGTTCAATAGCGAGTTCACGCTGCGACTGGCCGACCTGAGCGCGAACGCGATGGGACAAGAGATCGATCCGGCGATGATGGGCGACCCGCAGGTGACCCTGGTCGGGACCCAGGAACTCACGCTGACCGATGATTTCGTCAAGGTCGGTCGCGGACGTCCGCTCGAGCTCACGCGCCTGTTCGATTCGCTCGCGGGCAAGATGAGCTTCGAAGCAAGCGCGCAGGGCGATTCCCAGTCCGACGAGAAGGAGCTCAAGAGCGACCTCGCCGGCAAGAAGGTCACGTACAAGTGGGACGACAAGGACTCCAAGTACGCGATCGCCTGGGCCGAGGGGCACGACGGTGACGAGAAGCTCCTCGAGGACCTGCAAGAGGACATGGACCTGCGCTTCCTGATCGGCGATGGCACGCACGAAGCGGGCGAGTCGTGGGAAGTTGCGTCGAACAAGCTCGGCGACCTGCTCTTCCCGGGCTCAAGCTTCAAGCTCAATAGCGGTGATGAGGACGCGGATTCGGAAGAGTTCGATCAATTCCTGGAGGAACTCGACATCGACGAGGAGGAGATGATCGCGAAGCTCTTCCAGGGCTCGGTCAAGGCGACTTTCGCGGGTCTCAAGGACGTCGACGGCATGCAGCTCGCCGAGATCTCGATCGAGGCCGAGATCAGCTCGAGCAATGACTTCGCTGACCTGGTCGGGCGCGCCATCGAGAAGATGATGGAGAAGGAAGGTGCCGACCTGTCGCAGAAGCCAGAGCTGGAGCAGGTCCTGCTCGACCTCTCCTTCAAGGGCACGGGGACGCTGATGTGGGATGCCAAGGCCGGCCACGCGCACTCGTTCGAGATCGCGGGCGAGGGCACTGCCACCTTGTCCGTGGCGGCCTCGATCGACATGGAAGGTCAGTCGATGGCGATGAAGGGCAGCGTCGAGTTCGAGGGCGAGTTCAGCTCCAGCCTCGAAGTCTCCCGCTAGGACCCGCGCGCGCCGACCGTGCGCCTGCTGCCCGAGCGTCCATTCCCGCCCTACGCGTACCTGCCCGGCCGCGACCCGCACCCGACGCGGGACACGGACGGACATTCATTCGGGACGGCCGAGACGCCCCCGCCGTACGTCGAGCCCGCGCGTTGGCGCGAGTCGACCGAGTACCTGTGGGGCGTCGATCTGTACAACCACGGCTTCCTCTGGGAAGCGCACGAAGCCTGGGAGAGCCTGTGGCACGTTGCCAAGCGCGAACCCGAACAAGCCTCCTTCCTGCAAGGGCTGATCCAGTGCGCGGCGGCCAGCCTGAAGATCCGCATGCGCCAGCCGACCGGCCTGCAGCGACTGTCCGCGCTGGGACTGGCCAAGCTCGACGCCGTCGCGCACGCGCACGCCGGCCGCTACATGGGAGTCGACTTGAACGAGTTCACCCGTTCGATGCGCGAATTCGTCGCGTCGAGCCCAACTTCCATCGATGCCCGACCACGGCTCGAGCTCTCGGACTGAGTGGGCCGCAGCGGTTCCAGGCCGCTGCAGTTCCGGGCCGCTGCAGTTCCAGGCCGCTGCAGTTCCGGGCCGTAGCAGTTCCGGGCCGTAGCAGTTCCGGGCCGTAGCGGTTCCAGGTCGTAGCGGTTCCAGGTCGTAGCGGTTCCAGGTCGTAGCGGTTCCAGGTCGTAGCGGTTCCAGGTCGTAGCGGTTCCAGGTCGTAG
>VGZE01000127.1 GCA_016872755.1 Planctomycetota bacterium
GCGAGCGCCGGCGCGCCGCGCACGCGCAGCACCGCCACTGCGCCGCGCGCGGGCGCGGTCAAGCGCCCCAGCGGGCTCATCGTGCTCCCGGCAGCGACAGCGCCAGCCCCTCGAGCACCAGCGTCTCCACCTCCTCGATGCGGTGCGCGGGCAGGAACGGCGGTCGGGCGAGCAGCGCACGGGCACCTCCGGTGAGCGCGATCGGCAGGCGGCCGCGTCCATGTTCCGCCTCGATGCGTTCGACCAGCTCGCGCGCGGCGCCGCGCAGTCCGTGCACCAGACCGGCCTCCAACGCCGACTGCGTATCGGTTCCCAGCGCCGGCGCGCCCGCGCGCGGCGCGACCTCGAACAGCTGCGCGCCTCCAGCCGCCAGCGCGCGCGCCAGCAGCGGCGCTCCGGCCCCGATCGCCCCGCCGGCGAACTCGGGCCGGCCGTCCCGCACGCGCACGAGGTTCACGGTCAACGCCGTGCCTGCGTCGATCGTCAGGCAATCGGTCCCGAAGCGCGACCAGGCCGCGCAGGCGCCATAGACACGGTCGCGCCCGGTGCGCTCGGGCTCGCGCGTCGCTACGCGCAACGTCGGCGGCGGATTCACGCTCAGGCCGCGCGCGCAGCGCGGCGCGAGGGCGCTCTCGACCGCCCGGAGCGCGGCCGGGTCGGCCACGGAGGACAGCGCCCCCGCTTCCGCGCGCCACTCGTCTCCGAGCGCGCCGAGGCGCTCGATCAATCCCGGACCGACGTCCAAGGCCAGCACGCGCTGTACGGTCGGGCCGGGCGTTCCGGTCGCGAGCGCGAGCTTGAGCCGCGAGTTGCCGAGATCACACAGCAGGAGCGCGGCACCCACGTCGATCGCGCGCGCCCGCGCGGCGCTACTTTCCCGGCTCCTTGTACGTGATCGTCTTCGTCTTGCCGAGATTCTCGACGACGATTTCCCACGTGTCGTACTGGTCGTCGTGCGTCTTCGCGTAGTTGATGCCTTCCTGGACGCTGTTCACAGGATGGCCGTTGACGCTCTTGATCACGTCACCGCTCTTCGCGCCGAGCTTCTCCGCCATCGAGCCGGGCTTCACTTCCTTGAGCTCGATGCCGTCGTAGCGACCCGTGCTGGGGTCGCGGTGCTGGCCGTGCCGGATGTCCTCCGACAGGATGCGCGTGAAGTTCTTCTCGATGTACTCCTGATCCTCGGTGCCGATCTGATACTGGTTCGGGGCATACTGGACCGTGTAGAGCGGGCGGAACGGCTTGGGGTTCAGGTTCTTGACGATCATGCCGGTCTTCTTCGCGACCACGGCCTGCCCGTCCCCGACCTTGACGATCCCGGGGCCGCTGTACTGCGGCGGCTCGACCGGCTCCTTCTCGCGCGCGGCGTCTTCGAAGGCGAACACGACGTGCTCTTCCTCGATCGAATCGACCCTCACGTGGTCGTACGGCGCAGGCAGCTTCTCGCCAACCAGCAGGCGCGCGTCCTGCGACTTCTTCTGCGGCTTGACCAGCGCCGGGTCCTTCCAGGTCACCCAGCACGAGCTGGCCAGGGCGTCGTCCTTGTCGACCTGGATGAAGATCACCCGCAGCAGCTCGGCGACCGGCTTGGCCACCGTCTTGGGGGCCACCTGGGGATCGGCGACTTCGACCGGCTTGGCCGGCGGCTTGCCGGTCCAGTCGAACTTCTGCCAGTGCGCGCGAACGTTGTCGTAGGAGACGATCTCGTCGCGCGGCGGCGGCGGCTCCTGCACGCTCTCCAGCAGCTCGCGCACCCTTTCCTGGTCGAAGACCTTGTCCGACTGGATCTTTCGATAGCCGTCGTAAACGTAGGCGGCCAGGCCTGCGCCCAGGGCGCCGGCCAGCACCCAACACGCGATCTTCAATTGCGAGAGCATCATCGGGAGTCCTCCCAGGATACCGGCGGGTGACGCTCGGACGCGAGCGCCGCCCGCCGAGAGGGGTCTCCGGGGGTGGACGAGCGGCCGGGCGGCTTCTTCCCGGCGCGCCTGCGTCGACCTAGCCCATGCGCAGCTTGCCGCGCTCGCCGACGTTGCCGTTCTTGAATCCGCGCAACGCCAGCATCAGTTCCTCGGGGCGGTCGCTGGCGCTCATCGCAACGTCGACCTCCACCAGCCCCTGTTCGACCAGCGCGCGCAGCGACTGATTGAAGGACAGCAGGCCGGGTTCGGTCCCGGCATCGACCGCACGGCTGATTTCCAGCGTGTTGCCCTTCTCGAGCAACTCGCGCACGCGCGGGGTCGAGGTCATCAACTCGACGGCCGGCACCATGCCGCGACCCTGCGAGCGCGGGATCAGGCGCTGCGACAGTACGCCGGCGAGATTGCTGGCGAGCCGGATGCAGATCTGCTTGTGCTGCTCGGAGGGGAAGAAACCCAGGATCCGGTCGAGCGTCTGGCCGGCGTTGACGGTGTGCAGCGTCGACATCACGAGGTGTCCGGTCTCGGTCGCGTCCAGCGCGGCCGAGACGGTATCGGCATCCCGCATTTCGCCGATCAGGATCACGTCAGGGCTCTGGCGCAGCGAGTGCCGCAGGCCCTCGGCGAAACCGGCGCAGTCGATGCCGACTTCGCGCTGACTGATCACGCAGCGCTCCTCGGTGAACAGCATCTCGATCGGGTCCTCGAGCGTGACCACGTGGCGCTCGGTGTGCCGGTTCATGTACTGGATCATCGCGGCGAGCGTCGTCGACTTGCCGGAGCCGGCGATGCCGGTGACCAGGATGATGCCGCGCTTGCGCATCGCGAGGCGCTTGAGCTCCGCGCTGGGCAGGCACAGTTTCTCGACGTCGGGCGCTTCGTTGGCGATGCGTCGCAGCACCAGCGCCGGCTCGCCGAGCTGACGATACGCGTTCAACCGGAAGCGACCGAGACCGTCCAGCGCCAGCGCGGTGTCGACCGCGCCGCACTCGCGCCATTGGTCGACCATGCGCTTGCCGAGCGTGCCCTCGAGCAGCTCGAGCATCGCGCCGGCGCCGGGAACGCGACCCGACAGGTGCTGGATCTTGCCGTCGATCCGGCAGCACGGGCGGCCGCCCGCTCGCAGGATCAGGTCGCTGGCCCTGGTCTCGACCATCGCGAGGATCCACGATTC
This sequence comes from Planctomycetota bacterium, assembly GCA_016872755.1. Lineage (GTDB taxonomy): Bacteria > Planctomycetota > UBA1135 > UBA1135 > GW928-bin9. The sequence continues at coordinate 3,094 of VGZE01000127.1, forward strand.
GAGCAGCTGGCGCGGCGTGAGATTGACGATCGTGGCCTGCGGCAACGCGGCGGGCGGCTCGACCTCCGCTGCGCGGGCGAGGCTCGGGTCACGGGTCGGCTCGACGGCCGTGGCCGCGCCTGCAACGTCCACCTGCGGAGGCGGCGCTTCGCAGCGCGGGCTGGGCGTGGACACAGGGGCGGCGGGACTCGCGGACGGATCGCGGACGGGTTCGGGTGCTTGCAAGAGATGCCTCCGGCGTTCTCCCCGAAGCGGGGATCCTGGAAGGCATCGGCGCCGCGGGCCCGCGCGCTTGAAGCGGAGCCGGATCTCGTCGCCGAATCAGAGTCGGTGCGGCGGCACCGACAGCGGCGCATGCCGCACGGGCTCTTGCGCACCCGGAAATCTTAGCCGACGCCAGGCGCGCACCTCCGCGAGCGCCGCGCCGAGCAGCTCGCGCAAGCCGACACCGCGCACGGCGGCGATGCGCCAGACCTTGCGGCCGAGCGCCTGCTCGAGTTCGGCTGCCCGCGCTTCGGCCGGCGCGCTCTCGCACTTGGTCGCGACGATCCAACGCGGGCGCGCGGCGAGCTCGGGCGAATACTGCGCGAGCTCCGCGTCGATCACCTGGAAGGCGGCGAGCGGAGCCTGCGCGGCCTCGGGCGAGACATCGACCAGCTGGAACAAGAGCGGGCAGCGCTCGACGTGGCGCAGGAACTGCAGCCCCAAGCCGACGCCGTCGCTCGCGCCCTCGATCAAGCCCGGCAGGTCCGCGATCACCAGGGAGTCCGCGTCCCCCACCGGCGCGACGCCGACGCCGGGCACGAGGGTCGTGAATGGATAGTCGGCGATCTTCGGCCGGGCCTGGCTGACGCAGGCGAGGAAGGTCGACTTGCCGGCATTGGGCAGGCCGACCAGGCCGATCTCGGCCAGCAACTTCAACTCCAGGCGCACCAGCCGCTGCTCGCCCGCCGTGCCGGGCTCGGCGATGCGCGGAGCCTGGCGCACCGCGTTGGCGAAGTGCGGATTGCCGCGCCCGCCGCGTCCGCCGCGCGCGATCACGAGGCGCTGGCCGGGCTCGGTGAGGTCGCGCAGCAGGTTGTCGCGCCGCGCGTCGAAGATCTGCGTGCCGACCGGCACCTCGATCTCGACGTCGGCGCCGCTCTTGCCGAAGCACTTCTTCGGACCGCCCTGCTCGCCGCCCTCGGCCTGGTACTTGTGCGCGCGCCCGATCGCGAGCAGCGAATTCACGTGCGGGCTGGCCACGAACACGACGTCGCCGCCATCGCCGCCGTCACCCCCGTCGGGGCCGCCGCGCTGCACGAACTTCTCGCGGTGGAACGAGATGACGCCGTCGCCGCCGCGACCGCCCGTCACCTCGATCACGCATTCGTCGCGGAACATCGGGGTCGGGCGTGGGTCGGCCGCGTGCGCGGCGAAGACGGGGAACGCGAGCCGCTAGTTCGCGGCCGGAACGATCGAGACTCGGCGCGAACCGTGGAACTGCACGGTGCCGGGAACGAGCGCGTAGATCGTGTAGTCCTTGCCCATGCCGACGTTGCTGCCGGGGTGGATCTTCGTGCCGCACTGGCGCACCAGGATCTCACCGGCCTTGACGGCCTGACCGCCGTAGCGCTTGACGCCGCGGTACTGGGGATTGGAGTCGCGGCCGTTCTTGGTCGAGCCGCCGCCCTTCTTGTGTGCCATGTCGAATGCTCCTGGAGCTTGGGGGGACTGGGCTAGGCCTTGATCTTGGTGATCTTGACGCGCGTGAAATCCTGCCGATGGCCGCGCTTGCGCCGAACGTTCTTACGGCGCCGGAAGCGGAAGACGACGATCTTCTCGCCGCGCGTCTCGCCGACGACCTCGGCGCTGACCGTCGCGCCGGCGACGAGCGGGCGGCCGACCTTGACGGTGCCCTCCTTGCCGACGACGAGCACCTGGTCGAACGAGATCTTGTCGCCGGCCTTCCAGGCGGCGTTCCAGTCGAGATCGAGGATCTCGTCCTCGCGCACCGTGATCTGGCGCGTGCGGTCTTGAATGATGGCGTACACGGTCGGTCCTTGGTCAGACCCGCGATGGGAACCCTCTCGCGGTGCCGGGAGGCCCGGATGGGCCCGCCCGACGGGGTAAGGAATGGAAAAGGGCGGGAAAGTCTAGCGGGCGCGCCAGCCGGGGGGAAGGGGCGCCTTCCCCCCGGCCGTGGCACGCCCGCAGACCGTTGGCCCGCGAAGCCTACTTGGACTCTTCGAGCTTCTTCATGGCCTCGTCGAGCGCCGCCTTGAGCGCGGCGTCGTCGGGCTTGGCCTCCGCGGCGGCCTTGGCATCCGCGACGGCCTTCTCGAGTTTCACCTTCTCCGCCTGCTTCTTCATGTAGCCGGAATTCGGCAGCACATCGCCGACTCCGGGCACCTTGTGGAGCAGGCCGAAGTACCACAGGCCGGCCAACAAGCCGATCACGATCAGCGCGGTCACGAACAGGTTGCGGCCCTTGTTGCTCTCGGCGTACGGGTCGGTCAGGTCGCGCTGCGAGCCGGGCGGCAGGATCGCGCGCTTGGTCAGCGAGCGGCCGAACGGGATGTTGATCTTGGCCTGCGTGTTCACGGCCCAGCCGTTCGCGTCCAGGATCGGACCCAGGTTGCGCTGCCGCAGCTTGAGCCACGCGATGATCATCGAGGGGCCCGAGATCAACAAGAGGATCGCGATGAGGCCGAGCGGCATCCACGCGCCCAGCCCGAAGAACACGCCGACGAACGTGCCCAACGCGGCGCTGATGCCGCCGACGGCGACGCCGATCGCGGCCACCGTGCCGATGTCCATCTTCTTGGGTTCCGGCGCCTTGCCGCTGGCGACACCCTCGGCCGCGGCACCGAGCTTCGCGGTCGACGCCGCATCGGCGGCGGCGGCGCGCTTGGCGATCATCTCCTCGACCCCGCGGATCGCCTTCTTGTAAGGCGAGAAGAACGCCTGCCGGATGCTGATCGGCTGCTCGATGATCTTCGTGATCGTGACATCCCAGTCCTGGCCCTTGCGGTCGTAGAGGATGCCGTTGCGCCCGACCATCAGGTTGTCGGAATCACCGTCGGTGAAGGCCGCCGCGACGGTCATCGTCTCGCCGGTCGACTTGCGCACGCAATCGCAGTAAGCGAGGTAGGTCTTCGAGAGTCCGGCCAGCGCCGCGTGCTTGCCGGCATCCGCAACGCGCACGACCAGGTCGCAGCTGCGCGTGTCGAGGTACAGCGTGCCGGCCTGGAAGATCGCCAACTCGCCACCGTCGTAGAAGTCGCGGAAGTTGACGTAGTTGAGCAGCAGCTTGTGCAGATCGCGCTTGTAGCGCACGAGCCTGTCGACGGCAGCGATCGAATTCGCCTCGGGCTCGAGCGCCTTGTCCTTCTCGATCAGCGCCGCGATCGCCGCCTTCCCGTTGCCGGCGAGCAACTCGCGCACGCGCGCGAGGCCCAGCTTCTCGACCGCGGCTCCGGCCTTGCCGGAGGCCCAGGCGCGGTGCGGGGCGAGCTTGGCCTTCAAATCAGCCCATTCGCTCTCGGTGAGCGTCTTCTTGTCGCCCAGCAGCGGCTTGACGGCCTTGGCCGAGAACGCCGCGAGCGCGCCCGCCCAAGCCGGATTCAAGCCCTCCGTCAGCGGCAACGCGCGGCCGGCCTCGATGCGGGCGAGCGGGAAGCTCGCGACCTCGGCGGCCTCGATCGTCATGTCCTTCGCCGCGAGCTCCAGGTACTCGGTCTCGGAGCGGTTCAGCGCGCCGAGCGCACGCGCGTCGTAGGCGGCGAGCCGGCAACGCGCGAAGTAGTCGTCGATCTTGGTCTGCACGGCGGCGAGCGCATCGGCGGCCGCGCCGCTGGCGTCGCCGAGCGGCAGCACGCTCTTGTCGCTCTCGGCCTTCTTCCACCATTCGGAGTACGAGGCACAGGCCGCGTAGAAGGCATCGACGCAGTCCTGGCACACGCCGGGCTTGCCCGAGCGGTCCGTCTTGGGTCCGATGCAGGCGATCACGTCCTCGATCGCCTTCTTGGTCGGCGCGTCGTCGGCCGCGTCGGCCGGCACGATGCCGTCACCGTTGAACTTCGTCTGCGCGAAGATCTTCTGCGTGTCGAGCGTGTCGGCGACGCTGATCGAGGTCGCGGTCGGCTTGCCGAGGTTGGCGAGGATCTGCTTCGCGCTGGCCAGCACGGCCTTGCCCTGCGGCGTCGCATCGTTGATCGCGGAGAGTTCGAGCGCGCCGTTCGTCTGCGTCAGCACGCCGGGGTCCTTCAACAGGCCGCCGGCCCACTTGACGGCCTCGAGAATCTCGGGCGGGCGAATGCGCCCGTCCTTGTCACCGTCGATCAGGTCGAGCGTGACGGTGTCGAACTCGACTCCGCGCGTCGGGCAGGAGAGCGCGGCCCACAGCTTCTGGTCGAGCTGCGAGAGGTTCATCAGGTCGGCGCCGGTATCGAGGCGCACCTGGTCGAATCCACCGACGCGGAAGAAATTCCAAGTATGAGCGGACGGGGACATGCGAATGGAAACCTGGAGGTTTGGAGGGAGGCCGGGCCGGCGCCCGCTCACTGGGGGGTTTGCGGGGGCGAAGAGAATAGCAAGGCCCCGGCCGGTCACGGCTCGGGGCCTCGTGTCATCGGATTCTCCCGAAATTTCGGCCCGAAAGCCCGAACTCAGCGCCGCCGGCGCCCGCCCGGCCGGACTTCCTTCCCGTCCGTGCGCAGGTAGCGCAGGATCGAGTCCTCCATCTGATCCGGCACCGCGGTGAAGCGCAGTTCCTTGCCCGGATTGGCCTCGCGCAGCCGCGCGATCGGATCCGCGAAATCCTTGGTCAGGTGCTCGACGATGTCCGGCCGCGCGTGCACGTCGATCGTCGTGAAGCCCTTCTGCGTGATCGCCGACGCGATGCGGCGGAACACGGCCTGCGTGCGCGACTCGCTGGTGCGCTGGCGACCCGAGCCGCGGCAGTGCGGGCAGGCGTCGTAGAGCAGCTTCGACAGGCCCGGACCGAGGCGCTGGCGCGTCAGCTCGAGCAAGCCGAACTGCGAGATGCGTCCGAGCTTGCTGCGCGCGCGGTCGGGCGCGAGCGCGTCGCGCAGCGCCTTTTCGACGAGCTTGCGCGACGAGCCGCGCAGCATGTCGATGAAGTCGCACACGATGATGCCGCCGAGGTCGCGCAGCCGGAGCTGCCGGGCGATCTCGGGCACGGCCTCGAGGTTCGTCTTGAGCGCGATGTCCTCGAAGTCGGCGCCGTCCTCGCGCGTGCGGCCGGAGTTCACGTCGATCGCGACGAGCGCCTCGGCCTGGTCGAACACGATCGAGCCGCCGGAGGGCAACTCGATGCGTCGCGAGAAGATGCGTTCGAAGTCCTGCTCGACCGAGTACTGGTGGAACAGCGGCTTCTCCCCGTCATGCAGCACGATCTTCTCCTCGTGCTCGGGCATCAGCTCGCGCGCGAATTCGCGCATGTGCTCCCACACTGCCGGTGAATCCACGACGACCTTCTCGGTGCGTTGCGAGAACAGGTCGCGCATCGTGCGGATCGCGACGTCGGACTCCTGGTACAGCGGCGCGGGGTGGTTGCCGCGACGCAGCCGCTTCTCGAAGTTCTCCCAGATCGCGAGCAGGTACTTGAGGTCGCGCTCGATCTCCAGGCGCGACTTCCCGATGCCGGCCGTGCGGACGATGATGCCCATGCCCTGCGGGATCGCGAGGGACTCGAGGATCCGCCGCAGGCGCTTGCGCTCCTTTTCGTCGTCGATCTTACGCGAGACGCCGGTCTTCGCCATCGAAGGCATCAGCACGAGGTAGCGTCCCGGGATCGAGATGTACGTCGTCAGCGTCGGCCCCTTGTCGCCGATCGCGTCCTTGGTGACCTGCACCACGGCGAGTTGCCCCTTGTGCAGGAGATCCGAGATCGGGAGGCGCGGCCGGGCGCGCGGGCGCTGTGGGCGCCCGCCGTGCTCGCGGCGTTCCTCGTCCTTGGCCGCCGCGGCGGGCTCCGCGTCGCCGAGTTCCTCGCCGACATCAGGCTGGCTCGAGTCCTCGTCCCACTCGTCGACGCCGACGCGCGTGGTGAGCAACTTCTCGATGCTCCACTCCTTGTCGCCATAGACCGACATCACGTCGGACGTGTGCAGGAAGCCGTTGCGCCCCTGACCGAAGTCGAGGAAGGCCGCCCCGATCGCCGACTCGATGTTGACGATGCGGCCGCGGTAGATGTCGTTGACCAGCGTCTGGTGACGACGCACCGTCATCTGCAGGTCGACGATCTTGCCCCCCTGCACGACGGCGACGCGCGTCTCCTCGGGATCGGTCGCGTTGACCAGGATCACCTGGTCGCGCGGACCTTCGTCCTGGGAAGGCGCGTCGAGGTCGAGTTCCTCATCCTCTTCGCGCGCTTCGCGAGCGTTCGAGCCCGCGGGCGCGCGACCGTCCTCGAGCAGTTCGGCTTCGGGCGGCAGCTCGAGCAGCTGCGGCAAGTCCTCGTCGGCCTCGCCGGGAATCAGCTCGACCCCCACCGGCCCCCGCGCGGGCCCACCGCGGCGCCCTTGACGCGGCTGGCGGTCGGCTGGACCGCGCTGGCCGGAGCGTGCACCGCGCTCACCACGCTCATCGCGCTCGTTGCGGCGCTTGCGGCCGCCGCGCGAGCCGCGCCGACGTCGGCGTTGCTCATTG
>VGZE01000128.1 GCA_016872755.1 Planctomycetota bacterium
AGGTACAGGGCGGCCTGGGCGCCATCGAAGGCCGCCAGCCGCTGCAGCGCCGGGCGCAAGTAGCGCGAGCGGCCGGCCGCGGGGGCCGGCTCTTCCGCCTCGCCGCCCCACAACAGGCCGCTGCGCTCGACCTCGCGCAGCGCCCGGTCGATCGTGCGCGCGGGGTCGCTCTGTTCCTGCAGGCTGCGATGACGCGCCTCGAGTTCGGGTTCGCCCGGCCGCAGCTCGAGCAACGCGGCCGCCGTGCGCAAGGCATCGGCGGTCGCTCCGATGCGCCCGCACAGTTCCAGTCGCAGTTCGAGCGGGCGCGCATCACGGGGCAGGCGGCGCTCGGCCTCGTCGAGCGCGGCGAAGGCGCGCTGCCCGGCGCTGCGACCGCGATCGGCCAGGAAGCGCGCGCACAGAGCACGCGCGAACATCCACTGCGACTCGCCGTCGCCGCTGTGCCGCAGCCAGGCCTGGGCCTGTTCCTCGGCCTTGCCGACCTGGCCGGATTCCAGGTACAGCTCGGCCAGTTCGCGCCACAGCGCCGGACGCGGCGCTTGCGAGAGCTCGAGCTTGAGCTCGGCCATGCGGCCTTCGCGCAGGATCCCGCGCGCGCGATCGGCCAGGCGCGCCAGTTCGGCGCTGCCGGAGAACGCGCGCAGGCCCTCCTCGCACACGGCCAGCGCGGCGCGGGCATCGCCGAGCTTGGCGTGCTCCTGCGCGAGTTGCGCATACGAGAGCGGCGTCGCCTCGGCTGCCAGGCGCCGGCGCGCCTCGCGCACCTTGCCCTCGGTGAAGAGCTTGCGCAGCGGGTTCATCGCGACGCGGCTCCGCGTGCCGGATCTCGTGTTGGGTCGGACATCTTGAAGAACTCCCTCCCCCTGGCCGACGCGGACGCCGAGGTCCTAGCAGGCTCGTGCGGCTATCGACCCCCGCGGACGCGCTTCTTGACCAAAAGTCGGGCGGGGGCTCTCCCCGCTGGAGGCAGCCCCCGCCCGTACTCTCTCTCGAGGCTCCCGCGGCCTCTGGAAGGGTTCTGTCGCGCCGGTCCCGGGCGCCTAGTCCTGGGGATCGATGCTGCCCACGCCGATCGCGTTGCCGGCATGGTCGTGGACCCCGGCCACCGTCAACGTGTCGGATCCGGCCAGCGGCGCCGACAGCGTGATCCGGTACTGGTCGTCGCGCAGCCGCTCGACCGAAACGATCGATTGCGTGCCGGAGGCGCTCCAGTTCGCCGTGTTCTCGATCTCGGCGACGCGGACCTCCTCGCTGAACTGCACGTCGACGACCACGCCGCTCAGATCAGCGCGGTAGTTGACGAAGGCGGCGTCGAGGTCGGGGGCGACGGCGTCGCCGGAGACCGCGACCGTCAGCCCGACCGCGAAGGCCATCGCGTTGCCCGAATGATCGACCATGTCCGCGACGCCGATCGTCGCGCTGGCGCCGTCGGTCAGGTTCACGCCGTCGGGCAGCAGGATGCGCACCGTGTTGTTGCCCGACACGTAGCGCACGGTCGAGCCCACCAGGCTGACCGGGCTCCCGGCCTCGCTGAGCGTGTAGTTCGACAGGTCCAGCATGGGCCCGCCGAGCAGCGGCTCGTCGAAGGTGAGTCGGATCTCGTCGCCGCCGCTGCCGCTCGTCGCGATCGCCTGCACCGAGGCGAGCAGCGGCGCCGCGGCGTCGAGGGCCTGGATCGCGGCGCTGATCGCTCCGAGGTTGCCCGCCAGGTCGCGCACGGAGAAGTTGATCGTCTGGCCCGCGGAAACCCCGCCGGCGAAGGTCGCACGCACCGTGCGCAGCCCCAGCGGCTCGAGCAGATCCGGATGCGTGCCGCCGATGTCGACGAGCAGCTCGTCGTTGGCGTCGGCGAGATCGATCGCCTCGTCGAGGTCCATGATCACCGAGAACGCGCTGTCCTGTGCATCGAGCATCACGCGCAGGGCGGTGAAGCCCGGTGCCGTCGTGTCGCCGCTGGGGAGCTGCGCGCCGAAGGTGGTCGGAGCCGCTTCGGCGACACCCTGCGCCGACTGCAGGCCGTCGCCGTCGGTGCCGAATTGATAGGTCGCCGCGCTCTCGAGGCTCAGCGCGCCGATCGTGTCGAGATCGACCGTCACGGTGTCGACGCCGTCGAAGCTGAAGCGGGCGTCCGACAGGTCGACCGAGCTGAAGCCGGGGTTCCAGACGCTCAGGCGGTAGAAGTCCGGGTCAGTCATGCCGAGCGGGTGCATCGGCTTGTCGAACACGATCGTCAGCTGGTCGTTGTCCTCGCCGGAGACCGACACGATCGTGCCGGAAGCCGCGGCGGGCCCGACTGCATCCTCGATCTCGATCGGCGTGAGCAGCGCGGGGAACATCGCATTGCCGGCCAGATCGAGCACGCCCTCCACGTCGAGAGTGTGCACGCCCGGCGTGATGACGATGCCGAAGCTCAGCTCCGCGCCCATGCCGTCGGAATCGAGCGTGACGGCCGAGGCCGCGCCCTGGATGACGCCGCCGGCGTCGCGCAGCGTGTAGCTGGTCAATCCGCCGATGTCATCGAGCTCGGTGACTTCCTCCGAGAAGCGCACGTTCAGCGTGCTGGCGAGCGCGCCGGGCTGCCACACCGAGAGCAGGCGCGGCGTGTTCGACTCGGCATTGACGACGCCGTAGAGCGAGTTGGTCACGATCGGGTTTCCGCCGATGTCGCGCATGCTCGAGAAGGCCATCAGGAAATCGGTGCGCGTCTGCAGGTTCACGTCGTCACCGCCGTCGAAGGTCAGCACGCCGGTGCGCGTGTCCTCGTCGTAGGAAACGCTGGCCAGCGACGTGTCGACGGCGACGCCGATCGGGCTCTGGAAGTGCCAGTGCGTCGGATCCAGGACGTCGGCCTCCAGCATGTCGTCGCTGAAGACGACCGTCAGCGTGTCGTTCTCGGAACCTTCCTCGGCATAGGCGACCTGGCCGGTCGGCGTCGGGGCCACGATGTCCGTGCTGGCGACGGTGACGGCGAGTTCCGCGACGGTCGCGTTGCCCGCGATGTCTTCGCCGCCGAGCACGTCGAAGGTGTCAGCGCCGGGCAGCACGACCAGGTCGGTGGTCAGGCGCACCGTGCGCTGGTCGCCCTGCAGCACGGCCGCGGAGATCGTCGCGCCGCCGTTGGCGAGGTAGTTGACCAGGGTTTCGGAGGCCACCTGGTCGAGCTGCTCGGAGAACAGCACGTCGTAGGTCAGGCCGTCGGGGTCGATGTTGCGATTCTGCGTGATCGAAACGACGGTCGCGGCGTCGGTGTCGCCGTCGACGACGCCGACGGTCGAGTCCGTGAAGGTCGTGCCGTCGATGCTGTAGACGCCGGCCACGTCGACCGTGAAGGCGACGCCGTTGTCGTAGTCGTCGGGAAGCGTGACGACGAGGGTCTTCGTCAAGAGGTCGTAGCTCAGCGTCTCCCCGCTCAGGTCGACCGGGTTGCCGTCGACCGTGACGGTCCAGTTGCCCGCGTCCTCGGCAAAGGTCTCGACCAGCGCCCAGTCGGTGACGACGCTCAGGTAGTCGCCGCCGACGTTCTCGACGGTGATCACGCCGGTTTCGCCCGCGAAGGCCTGCACGAAGCCGGGCGAGGTCACGCCGGTCGACGGCGTCGCGAACGGGTTGCCGTGCGCGTCGGTCAGGTCGCCGAAGGTGATCGTCGCGAATCCGGGCACGATCGGAGCATTGAACGTGACGCGCACGACATCCGGCGTCGGCTGCGTGACGCCGATCGCGAAGGTCGGGAAGCCGGCGATGTAGTCGGAGAGCTCCGTCGAGAAGAACGGATCCATCGCCTCGCTGAACGTGAAGTCGATCACGCGACCGTACTCGTCCTGGACGAGGTTCTGCTCGGCCGACAGCAGCGTCGGGGCCAGCGCGTCGCCCGCCGCCGTGCCCGCGACCGCGCTCGTCGCCAGCGCGACGTCCGCGACGCTGTGCAGCGCGAGGGCGCGCAGTTCGAAGTTGCCGTGCAAGCCCGCGCCGCCGCCGAGCGTGACCGTCGCGATCTGATCGTCGGCGTCGAAGCTGATGGCGGCCGTCGAGAAGTCGACCACGTCACCGTCGATCACCAGTTCCCAGGCCGACACGTCCAGCGCCTCGTCCGCGATCACGCGCGGGCCGGAGAAGTGCACTTCGAAGGCGTCGTCCGCGAAATCGGGCGCTTGCACCGCGTTCTCGATCGTGAAGGTCGGCGCGGTCGAATTGCTGGTCGTGACGTCGACGAAGGAATCGTCGATGCTCGGCACGCCGACCACGCGCACGTCGCTGGCCGTGCCCACGTGCGCATCCCAGGTCACGCTGGCGGTCGAACCCGACACGACGACCGCGAGCGCGGTCTGGCCGTTGGAGGCCTCGAAGTCGGCGGCGTCGAGCCCGGCCGGCGCCTTGCCGTCGAAGGTGACCAGCGTGACGACTCCATCGGGATCCTCGTCGAGGTCTTGCAGCACGCTGGCGATGCTGGAGGCGGGCGAGGCACTGCCGCCGCCGCCGCCGCAACCGGCGGTCAGACCCGCGAACGCGAAGAGCGCGAGGGTGAACGGGGCAAGCGAGTGGCGCGAGCGACAGGGAATTTCTTGCATGAATGGGGATCCACGAGCGCAGCGGGGATGCTTGCGCGGCTGACAGTTGGGAAGGGCGGGAGCACCCGCCGAGGCTGCTATCGGTCGCCGGGACCGACTGGCTGTAGGGTCACAGGACCTTGGACTAGTTCGCTGCGCGCGAGCCTTTCCACCACTACGGATGGTGGCCGACGAGTTCGGCTGACCGCCATGGCTGGTAGACGCGCAGCCGAGTGGACCAGGGTCGGGTCACAGCAGCAGCGGCAGCGCGCGGCTCGCGCCGAAGGCCGGTCCCGTCGGCAGCGCGAAAACCGCCTGCAGCGCGGCGGGGTGGCCGGCCAGGGACGGTTCCTGCGGCAGGTCGAAACTCCAACTGGCCAGTCCCTGCGGCCCGCACGCCGAGAACTGCGCGAACCACGGCAATTGCGGGTCGATTCCGAGCAGACCGGCAATTCCCAATATTGCGACTTGGGGGCCGGGCGAGCCGAGCACGAACACGCAGGCGCTGGCGCCGGCGCGGCGGGCCTGCACGCTCAGCTTCCCACCGAGCGCCGCCGGCTCGACCACCACGAGGTCGCGCGCGCCGGTGTCGTACAAGCGCACGCCGCCGGTGGTCGCGAACTGATTCGCATGCGCGCCCTTGTACGCGACCGCGACGCGCGCGCCGTCCTCCGAGAGGGCCAGCGCCTGCACGCTCCCCGGCAGCGAAACCGAGAAGAGGGGCGCGGCCCCTTCGCGCTCGTACACCCACAGCTCGGGCTCGGCCCCCGCCTGTCCCCACGCGCCGAACGCGACGTGGCGGCCGTCCGAAGTGCAGGCAGCAACCGCGGGGAAGTTTTGCAGCCCGCCGGAGGTCCCCACCTGCACGACCTCGTGCAGGCGCGTCGGACCCAGCAGGTCCCAGTCTTCGAAGCGCAACGCATTGCCGCTGGTCGCGTGCCACCAACCCAGCGCGGCCGTCGCGCCGTCCGCCGACAGTGCCGCGCGCGCAGCGAGTTCGCCGCTCGCCGCGGCCAGCGTCTGCCAAGTCGACCATTGGCCGTCCTGCTCGCGCTCGATCCGCAGGCCGCCCGTCACTCCGTACGCGAGCACGCGCCCGTCGCCGGACAGCGCGGCCGCATCGGTTGCCGCCGAGAGCGGCACATGGTGCAGCAGCGCGCCGGTCGCGGAGATGACGCGCAGGTCGCTGCCGGTCACGAGCAGCACGCGTTCGCCATCCGCGCTCGCTGCGAGCGCGCGCAGGCTGCTCGCCGCATGAGTCTGAACGAGCTGGATCTGCCCGCTCGCCGCGTCGATCCAGTGCAAGACGACGCGCGGCGACGCCCCCGTTTCCAGAACCGCGACCGCCAGTCGCGTCGGCGCGCCCTCGGCCGCCAGCAGCGCCAGTCCGCCGGTCGGCAGCGAGAGCGGAGTGCGCCAAATCGGAGCGAAGTCGCCCCCCGGCAGCACGCCGGCCGCGGCCAGGAAGTCGTAGCCGGCCAGCTCCGTGCGTCGATGCGCGGCGTCCGGAAACGGGTACTGCGCCAGCGACCAGCCGCGCAGGCCGTCCGGAGAGAGCGCGGCGTCGAGCTGGCTGGTTGCGCTGGCCATGTTCGTGTCCGCGCCCCACGTGAAGGGCCCGCTGAACGGCGCGGCGGACAGGAGGTGCAGGCCCGGGTTCTGGAAAGCGACCGCGGCCAGCACGACCTCGGATTCCGCGTCCAGCGCGAGGTTGCGCGGAATCCAAGGCTTGGCAGCGCCGGCGCTCCACTGCCAACGCAGGCCCGGCTCGAAAGCCGGCGCTTGGGCAAGGGCGCTGCAGGAAAGCAGCAGGGCGATGGGAACGCGCACGCGGATGCGCGCGGCGGAATCCGTGCGCGAGGAAGACTACCCGGCCCGCGCCGGCGGGGCGGCCGAGGCGGCAGAGATTTCCCGACTCGTCGACGGCTGCGCGCGGGCAACGTGGAACACTCTTCCGTGATCGCTTATCCTCTGCCGCCCGCGCGGCCGGTCGAGAGCCGCAGCCCCGCTGATCCGATGCCCGCCCCCTCCCCCACGACCCCGCAGCGCACGACCCTCTACGACGTCCACGTCGCGCTGGGCGCGCGCATGGTCGAGTTCGGCGGCTGGGAGATGCCGGTGCAGTACGGTCCGATCCTCGACGAGGTGCGCACCGTGCGCAATTCGGCCGGCCTGTTCGACCTGTCGCACATGGGCCGCGTGCTCGTGCAGGGCCGCGACGCGGTCCGCCTGGTGGACCTGGTCGCGACCAATCACTGCGCGCGCATCCCGGTCGGCGCGATCCGCTACGCGTTGTTCTGCAGTCACGACGGCAATCCGATCGACGACGTGCTGCTGTATCGCGAGCCGGAGAACGTCTTCATCGTCGTCAACGCGGGCAATCGCGCCGCCGACGTGAAGTGGCTGCGCGAGCACGCCGCCGGACTCGATTGCCACGTGCTCGACCAGAGCGACGAGCTGGCGATGCTGGCACTGCAGGGACAGCGCTCGCAGCAGATCCTGCAGCCGCTGGTCCAGGGCTGCGATCTGTCCACGATCAAGTACTACCGCTTCGGTTTCGGCGAGGTGTGCGGCATGCCGCGCACTCGCATCAGCCGCACCGGTTACACCGGCGAGGACGGCTTCGAGATCTACTTCCCCGTCCAGCACGCCGCGCGCGTCTGGAACGAGATCCTGCGGGCGGGCCGACCGTCAGGCCTGGCACCGATCGGGCTGGGCGCGCGCGACACGCTGCGCCTCGAAGCCGGCATGCCGCTGTACGGACACGAAATCGACGCGCAGCACAACCCGATCGAGGCCGGGCTGGGCTTCGGCATCTCCTTCGCGCCCGAAAAGGGCGATTGGATCGGCCGCGCCGCGCTCGAACGCGTGCAAGCCGCGCCGCGCCGGCGGCTGATCGGCATCACGACCGCCGGACCGCGCGCGCCGCGGCAGGGCTACGAGCTCTACGCCGGCGCGGCCCGGGTCGGCTACGTGGTGTCGGGCTCGGTCTCGCCGACCGTAGCGACCAACATCGGCTCGGCCTATGTTTCGATCGGTTACGACCGCGCCGGCACGGCGCTCGAACTCGACATCAACGGCAAGCGCCAACCCTGCGTCGTGCAGGAGCTCCCGTTCTACTCCCGCACGCGCAAGTAACGCGCCCGCCCTCCTTCCTCGCCCCCCCCCGGCACTCCTCCTCCGCACCGCTTCCGCCATGCGCCCCAACGACCGCCGCTACACGAAGACCCACGAGTGGGTGAAGATCGACGGAGAGATCGCGATCTTCGGAATCACCGACTTCGCCGTGAACGCCCTGTGCTCGGGCAACGAAGGTGATCTGGTCTACTGCGACCTGCCCGAACCCGGCCGCCTCGTCAACGCCGGGGAGACCTTCGGCGAGATCGAGTCGGTCAAGGCGGTCGAAGACCTCAACTCCCCGATCGACGGCGAAGTGATCGAGTCGAACACGGTGATCGAGGAGCACCTCGAGGTGCTCTCGAAGGATCCGTGGAATGCCGGCTGGATGATCAAGCTCAAGCCGCGCACGAAGAACCTCGCCGAGTACGAGTTGATGGACGCACCGTCCTACGACGCGTACTGCGCGGCGCAGAAGCACTGAGCCCGGGCGCCGCGCGAGCGGCCCTGTTCGCGATGCCGCACTGGCGCCTGCTCGAGACCTGGGACTGGGCTCCGGGCGCGAACATGGCGCTGGACGAGGCGCAGCTGGAAATCGCGGGCCTCGCGCCGACGCTGCGTTTCTACACGTGGCGGCCGGACGCGCTGTCTCTCGGCTGGTTCCAACGCGTCGAAGACGTGCCGGCCGCGCGCGGCGGCCTGCTCGTGGTGCGCCGGCTGACCGGCGGCGGCGCGATCCACCACGCCGCGGAGCTGACCTACTCGCTGGCCGGTCCGGCCGATGCGCCGCCGTTCGACGGCCCGGTCGCGCGCTCGTACGAGCGCATCCACGCCGCGCTCGCCGCCGCGCTCGCGACTTTCGGCGTCGCGAGCGAGTTGCGCGGCGCGCGCAGGCTGACCTCGGACCTCGCGGGCACCGGCATGTGCTTCCACGCTTCCAGCGCGCTCGACCTCGTGCTCGACGGGCGCAAGCTCGTCGGCAGCGCGCAGCGGCGCCGGCGCGGACGCGTGCTGCACCACGGCTCGATCAAGCTGCGCGCGAGTGCGTGCGAGACGGCCGTGGCCGAGTTGCCGGGCGTCGAAGCGCGCGCGCTGGCGGCCGCCTGTGAACGCGGGCTGTCGGGCGCGCTGGGGATCGAACTCGAGCGCGCCGAGCCGAGTGCCGCGGAACTCGCGCACGTGCGCGCGCGCGAGCACTGGTACGCGAGCGCGGCTCACGTCCTGGCCGGCGGTCGCAGGCGCGGCGACGGCCGGTAGTGGTTACCCCGCTAGGACTCGAACCTAGAATAAATGGACCAAAACCACTTGTGTTACCGATTACACCACGGGGTAACGCGGAGAGAGGCAACGCGGGCGAAGACGATAGCGGCCCGCCCCGCACGGGTCAACGGGTCGGATGCGCGGACCGCGCGGATCCCGCGGACTACCGCAGGGCCTGCAGCGCCAGCGCGAAGGCCGCGTTCGTCGCGAAGCGCCTGACGCGCTCGCGATCTCCGGGCGGGAAGCGTCGCAGTTCGCTGTGCGAGCGACCGCGCAGGTGCACGCCGAACCAGACCGTGCCGACCGGCTTTTCCGGGCTGCCCCCATCCGGCCCGGCGATGCCCGTCACCGCGAGCGCGAGCTCGGCTCCCGCGCGCTCGGCCGCGCCGCGGGCGAGCGCTTCGGCGACCTCTGCACTGACCGCGCCGTGGCGCGCGAGCAACTCCGCCGGCACGCCGAGCTCGGCTTGCTTGGCCGCGTCCGCGTAGACGATCCAGCCGCGCTCGAACACCGCGCTGATGCCGGGCACCGAGGTCAGCGCGGCCGCGAGCATTCCGCCGGTGCACGACTCGGCCAGCGCGATCTTCACGCGGCGCGCGAGCAGCTCGGCTCCCAGCACGACCTCCAGGCGCTGCTCGTCGCGCGAGTACACGTGCGGCGCGAGCTCGCCGGCCAGCGCATCCGCCGCCGCGCGCGCGTGCGCCGCCCGCTCGGC
>VGZE01000129.1 GCA_016872755.1 Planctomycetota bacterium
GCGCGGCGCTCGAGGCGGCGCGCGCGGCGGCCGTGCGCTGGCGCGCGCTGGCACGCGCCGCGCGCGCGGCTTTGCTCGAGCCTTGGTGGGATGCGCTGTGCGTGCCGGCGGATGCCGCGCCCGGGACGTCGCCGCTGGGCCTGGAGGCCGACGAAGCGCGGCAGCTCGAGCGCCTCGAGCTGGAACGGCTGCGCGCGCCGCATGGCGAAGACACGGGGGGCGCCGCCGAGATCGTGTGGATTCCGCAACACTGGGACGAGCTCGGTGCGCCCGGACTGCGTCGGGTGCGGCGTGCGCTGCTCGGCGGCGCGGCCGCGATCCTCGCGCCCGATCCGCTGTGGCCGCAGCACGCGCAGCGCGCGGTCGAAGCCTGGGCGGCTCGCGGATTGCCGGCCGGCCTGCTGCAATTGCTGCACGGCATCGAGGAGCTCGAGCGCGACGCGCGTTGGCCCGAGCAGCTCGGGCTCGCCGTCGCGCGCCCCGCGCGGCAGGCGCTCGATGTCGATGTGCACGACGGTTCCGCGCTCGGTCCCGCGCTCGCCTCGGCCTTGGCGCGGGTCGACTCGCTGTCGGGTCGCTACTTTCGCCGCACCGCGTGCCTGTCCGTCGGCGCCGCGCGCTATTCCGACGCGATCGAGGAAGTGCGCGCCTGCATCGAGCGCGGCGATGCCGCGGGCGCGCGCCTCGCGCCGCCGCTGCCCGGGCCCGGGAACGAAAGTTCCGATCGGCTCGTGCGCGTGGAGGCGGCGTTGCGCCGGCTGGGTGCCGTGCGCGTGCCGACCCGGCCGGAGTCGCCCGCGCTCTTCGTCAACTACGCCGGGTCGGGGGCACAGCTGGCCGGGCTGCCCGGCGGACCGTGGCTTTGCCTGCGTCGGATTCCGTAGAATTCTCGCGCAAATTCGCGCCTTCCGCGCTCTCGGCGGGGGGCGGCCCGAATCGGCTCAAGGCCTCCCACCTTGCGGCCGATCCCAGGCCCGGATCCGCCGCCTACGCCCCGCGCTCCCGTCCCGACCGCCATGATCGACCCGTCCCTCGTCCACACCACGCTGCGCCAGCACCAGCTGGCCGACGGACTCCCGTTCGTGCTCGACCTCGACCGCTCGCACGGGGTCTGGCTGCACGATGCGAAGAGCGGCCGCGAGTACCTCGACGCCTATACGTTCTTCGCGTCCTGGCCGATCGGCTTCAACCATCCGCTGATGAAGGATGCGGCCTTCCAGCGCGAGCTCTTGCGCGCGGCCGAGCACAACCCGACCAACGCCGACCTGTACACGCGCGAGATGGCGGCCTTCGTCGATGCGTTCGGCACGCGCGCGACGCCGCCGTCGCACCGCTGGCACTTCTGGGTCGGCGGCGGCGCGCTGGCCGTCGAGAATGCGCTCAAGGCGGCCTTCGACTGGAAGGCGAAGAAGCTCGGCCGTTCGAGCATGGACGCGGATGTCGACGACCTGGTCGTGCTGCACTTCCGCGAGGCCTTCCACGGCCGCTCCGGCTACACGCTGTCCCTGACCAATACCGATCCGAACAAGGTCGGGCTGTTCCCGAAGTTCCGCTGGCCGCGCATTCACAACCCCAAGCTCGAGTTCGCGCTCGACGGATCGGTTGCCAACGACGTCGAGGCCTCCGAGCGTCAGGCCCTGGCCGAGATCGAAGCCGCCTACGCGCGGCACGGCAACAAGATCGCGTCGATCCTGATCGAGCCCTTGCAGAGCGAGGGGGGCGACAACCACTTCCGACCCGAGTTCCTGCGCGCGCTGCGGCGCATCGCGGACGAGCGCGAGTCGATGCTCGTCTTCGACGAGGTGCAGACCGGCTTCTACGGCAGCGGCACGCGCTGGCTGTGGCAGCAGATGGGCGTCGCGCCGGACCTCGTGGCCTTCGGCAAGAAGACGCAGGTGTGCGGCTTCTACTCGAACGACCGCGTGACCGAGGTCGAGCAGCACGTGTTCGCCAAGCCCGGTCGCATCAACTCGACCTGGGGCGGCAATCTGGTGGACATGGTGCGCTGCCGACGGCTGATCGAGATCTGCGAGGCCGAGAAGCTGCACGAGAACATCGCGCGCGAAGGCGCCTTCGTCGTGGCCGGGCTGCGCGAGCTCGCGCGCGCGCGCGGCGCGTTCGGCAACGTGCGCGGCATCGGCTCGCTGGTCGCGTTCACGCTGGGTTCGCCCGACGAGCGCGAGGCCTGGCTGGCGCGGCTGCTCGAGCACGGCGTGCTGGCGCTGCGCACGGGGCCGCAGGCGATCCGCTTCCGGCTGCCGCTGATCCTGTCCAACGCCGAGGCGCGCGAGCTGCTTCGGCGCGTCGAAGCCTGCATCCCGGCGCGCGCGCAGGTCGGCGCGGCCGGGAGCGCTCGATGAGCGCTCGCGCCTACGACGCGATCCTGCTCGACGTCGACGGCACCCTGGTCGACGACGCGGGGCACATCCATCCGCGCACGCTGGGCGCGCTGCGCGCGGCCCGCGCGCGCGGCGTCGTGGTGATGGTGGCCACCGGGCGCTCCGAATCGGGCGTCGCGCCGGTGATAGAGGAGCTCGGGATCGACGATCCGGTGCTGGTCTACAACGGCTCCGGCTTGTGGGACCCGCGCACGGACAAGCTGCTCGAGGAGCGCGTGCTCTCCAATCGCACGGTCGCGCGCACGCTCGAACACTGTGAGCGCGCCGGCTACGTGCCGGTCGTCATGAAGCACGGGCTGAAGGCGGCTCCGCCGCCTACGACCGAGGCGCTCGAAAAGGCGCTCTCGCGGCTGACGGCGCTGGAGTGGCGACCGTTCGCCGAGCTGCCGCGTGAGTACCTGATCCGCATCACGCTGTTCTCCGATCGGCACTCCGACAGCGCGGCATTCGAGCGCGAAGTAGCGGCGGCGATCGACCTGCCGACCTACCTGACGCACTTTCCGCTCGCGCACCTCGTCGACCACCGCACGAGCGCGCTGCAGGTCGTCGACGTGCACGCGCCCTGCCGCGGCAAGGGCGAGGCCGTGCGCGTGCTGCGCGAGCTGCACGGCATCGAGGCCGCGCGCGTCGTCGCGGTGGGGGACGCGACGAACGACGTGCCGATGTTCGAGGCGGCCGGCCTGGCGGTTGCTATGGCGGGCTCGATGCCGCAGGCGCGCGCGGCGGCCGCACGCGTGATCGGCGACTGCAATGGCGACGCGATCGGCGCGCTGGTCGAGGAACTGTTCCTCGGCTGAGCTCGCTCAGATCACCGAACGCCGCAGCGTGTACGCGTGCGGATCGGCCTGGATGCGCTCGAGCTCGGCGCGCGTCGCCGAGTGCCACCACGGGTCGTCGGTGGCGACGAGGCGGCCGGAGAGGGGCGCGCTGGCCGATCCGAGCAGCCACAGCGCGAGCTCGGCCGCCTGCTCGGGAGTGTGATTCGACGCGCGCAGCGCATGGGGCGCACCCAGCACGCTCTCCTCGGATTCGACGCGCGCGAGGTCGTCCTCGTTCAGGACCAAACCGGGCTGCAGGCAGTTCACGCGCACGCCGGAGGCGAGCAGCTCGAAGGCGAGCTGGTCGGTCAGCCTGCACAGCGCGGCCTTGGCCGTCGCGTACGCGGTGTGCCGCGCGTTCGTCTCCGGAAACCACGCGCCGCCGCCGGAGGTGAACAGGATCGTTCCGCGGCTCGCGCACAGCGCGGGCAGCGCGGCGCGCGCGACGCGCATGCTCGTGAAAAGGTTGTCGCGCACGAGGCCCTCCCAGGCGGCCGGCGACTGTTCGAGCAGCGCCTGGTCGCCGCCGCCGCCGCCGGCGAGGCACGCGACCGCGTCGATGCGGCCGAAGTACTCGAGCGCACGAGCGACGAGCGACTCGGCGACGCCGTCCTGCGCGAGGTCCCCGGCACGCACGAGCACGCGCCCGGGTGCGCCGGCCGCCGCGAGCGTGCGCTGCAGGCGCGCTTCGTCCCGCCCGGCGAGCACGATCGCGGCCCCGCGCCGGACGAATTCCAGCGCGACCGCTCGGCCGATGTTGCTCCCGGCGCCGCTGACGAGCGCGACGCGGCCGCTCCAATCCAGAGCTCGGTCCGCGCTCAAGCCTTCGGCTGCGGGTCGGGGGCCGGCGTCTTCCACGACTCGCTCGTCGCCGCGCGCTTGTCGCGCTTGACCTTCGCGCGGTGGCTGAAACTCGCGAGCACGTCCGGCCGTCCCATGTTCGACACCGAGCAATTCGCGCACACGTCGCGCAGCTCCATGTCGAGGATCTGGCGGCGCAACTCGCGGAACGGCTTGCCGGTCCAGATCTGACGGAAATCCTGCGTCTTGAAGTCGCCGAAGGTGGAGAACTCGAACCACGATCCGCACGGGAAGACCGTGCCGTCCGGATTCACGTGGATGTAGTACCACGGGAAGTAGCAGCGCCGGTTGTGGTGCGGCTTGTCGCGCGTCGCGAGCAGGAACTCGCGGTTCTTGTGGTTCATGAAGTCGGCGACCGAGAAGGAGTTCGCGATCTCCTGCTCGGCGCCCAGCGCGCTGGTGCCCGACGCGTCGGCGTTGGAGGCGTCCGTGATCGCCGCGGCCGCGTCCACGGGCTTGCCGAAGTCCTTGGGGAAGGGCAGCGGCTTGGTCAGCAGGATGCCGACCTCGTCGGCGACGCGCTGCGCGCGCTCGAGCATCTCGTTCGACAGCTCGGGGGCGTTGATCAGGGATTCGTGCTCGACGCCGAGGTCGCCGATCACGCCCATGTGCACCATGTTCATGTGCTCGACGCCCTTCGAGTGCATCAGGCGCACGAAGTCGGGCATCTCCCGGATCGTGCGCATCATCAGCACGGTGGTCACCGACAAGATCGGGCGGCGCGACCCGCGCCGGCGCTTGGCCGCCGCGACGAGGTCGAGCTTCTCCATCATCTTGTCCCACTTCATCGGCACGCGGATCGACTCGAAGGTCTCCGGCGTCCCGCCGTCGATCGAGATCGTCAGCACCGGCATCTCGACGTCGATGATCGTGTCGAGGATCTTGTCGGTCAGTCCGATCCCGTTGGTCGAGAAGTGGAAGTTCGGCACGCCGTGCTTGCGACACAGCTCGAGCGCGCGCGGCAGGTCGGGAGCCAGCAGCGGCTCGGCGCTGGAGGAGAGCACGACGTCGTGCGCGCGCGGGAACAGGTCGTCGGCGACCTTCTCGAGGAGCGCGCGATCCATCACGGTCTTGCTCTCGACGAACTGCGGATGCGCGAAGTGGCACATCACGCAGCGCAGTTGGCAGCGCCCGACCATGTCGAGCTTGACGCGCAGGAAGCGCTCGGTGCGGCGGACGGGCATGATGGAGCGTGCGAATCCAGTATACGACGCGCGATTCGGCGAGCGCGTCTCAGGTGGCGCGCTCGAAGCGACGCTCGTCGACCAGTTCGGCGACGACGAGATGGTAGGACTCGTAGAAGCGTGCGCGACCGAGTTGCTGCGCGACGCGATGCTCGGCCTGGTCGCGCCAGTTCTGGATCGAAGCGCGATCGGTCCAGTAGGAGACCGTGATGCCGAAGCCGTCGGTGCCGCGCGCGCTTTCGATGGCCACGAAGCCCGGCTGCTCCGCGGCGAGCTCGACCATGCGCTCGGCCACCGCGGCGTAGCCGTCGTCGGTCGCGGCCGGGCGTCGGCTGGCGAAGATGACGGCGAAGCGTGGGGTCGTCATCGAGGCGCGCCGCCCGCTCAGGCCTTCATCGTGACGCGGTCGTTCTCGCTCTTCATGATCCAGGACTGCTTCTGGTCTTCCTTGTGCGCGCGCCAGCCGAAGACCTTGTCCATCAGGTAGAAGGCCTTGAGCTCGACCGGGGCGGTGAAGTTCCCGCTGCGCATCCGCCACTCGGAGATTTTCTCGATCAGTCCGCGCTTGGGCCGCACGAGGCCGTGCAGGAACGACGCGTACTGGTAGTCCAGGCGCCAGGTGCGCTCGACCTCGGGCGGGATGTGGCCCTTCCAGGTCGACATGACGTGGTACTCGAGCTGGGTACCCCACTCGACCAGCGTCTTCGGCGGCTGGTAGCCGAGTTCGAGGCACGGTCCCCACAAATCGTTGCCCGGGATCGGGCGGAACGGATAGACGTGCGCCGAGACCGACGGGTACGTCGCGACGACGTCTCGCGCCTCGTGGATCGTCTTGAGCATCGAGGCTTCGGACTCGCCCGGATACCCGATGATGTAGGTGAGCGACGACGTGATGCCGCGCTTGTGCATCTCGCCCGCCGCGGCCTTCGTGTCGCCCGGTTTGATCTGCTTGCCGATCTTCTTCAGCATGTCCGGGTCGGCCGCTTCGGCGCCCATGCTGGTCACGTACAGACCGGAGTCGCGCAGCAGGTCGAGCGAGTCGGGCTTGGCGCGGATGATGTTGTGGATCTCGATCGTCGTGGTCCAGTGCAGCCGCGCGTCGCGCTTGATCAGCCCCTCGCAGAACTCGCGATTGCGCTTCTCCATCACGCCCCAGTTGGCGTCCTGGAAGCGCACCGCGTCGAATTTCCAGCGATCCCTGAGTCCGAGGATGTCGTCGAGCGAGCGCTCGGCCGGCATGGCCTTCCAGCGCTGATTCGTCACGGCCGGCGAACAGCAGAAGATGCACGGCTCGGGGCAGCCGAAACTGGAGAAGTACGTGATCCCGAAGTAGTTCGCGCCCTTGCCCAGCGCGGGCGGCGACGGCATGCGGTTGCGCGCCTCGCGCGCGCCCGGTCGCATCTGGCGTTCGCGATAGGGTTCGATGTCGATCAGGTGCCAGGCCGCGTTGGACAGCTTGTCCCAGCCGACCACGGCACGGTGCTCGGTCATCACCATCTTCCCGTCGCGGTACAGCGCGAGCCCGGGAACCTGCATCAGGTCGGCGCCGCTCTCGACCGCGTGCACGAAGTCGAGGAAGGTCAGCTCGCCCTGGCCCATGCAAACCGCGTCGTACACGCCGTCGCCGTTCAGGTAGGCCTCGGGCACGACGCTGGGGAACCAGCCGCCGGCGATGATCTTGATGCCGGGGAACGCGGCGCGGACCTTCTGCGCCGCCAGGTGCCCGTCGGCGACCATGTAGCCGAGGATCGCAGTCGTGCCGAAGATGATCGCGTCCTTGCAGTGCTCGAGCGCGCGACGATGCGCCTCCTCGTTCGAGTACAGCGATGCGTCGAGGATCACGACTTCGTAACCCTCCTTGTCGGGCAGCGCGCCGACGTGGAGCATCTCGAGCGGCAGGATGTCGTAGCTGGTGTATTGCCCCAGGTCCTGGTTCACCTGCTGTGACTGGTACAGGACGATCTTGGGTTTACGTGCCATGGAGAGAGCGCGAGGTGTGGAGAGGGCGGAAACGGTGTCTTCGACGGCCCGTCCAGCCAACCTGTCTACTTTACCAACGTTGTGGCCCGAGCGGACCGTCGATCGGAAACCCTTGCCGGAAATACGCGCTGCGGGCGTGTAGGATGCGCCCCTCGAACACTGCCATGCCGCGCTTCCTCAAGACTCCGCCTCCCTCACCCTTCCTCGAACCTCGGACCGCCGGCTCCCGAATCGGTCGCTGGGGCACGCGTGCGCGATTCGCGCTCCCGCTCGCGCTGGCCTTCGCGCTGGTCGCCTGCGAGAGCCCGACCGGCGGACGCGCGCGTTCGGCCCCCGCGGCGCTCGTGCGCGAGGCCAGCACGGTGCCGTTCGACGTCGAGCACTATGCGCTCGATCTGGTCGTGGATCCGAACGCGCGCACGCTGCAAGGCACGTGCGACGTGCGCGTGTACGCGCGCGACCGCGACGTCGTCGAGATCGAGCTCGATCTCGAGGGCCTGCAGGTCGCGTCGGTGGGCGCGGAGGACGGCAGCAGCGTGCGTCACGAGCAGCGCCCCGGGCGCATCGTGTTCTGGCCGCAGGCACCGTTGCGGCGCGGCGAGAGCGCGACCTACTCGATCGCCTACGGCGGTCGTCCCGCCAAGGGGCTGTGGTTCAGCGGTTGGGTCGGCGAGCGGCCGACGCAGATCTTCACGCAGGGCCAGTGCCAGGACGCGCGCTGGTGGTTCCCGTGCGTCGACGAGCCGTGGGAGCGCGCGACCCACGAACTGCGCGTGACCCTGCCCGCCGGCTGGAAGGCCGTCGCCGCCGGCGCGCGCATCGAGCGCACCGAATCGCAAGGCCGCGTGGTCGAGCATTGGAAGATGGATCTGGCCCACCCGGCCTACCTGACCACGCTGGTGGCCGGCGAATTCACCGAGCGCAGCGCCGATTGGGAGGGCACGCCCTTGTTGTTCCTCGCCGACGCGGAGGACGCCGCGCTGATGGACACTTCGTTCGACGAGACCGACGAGGTGCTGAGCTTCCTGTCGGGCGCGACCGGCCTGCGCTATCCGTATCCGAAGTACGCGCAGGCCTGCGTCGAGAACTTCCCGTTCGGCGGCATGGAGAACATCTCGGCCACGACGCTGACCGAGACCGCGCTGGTGGACGAACGCGCCCGCCGCGACGCGGGCATGGAGGGTCTGGTCGCGCACGAGGCCGCCCACCAGTGGTACGGCGATCTCCTGACCTGCGCCGACTGGTCTCACATCTGGCTCAACGAGGGGCTCGCGACCTACGCGACGCAGCTGTACTACGAGTCCTCGCGCGGTGCGGACGATTTCCACGCGCGGATGCGCGACATGCAGGACGGTTATGTCGCCGCCGATGTCGGCAATGACCGCCGGCCGACGGTGTCGAGCCAGTTCCGCGATCCGATGGACCTGTTCTTCCGCGGCGGCCAGAGCTACGGCGGGGCGGCCTGCCGGTTGCACGCGCTGCGCTATGAGCTCGGCGACGCGAAGTTCTTCGAAGGCCTGCGCACCTACACCAACGAATACGCCGGCCGCAGCGTGACGACGGCGATGTTCCAGCGTGCCTTCGAGAAGGTCTCCGGCCGCGACCTCGGCTGGTTCTTCCAGCAGTGGTTCTACTCCTCCGGCTACCCCGAGTTCGACGTGAGCTGGAAGCACGACGCGGCGCGCGGCGTCGTGCGCGTGACGATCGAGCAGACGCAGACTCCCGGCAACGGCACGCCGGCGGTGTTCCGCGCGGCGGTCCCGATCGAAGTGCGCGATGCGGGCGGGCCGCGCCTCCAGCGCGTGGAGATCGATCGCCGACGCCAGACCGTCGAGATCCCGTGCGCGACGGAGCCGCTCTACGTCGCCTTCGACAAGGGATCCTGGCTGCCCAAGCGCGTGAAGCTCGAGCGCAGCGCCGGCCAGGCGCTGGCCCAGTTGCGCCTGGACGAAGACGTCAACGGCAAGCGCGACGCGATCGCGGCGCTGAGCGAGGCCTTGCGCATGCGGCCGAGCCGCGACGAGCGCGAACTCGCGCAGGCCGAGCTCGAGCGCTGCCTGCGTGACGACGAGAGCCGCGCCGTGCGCATCGCCGCGGCCGGAGCACTGGCCGAGCTGGCCGTGCTGCGCGGGCAGGACGGCCAGGTGGTGCTGGGCGCGGATGCTGCGCGCGA
>VGZE01000130.1 GCA_016872755.1 Planctomycetota bacterium
CCCGCCGCCGCCGGACCGAGCGACGCCGGACCGAGCGACGCTGGACCGGACGACGCTGGACCGGACGACGCTGGCCGCGCGCATCGAGCAGGCCGCCGAGCCCGACCCCACGCGGCCGTTTTGGGGCGCGCTGCTGGTCGTGTGGCGCGGCGAGACCGTCTTCGAGCGCGGCTTCGGTCCGGCCGATCTGGCGGGCCGCCCGGTCGATGCGCACACGCTGTTCGACGTCGGCTCGGTGTCCAAGCAGTTCACGGCGGCCGCCGTGCTGCGGCTGGTCCGAGAGGGTCGGCTGGCGCTCGACGACACATTGGGCGAGCACTTCGAGAGCGCGCCGGCGCCGCAGCGCGCGATCACGGTCGAGCAGTTGTTGTGCCACCGCTCGGGTCTGCGCCAGACCGCCGAGACCGACGAGAAAGCAGCCGCGTTCGACGAGTCCTCGCTGTCCTGGGAGCGCCATTTGCTGACCCGGCCGCTCGCGCACGAGCCCGGCAAGCTCTTCGCGTATTGCAACTACAACTACCTGCTCCTGGCGCTGCTGGTCGAGCGCTGCTCTGGCCGGTCCTTCGAAGCGTACGTGCGCGCATCCGTGCTCGAACCGGCCGGCATGGCGAGCGCGCGCTTCGTGGGTGAGTGCGACGGGGACACGTCCGCCCAGGCACTGCGCCGCCATCGCTACCGCCGGCCCGGCCCACCGCCGAGGGCATGCCAATGGGCCTGGGGGCCCGGCTATCGGGGAGCGACCGGGCTGCTGTGTTCGCTCGACGGGTTGCGCGCGTGGCATGCGGCGCTCGCGACGGACGCGGTGCTCGACTCGAGCGAGCGCGCGCTCGTGTTCGTCGCGCCGGAGCGCCGCTATGCGTTCGGCTGGTACGCGGTCGCCGGCGAGCATGGTCGCGTCTGGCATACGCACGACGGACGGACCGATGGTTTCCGCTCCAGCCTTTCGCGCTGCGCGGGCGAGAACGCGCTCGTGGTGGTGCTGACGAACGAGGCCACGGCCGCGAACCTGATCGACCAGCGCATCCGCGGCGCGCTGCCGGCCCCCGACGCCGCGCAGCCGGGGGAGCCCTGAGCGTGTCGGACGCCTGGATCGCCATCGACACGGAGACCGCCAACCTGCGCGGACCGTCACGGCTGCTCGAGCTCGGCGCGCTGCTCGTCGTCGGCGGCCGCGAAGTCGACGCCTTCCACGCGCTCGTGCACCCGGGCGTGCCGATCGACCCGGCGGCCAGCGCGATCCACGGGATCCGCGACCATCACCTCACCGAGGCCGAGGCACTCGACGCG
Source organism: Planctomycetota bacterium (assembly GCA_016872755.1). GTDB lineage: Bacteria > Planctomycetota > UBA1135 > UBA1135 > GW928-bin9. Next base: position 1,288 of record VGZE01000130.1, read on the forward strand.
GCGCTCGCGCGCTTCGAGCGCTGGCGCGCCCGCGTGCCGCTGGTCGCGCACAACGCGAGCTTCGACGCGCGCGTGCTCGCCCATGCGCATGCGCGCGCGGGCCGGACCGCGCCGACCGAGCCGTGGTACGACTCGCTGAAGCTCGCGCGGCGCACGGTCCTCGATGCGCCCGATCACCGGCTCGGCACGCTGATGCGATTCCTCGGGCTGGGCGATGCGCCGCCGCATCGGGCACTGGCCGACGCGCGCGCGTGCGCGGCCCTCGTCGGGCGCTGCCTCGAACGGGCCGGCCTGCCTCGCTCGACGCCGCCGTCCGAATGGCCTGGGCGGGCCTCGCGTCCGCTCGCGCTCACGCGGACTTGAAGTCTTGCGTATCGCGAAGCGCCGCGATCGACTATCCTGTTGCGCCATTTTTGGCCCGCCATGCCCTCCGCCAACATCCGCAACATCGCGATCGTCGCGCACGTCGACCACGGCAAGACCACGCTGGTCGACACGATGTTCCGCTTCGCCGGGACGTTCCGTTCGAACCAGCAGATCGCCGAGCGGGTCATGGACTCCGATGCCCAGGAGCGCGAGCGCGGCATCACGATCCTGGCTAAGAACACCGCGATCGACTGGCACGGCACGCGCATCAACATCGTCGACACCCCGGGCCACGCTGATTTCGGCGGCCAGGTCGAGCGCACGCTCGCGATGGTCGACGCGGTGCTGCTGCTCGTGGATGCGGCGGAAGGGCCGATGCCGCAGACGCGCTTCGTGCTCAAAAAGGCCTTCGAGCGCGGGCTGAAGGCCCTCGTGATGATCAACAAGGTCGACCGGCCCGACGCGCGCGCGCACGAGGTGCTGGACGAGGTCTTCGAGCTGTTCCTCGAACTCGGCGCGCACGACGAGCAGCTCGATTTCGCGGTCGTCTACGGGTCGGGCCGCGATGGCTGGGCCAGCCTCGAGCTCGACAAGCGCACCGAGGACCTGTTGCCGCTGTTCGAGATGATCCTGGCGCGCGTACCGGCGCCGGCCGGCGACGTATCCGGCCCGTTGCAGTTCCAGGCCGCGACGCTCGACCACGACGACTTCGTCGGGCGCATCGGCGTGGGTCGCGTCGTCCGCGGCACGCTGCGCGCCGGTGCGCGCGTCTGGCTGTGCCACCCCAACCGCGCCAAGCCGATCGCGACGGTCGTGCGGACGCTCTACCGCTACCAGGGTCTGACGCGCACGCCCGCCGAATTCGTCGAGGCCGGCGACATCGCCGTCGTGGCGGGCATCGAGGAATTGAAGATCGGCGACACGCTGTGCCCCGTCGACGCGGCCGATCCGCTGCCGGCGATCAAGGTCGACGAGCCCACGATCTCGATGGTGTTCCAGGTCAACGACTCGCCGTTCGCCGGCCGCGAGGGTCAGTTCGTGACCTCGCGCCACCTGATGGCGCGCCTGGAGAAGGCCTCGCTGCGCGATGTCGCGCTGGAAGTCGCGCCGACCGAAACCACCGATGCGTTCGAGGTCAAGGGCCGCGGCACGATGCACCTGGGCGTGCTGGTCGAGAACATGCGGCGCGAGGGTTTCGAATTCGCGGTCGCCAAGCCGCACGTGATCCTCAAGGAAATCGACGGCAAGACGTGCGAGCCGATCGAGCGCGCGGTGATCGAGACGCCGCAGGACTCGGCCGGCCGCGTGATCGAGTTCATGGGCCGCCGACGCGCCGAGATGACGCACATGGAGGCGCACGGGAATCAGGTCAAGCTCGAGTTCCTGATCCCCTCGCGCGGTCTGATCGGCGCGCGCACGGCGCTGATGACGCTCTCGCAGGGCAACGCGATCCTCAGCCACGTCTTCGAGTGCTGGCGACCGCGCGAGGGCGCCGTTCCGCACCGCATCAACGGCGTGCTGATCGCCGACCGCGCGGGCCCGGTCGTGCCCTACGCGCTGTTCTCGCTGCAGGACCGCGGCACGTTCTTCGTGCCGGTCGGAACCGAGGTCTACGAGGGCATGATCGTCGGCGAGAACGCGAAGGACAACGACCTGATGGTCAACATCTGCCGCGAGAAGAAGCTGACGAACATGCGCGCGGCGGGCAAGGACGAAACGGTCTCGCTCACGCCGCCGCACCTGATGTCGCTCGAAGAGTGCCTCGAGTACATCGAGGACGACGAACTGGTCGAAGTCACGCCGAAGAGCCTGCGGCTGCGCAAGAAGGGCCTGACCGAGATCGCGCGCAAGCGCAGCGCGCGGCAGTACGCGTCGGCGGAGGAGTAGGCCCCCCGCGCCCGCGGGAGGGCCGCTAGGATGGGGGTGCCTCGGCCCCCGAACCGCTCCCCGCCATGAAGTTCCTGCACCTCTGCAGCGCCGCGCTGCTTGCGCTCCCGTTCTGCCCCCCCACGACCGCACAGGTCGTCTCCAGCGCGACCGCGCCCTTCCTGAATTTCGAATCGAGCCCGGTGCACCCGCTGGCGCTCTCGCCCGACGGCAGCCGCCTCGTCGCTCTCAACACCAGCGACGCGCGCGCCGAGATCTTCGACGTGCAGCCCGACGGCACGCTGCTGCGCGCCGGCTCGGTCTTCACCGGCCTCGACCCGGTCTCGGTGTGCTTCGATCCGAATGATCCGTCGCGCGCCTTCGTCGCCAACCAGGTCTCCGACGACGTCGCCGTGATCGACGTCGCGACCCGCACGGTGCGCGCGCTGATTCCCGTCGGCGACGAGCCGTCCGACCTGCTCGTGGCCAACGGCAAGCTGTTCGTCGCCTGCGCGCGCTCGGCGGCGAACCCGGCGCTCGTCGCGCCCACGGGCTTCGTCGAGCACGCGGTCGTGATCGCGTCGGCGAGCGCTCCCTACGCGATCCAGGCGCGCGTCGCGATCGCCGGCCACAAGCCGCGCGCGCTCGCGCTCGGCAAGATCGGCGGCGCCCCGCGCGTATTCGTCGTGCCGCAGAACTCGGGCAACCACACGACGACGCTCGAGTTCGCGGCCGCCAAGACCCTCGGGCTCGCCGATCCGACGGTCGCCGACGCGTTCGATCCGCCGTTCCAGTTCAATCCGTCGCTGAAGGCGCCGGGCCTGGCCGGCTTCGGGGGCCTGCCGCCGTTCTTCCCCTTCCCGATCAACGGCTGGACGGTGCCGCAGGTCTCGCGGATCGTCAACGACTTCGAGCATCCGGCGCACGTGCCGCAACTCGCGGACAAGGACGTGTTCTCGATCGATCCGGCGACGAACGTGCTCGACCCGCAGGCGACGACCGGAGTCGGCACGACGCTGTTCTCGGTCGAGCGCAATCCCTCGACGGGCGAGCTGTGGATCGCGCACACGGCGGCGAAGAACCGCACGCGCTTCGAGCCGCACGTCAAGGGCGCCGCCGTCGACAACCGGATCGCGATCGTCACGCCCGGCGGCACGGTACTCCAGCAGGTCGATCTCGCGCCGCCGCTGACGAGCCGCGAGTACGCGCAGCCGGGCGCGATCGCGTTCTACGCGCCGACGCGCCCGCCTCTGGGCGGCTCCGGCGGCGGCCTGGTCGGCTCCGGGCACGGCAGCGGCCCGAGCACGACGACCGGCGGCGCGACCAGCGGCCAGGGCACGAGCGCACCGGTCCAGACGCGCGCGCCGCGCCCGATCGCGTACGTCGCATGCGTCGGCGCGGCGAGCGTCGTCGCGCTCGACGCGCAGAGTGCGGAGCTCATCGACGAAATCGACGTCGGCGAGGTTCCGGTCGGCCTGGCGGTCGATTCCGCGCGCGCGGTGCTGTACGTGCTCTCGCGCGGCGACCACGCGCTGCGCGCGTTCGACATCGCGAACGACCACGCGCCGCTCGCGCTCGGCGTCTCCGCTCCGATCGCCGTCGGCTACGACCCCGAGCCGCAGGGTGTGCGCGTGGGCCGCACGCACCTGTACGACGCGCGCGCATCGACCGGCCACGGCAACGACAACCTCTCGTGCGCGACCTGCCACGTGTCCGGGCACATGGACCAGCTCGCCTGGGACCTCGGCGATCCCGAGGGCGGCATCGGCTACTACTTCGCCGACCTGATGACGGGGTCGCAGAGCCAGGGCGGCGCGGTCGTCGCGGCGCAGACGGTCGAGCAGACGCACCCGATGAAGGGCCCGATGGTCACGCAGACGCTGCGCGGCCTGTCGGACGCGAACGGCGCACCGCTGCACTGGCGCGGCGACCGCCGCTTCTTCCAGATGTTCCAGGGCGCGTTCGTCGGACTGCTCGGCGGCAGCGGAGTCTCGAACGCCGGGATGCAGGAGTACGCGAACTTCGTCCGCTCGTTGACCTTCCCGCCGAACCCGTACCAGCCGCGCGATCGGCAGTACCTCGGGAACGCGCAGACCGGTCGCACGCTGTTCGGCCTGACGGCCGGCAATCCGGGCAAGGACTACAACCCGCTCGCGGCGGGCCTGAAGTGCATCACCTGCCACAAGGCCGATTTCGCGGGCGGCACCGACTTCACCGGCGCGCAGCGCACGGTCAACTTCGACGCCGAGACGATGTTCTTCAACACGCCGACGCTGCGCGGCGTGTACGAGAAGGAATTCCGCAGCCTGACCGGCTTCGGCACCGCGCACGACGGCTCGGGCGCCGACATCCGCGACTTCTTCGAGCTTCCGGACGCCTTCTTCGGACTCGGCGTGTTCTCCGGATTCACCGGCACGGACAAGGCGAACGTCTCGGAGTTCGTCAAGCAGTGGGACACCGGGCTCTCGCCGCTGGTCGGCCTGCAGCAGCGCGCGACGGCCTCGAACCAGGCGCAGTTCGATGCATGGCTCAACCTCGCCGAAACGCAGGCGAAGCTCGCGTCGCCGTGGGTCAACGTCGTCGGACGCGTGAATCTGCTGTCGACCTCGGCGCTCACGGGGATCTCCTTCGAGTTCGACACCGGCACGAGCCAGTGGCGCTACCGCAAGGACGATGGAACGTGGACCGACCGCGCGGCGCTGACCGCGAACGTGCTCGCCGCGCAGACGGAGATCGTGTTCACGGCCGTCGCGCCCGGCACCGGGCGCCGCCTCGGCATCGACCGCGACGAGGACGGGCTGTTCGACGGCAGCGAGGCGCTGCTCGGAACCGATGCCGGCGCTCCCGACACCGATCTCGACGGCTATGGCGATGCGCTGGAGGTCGCGCTCGGCTCCAACCCGCTCGCGTTCACGGCCGGCCTGCCCGCCGACGCGACCGCGCCGACGATCCAGGTGCACCAGCCGCGCGACCTGTTCGCGACCACCGCGACGCTGCGCGTGCAGACCGGCGAGCCCGCCAGCGCACTGGTCGAGGTCGGCCTGTCGGCGGGCAACTACACGCTGGCGAGCTTCTCGTCGCCGAGCCTGCGCTCGGTCCATGACGTCGTGCTGACCGGCCTGCCGACCAAGGCAACCGTGTTCTATCGCGTCACGGCCAAGGACAAGAACCTCAATGCGAGCCAGGCGACCGGCTCGTTCGGCACGACCGCGCGCATGCTGCACGTCGACGACATCACGCTGACGAAGACGCCGAGCGGCGCGCAGTGGCAGGTCACCGCGACGGTCAAGGTCGTCGACCAGGACGGCGTCGCGGTCGCCAACTGCGCGGTGCGCGGGATCTGGGCCGGGGACATCGGCGGCCAGCAGTTCTTCCCGACGGTGAACACGAACGCCTCGGGCATCGCGACGTTCGCGCTCAATCCGTACACGCCGAGCGCGCCGACGACGGTGTCGTTCAGCCCCGGCTACATCGGCTCGACGACGAGCGGGAATCCGTTCTTCGTCGGCACGGGCGGCTCGACGCCCAACATCTTCTACCAGCAGCCGGCGAACAAGGTGAACTACCGCAAGCTCGCGGTGCCGTAGCGCGCGAGGCCTTCCCAGCGAGTTCCGGCTACCATGGCCGCGGGAGCAGCCCGCGCATGTCCAGCCGCTTGGTATTCGTCCTCGTCGCACTCGTCGGGTTCGCGCTGCTGGCCGGGACCGCGCCGGCACAGTCGAAGTCCGTCGGACAGACGCTCGCCGAAGCGTCGCTCGCCGACGGAGATTACGCGTTCCAGCTCACCGCGCCGGCGGGTTGGGCCGTGCTGAGCGAGCAGGAAATCGCCGGTCTGCACGCGTACGCGGTCGCCGGCCTCGACAGCGGCTCCGGAGTGCGCGGCTACCTGATGCTGCGGCGCGTGCCGAAGACGACGCTCGAGGAGTGCCAGAACTGGCTGATGGACCAGGTGCCGATCCAGGATCGCACCGTCGTCAAGCGCGAGCTGTCGACCTTCGCCGGCCAGAAGGCGCTGCTCGCGCTCGGCCTGGGCGACCTGCACGGCGCGCGCATGCGCTTCCGCCTGGCCGCGTTCCTGAACAAGGGCTCGGCGTACCTGCTGCTCGCCTACGGTCCGATGAACAACGTCGCCGCCGACGGCAAGGAGCTGCAGCCGGTCTTCGACGCGTTCAAGCTGGAGAGCACGGCGCCCAAGGGCCGCGAGTTCCCGCCGTCGACCGACACGGGCGCGGGCACCGGCTGGACGCTCGAGCAGGGCACCTTCACGCACCCGCAGCTCGGCCTGCGCATCTCCGCGCCGCCGGGTTGGCGCGCGCTGACGCGCGGCAACGCCGCGTTGGGCGACCAGCTGGTCGGATTCGCGTCGCGCGAGCCCGAAGCGCTCGTGCTGGTGGGCGCCGAGATCATGGACGCGTCGCTGCACAAGCAGTGGACGGAGGCGGCCGCGGGCTTCTTCGACTCCTCGCTCGATCCGTCCACGCTCCCGGCGCTCAAGCCGTCCACGCTCTCCTTCGCCGGCGTCAACCTGCCCGCGCGCTGGTACCGCCACCGCACCGATCCGCTGCACCACTACCTGGTGGGCGCGGGCGCCAAGGACGGCATGTGCTATCGCATCGCGGTGCGCACGCTGGTCGGCGAGGAGGAGAAATCGACCAAGGAGGCCCGCGCGGTGCTCGCCACCGCGCAGCCGCTGCCGCCGCTCGAACGCGCCGAGACCGCGCTCGAGATGCTCGCGCGCGGCGAGGACTCGCAGTCGCAGATCGGCAAGCTCGGCCTGCTGCGCGCCGGCCGCTACAAGGACACCGAGGCCGGCTTCCTGGTCGATCTCCCGGCGGGCTTCTGGTTCACCGACCTGTCGAGCCCGATGAAGATCATGGACGAGCCGGTGCGCCTGACCTTCCGCGACGAGGTGCGCGGCCTCGACGGCCTGATCTACGTCTACCCGTTCGCGGTGGACGAGATCACGGTCAACGGGAAGAAGCGCAAGCGCAGCGCGCGCTACTACTCCGAGCGCGTGATCGACTCACTGATCGGCGGCGAGCCGGACGAGGACGATGAGGTCACCGATAAGCGCGGCAGGAACACGAAGGAGGCGCCGGTGGAGGCCGGCCCCTGGACGCTCTACTCGATGTCGGCGAACTGGATGGAGAGCGGCTTCAAGAAGCGCATCGTGACCGTTGGTCACATGCGCAACGGCACGCTCGCGATCCTCGTGCTGCGCGGCCTGGAGCCGTCGATCCGCGAAGCCACGCCCGGCCTGCGGCGCGCCGCGGCCTCGTTCCGCTGGCTCGGCAGGGGCCAGGGCTCGCGCTACGTGAAGGACGGCCGCTTCCACGACGACAGCCTCGGCGTGTCGCTGCCGCTGGGCGCCGGCGACTGGAACTGGGTTCCCGATTCGACCGAGCAGGCCTTCGAGGGCTACCTGTGCGAGATCAAGGGACCCAACATCGAGATCCTGCTCTTCGAGGTCGCCACCGGAGTCGAGATGCCGACGGCCTCCGCGCTCGCGCGCCGCTTCAAGCGCCGCTACGGCGACGCGCTCTCCGGCATCGACTGGGACAAGCCCGCCGAGCGCGATGGAGCGATCGGAGGCGCGCCCGCGCACGTGTTCGACTTCACCGGAACCGGCGGCCGCGTCGAGATCGCGATCGTGCGCGCCAACGGCCTGCAGTACGGCGTCGGCTTCGTGCGCCGCGGAACCAAGCCCAACACGCCCGAAGAGTTCGCCGCGTTCAAGAAGGACTTCGCGTTCACGCAACCCGGCGG
>VGZE01000131.1 GCA_016872755.1 Planctomycetota bacterium
CCCACAAGTCCTACTGTTGGCTGCTCACGGAGGAATCGCGGCCGCTGTCGACGCTCGCCCGCGAACGCCTGAAGGCCCTCGAAGAGCTGTCGCAGCTCGGCGCCGGATTCGGGATCAGCATGAAGGACCTGGAGTTGCGCGGCGCGGGCAACATCCTGGGTGCCGAGCAGTCGGGACACATCGCCGCGATCGGCTATGACATGTACTGTCAGCTGCTCAAGCAGACGATCGAGCGCATGAAGCGCGGCGCTCCGGCCGCGGCGGACACGGAAGCGGCGCGCGCAACCGTCAGCGAGCAGGAGAGCCCGGGCATCGAACTCGAACTGGGCCTGCGTGCATTGCTCGAGGAGGCTTTCGTCGCTTCCCCAGGCGAGCGATTGCGCGTACTGAGGCGGCTGCGCGCGATTCGCACTCACGACGACGCGCTCCTGCTTGCGCGCGAGTTGCGCGACCGCTTCGGGCGGCTACCGGAAGCTGCGCAGCTGTTGCTTCGGCAGGCGCTGCTCGCGAGCGCCCTGGAGGACCTCCATGTCGCCCGCCTGTCATGGCGGAACGGCCTCTACGTCGCTCAATACCGCGATCGCGTCTCGTTGGAACGCTGGCTCGGCGAGCTGGCACCGGCCCCGGGCGAAGGACGCGCCGAGCTGCGGATGTTGCGGGCTGGACTGGCGCACCTCGTCCTGCCCGCGCGCTGCAAGTCGCCGCTGGACGGCCTGCGCTGGCTGGAACGCGGCTTGAAGATCGACACGGAGTCCTTGAAGATGGCGTGCGAGGCAGCTGCAAGCTGACCCCTGACGCAGTGATTCTCCACACGCTCCACGTCGCGATCGCGAGTGTCGCGGTCGGCTCGCAGCAGCCTGCCGCCGGTCCGGCGCCGGAATTCGTGCCGATCGCTGGGCTCGTGCAGATCGTCAACGACGACGCCATCACCGCGACCCGCCTCGACCGGCGAATCGAGGAACTCCAACGCCGACGCCCGGTCACGACGGCCGAGGAATTCGAGCAACTCGTGGCGACGGCGCGCCGCTTGGCGATCGACGAGCGCTTGCAGACCCAGGCCGGCGAGAATCTCGGGATCGACGCGAAGGAAGTCGAGGCGCGGGCCAAGTCGATACTCGAGCGCCGCAAGGAAAAGGAAGGACTGCAGTCGCTCGCGGAGTCGTTGCGCGAGCAGGGCCTCAGCGCGGGAGGCGCGCAGCAGAACATGCGCGATCTCGCTTATCAGGCGACGTATTACTTCGCCGAGACCGGAGAGTGGCCCGGAGTGCGCGGGCGCGTCTGGCGTGACACGTATGTGCGGCCCGGCGAACTCCACTATGCCTACGAGGAGAGCAAGCCGAAGCTCGCCGAGCCCGACCGCGTCGTGCTGCAGTTGCTCGACCTCTCGGGAGCCGATCACGGCGGGCTGGAGAAGGCGCGCGCGGCCGCGATTTCGGCGCGCAGCGATATCGTGGCGGGTCACTCGAGCTTCGACGATTCAGTGGACGAGCTCTCCCAGTCGCGCGCGGATCGCGGCGTGCAGCCGGAGATCGCGGTGGATCGCATCACGCAACCGGAGCTGCGTGCATTCGCTCGCACGGCGACCGAGGGCCAATTGTCCGAGCCGATGCCGTGGGTCGTCGAAGGCGCACAGCGCGGATGGCGCGTGGCCAAGCTCGTGGGCCGGCGTCAGGGGAAGCCGGCCCCGTCCTTCATGGAGGGCGCTCTGCAGCAACAGCTGCGCAAGAGCGTTCAGACGCGACGCAAGGAGTTGTGGCTGGAAGAATCCGGCCTGCGAATGGTCCGCGGAGCGTGGGTGTGGCCGCGTTCGTCGTCGAAGCGGCCTGCCGTGAGCGACCCGAATCCCGCGCGCTGATCCGCCCGCGGACTGAGCCGCGTCAGACGACGCGCCGGATGAACGGCGTCATGAACTCGGTCACGATCGCCTTGTCGCGCGAGAAGAGTCCGCCGGTCGAGGTGCAACGCACGTTGACCTCGGTGGTCGGATGCTCATCCGAGCCCTGCACGCTGACCTGGATCTCGGCCTTGCCCCCGAGCATCCCGCCTGCCTTCTCGCACTGGATCAGGCCCTTCTCCTTGTCCTGGGAGAGCATCTTCCACCCCGCCAGGCACTCGATGAGTTCGAGGGCCTCGCGGTAGATGTGCTCCTTGCGAGTCGGCACCCGCAGCGGACGATGAGCGCGGTCCCCGTGCTGATCGGACGTCTCGAAAGTTCCCATGGCCGGGCGGGTGCGCGAGGCTTCAGGCCTTCGCCGCGATGGCCTTCGCCATGCGGCTCTTCAGGCGCGCAGCCGCGTTCGGATGGATCGTGCGCTTCTTGGCGGCCTTGTCCACCAAGCTGACTGCGCGGGCCAAGTCCTTGTTCGCATCGGCCTTGGTCGCCGCCCCACGCACGGTCTTGATCGCGGACCGGATCTCCGAGTGGGTCGAGCGGTTGCGGACGCGGCGTTGTTCGTTGGTGCGGACGCGCTTGGCGGCTTGCTTGCTGTGAGTCATGTGTTGAGAGTCGAGTTCTTGTCTGGCGGAAGTCGGTTCGGGGTCTGGTGCGGGAGTCAGCGCAGGGCGCCGACATCGTGTTCGGGTCGTTTCCGGGAATCAGTTCAGCGGGGAATCAGTGCAGCGTGGTCATCTTCGAAGCGACGTCCTTGTAGCCGATGTCGACTTCGTAGATGCGGGCGTAGCAAGAACGCGCTTCCGCGTTCTGGCCTTCCGACTCCGCGATCGTGCCGAGATTGTACAGGATCTCCTTGGCGCGATCGCCCGCCGCGGGCTGACCCTCGAGTGCGCGTTGGTACTGCTGGCGAGCCAGGTCGAGGATCCCCTTGCGCTGAAAACAGTGCCCCAGCAGGAACAGGGCATCCTGGCGAGCGCGCGCGTCGTCCACCGCGCGCTGCAACTCGGAGATCGCGGCGTCGGTCTGACCGGCCTTCACCAGCCGCCGGCCGAGCTCGAGCCGCAGCGCGGCCTCCGCGGGTCGCAAGGCGACCCGCCGGCGCCAATCCTCGATCTCCACGCTCGCGAGTTCGCGCTCGAGCCGATCCGCTTCGTCGCGGTTGCCTGCGGCATCGGCCTTGGCGATCCGGCGCTTGAGCGCCTTGCTGGCGAGGTCCCCGACACGGCAGGCCAGCTCGTAGGAATCGCGCCGATACGAGGCCGCACGCTCGGCGAGTTCGAGAGCCGCGTCGTAGTCGCGCAACTTCTCGTGGGTCGCCGAGAGCTCGAGCATCAGTTCGATGCTGGTCGGCTCTTCCGCGTAGCGCTGCTCCAGATTGGCCACCGCGGCGCGCAACTCTTCCTCCGACAAGTGCAGGCGACGGCCGCGCTCCAGGTCCGAGGCCTGCTTCTGGTCGCGCATGCGCTCGCGGCTGTGCCCGGCGCTGTCGAGCGCCGAGCGCGCGAGCGCGGTCTCGGCGGCCAGGTCCTTGCGCGCCTTCAGCGCCTCCTGGTCGCGCGGATCGATCGACAACGCGCGCTCGTAGCTCTCCAAGGCCTTGAGCGGCTCGCCGGTGCGGCGCAGCATCGCGCCGGCCCGCTTCCAGCCTTCCGGATTGCGCGGCGCGATCTCGGCGACGAACTCGTAAACGGCCCGCGCGCTGCGCAAGTGGCCGGCGGCCTCGAGCTCGTTTCCCAGTTCCAGATTCGCCGACTCGTCGAGCGGATCGAGGTTCAGGTACTCCTCGAAGGCTCGCGCTGCGGCGTCGTGCTTGCCGATCTTCGCGAAGGCCCGCGCCTTCCCGAGCGGAACGGCGCCGCCGACCTTGCGCAGCAACTTGTTGCCCGGCTCCTTCTCCACGCGCATGCGCAGCGCTCGACGGAGGCCGGCGCGTGCGTCACCGAGGTCGGGTTCGATCTCGAGCAACTGGGCGAACAGCCCGACCGCGAAGTCGTACTGGCGCCGCGCGAGCGCCTCTTCGGCCTTTTGCAGTTGTTTCGAGAAGTCCACCGCGAATCTCCGAGACCGCCGCGCTTCCGCCAGGGGGGGCAGCGGTCCGTAAAGGGCCGAAAAGACTAGAAAAACGCGGTGGATCCGTCAATCCGCAACGCGGCGCGCATGGATGCCGCAGCGCGCGATCCTATACTCGCGCGAGCCCGATGTCGCAGCCACTGACCTTCCAACTCACGCTCTATCCGCACCCGGTCCTGCGCAAGGTTGCCGAACCAGTACGCGCATTCGACGCGCAACTCGCCTCGACCGTGAAGTCGATGCTCGAGCTCATGTACGAGAGCCGCGGCGTCGGTCTCGCTGCCCCGCAGGTCGGCCTGAAGCAGCGCGTGCTCGTGCTGAACGACAGCGGCGAGCGCGCGAATTCGGATCGCGAGATCGTGCTCGTGAATCCGACCATCGTCGAGCGCTTCGGTCAGCCGACGGTCTACGAAGAGGGCTGCCTGTCCTTCCCCGGGATCTACGCTGAAGTCACGCGCCCCGATCGCGTGAAGGTGCGCGCGTGCGACCTGAACGGCGTCGAGAGCGAGCGCGAGTACGAGGGCTTCGTCGCGCGGATCGTGCAGCACGAGTACGACCACCTCGAGGGAGTGCTGCTCGTCGATCGCATGTCCGCCGCCGATCGGCTCCGGCACAAGGTGGCCCTCGAGGAACTCAAGCACCGCTACCGCCGCGAGCAATCGTCCGGCGCGCGCTGACGGCGGAACACGGTTGATCACGGCCTTCGACATCCGCCGACTCGCGCCGCCAACGCGCGGAGCGGTCGTGAGCATCGGGGTCTTCGACGGCGTTCACCTCGGGCACCAGGCAACGCTCGCGGCGAACGTACGCCGTGCGCGTGAACTCGACCTCACGCCGACGGTCGTCACGTTCCGCCGTCATCCCAAGCGCGTGCTCCTGGGCCGCGCGCCGCGCACGCTCACATCGCTCGAACACCGCCTCGAACTGTTCAAGCGTGCCAGCATCGAGCAGTGCCTCGTGCTCGACTTCGACGAGGCGCTGCGCGAGATGCCGGCCGAGGAATTCGTGCGCACGCACCTGGTCGCTGCACTCGCCGCTCGCGAGTTCGTGCTCGGATTCGACAGCAAGTTCGGTCGTGACCGGCGCGGTGGCCCGGAGCTCTTGCGCGCGCTCGGCTTCCCGGTCGAGGTGATCGACGAAGTGCGCGCCGCGGGTCGCGCGATCTCCAGCACCGCGATCCGCGAGGCCGTCGAACTCGGCGATCTCGTAGCGGCGGCCGCGATGCTGGGCCGGCCGATCAGCGTCCTCGGGCACGTGATCCATGGGGACAAGCGTGGACGGCAACTCGGCTTCCCGACCGCGAACCTCGACTTGCACCACGAATTGCACCCTCCGGTGGGTGTGTACGCGTGCCGGGCCTGGCGGCTCGATCGCGATCCGGACTGTCGCGCCGCGGGGCTCCCCGCGGTCGCGAACATCGGATTGCGCCCCACGCTGGGGCGCGACGAGCCGCCCGTGCCGACGGTCGAGGTCCACTTGCTCGACTTCCACGGAGACCTGTACGGAGAGCGGATCGAGCTGGCCTTCGCCGCTCGACTGCGCGACGAGCGACGCTTCGAGAACTTGGATGCCTTGCGCGATCAAATCGAGCGCGATGTCGTGGCCGCCCGTGCCGCGCTGACGCAGGCGGAGGGCCTTCCCGGCCCGGGATCCCGCGGTTGACGGGCGCCCGCCCCACCGTCACAATCTCCGCCCCTTCGAACCTCGGGTAGATAGCTCAGCTGGTAGAGCACTTGATTGAAAATCAAGGGGTCGCCGGTTCAATCCCGGCTCTACCCACCACCCCCCTCACGAAGCCCCGGCTGCGACGGGATGAACGACCTTCGCCACCTCCCGCGCGTGATCAAGCGCAGCGATCCGACGCGCCTCGAGATCGAATGGGGCGACGGCGCGCGTAGCAGCTACACGGCAGCTCAGTTACGCGGCCTGTGCCCCTGCGCGCGTTGCGTCGACGAGTTCACCGGCGTGCGCGTTCACGATCCCGCCAGCGTGCCGGCGGAGCTCACGCAGACCGAAGTGCGGTTGGTCGGCAACTACGCGATCTCGGTGCTCTACTCCGACGGCCACCACACCGGCATCTACACTTGGCCGTTCCTGCGCGAGCACGCTCCCGCCGCCGGCTGAGGCTCGCACCGGCCCCCCGACCGGATTCCACCCATGTCCGCTCCACGCGAGGCCCTCTCGCTCGGTTCAGGCCGGTCGATCCCCTGGTCTGAGTTGCGCTTCGAGCGTTCTCGCTCAGGCGGCCCGGGTGGCCAGAACGTCAACAAGGTCGAGACGCGCATCACGCTGCGTTGGCGGCCCGCGCAGACTCGGGCGGTCGACGGCCGGCTGCGCGAATGGCTCTGCAGCCGACTTGCCAGCCGCCTCAACGCGAGCGGCGAACTGGTCTTGCACTGCGACGAGCACCGCGAAGCCTCGCGCAATCAGAGCGCGGCCTGCTGGCGCCTGGTGGACCTGGTGCGCGCGGCACTCGTTCGTCCGAAGGAACGGCGCGCCACGCGACCCAGCGCGGGCTCGGTTCGGCGTCGCCTGCAGCAGAAGCAGCGCACCGGGGAGCGCAAGCGCGAGCGTGGTGCCGCGGGGGAAGACGAATGAAGCAGGTGGATCCGTGCCGCGGCGGGCCCTTGGAGGGTCCATGCACATGACCTCGCGCGGGCCGGAGCCGGCCGAAGAAGGCGCCGCAGCGGGCTCCGAGGCACAGAAGGCGCATCGGGAGTGGGCTCGCCAGGTCCAGCAGGCACTGGAGGTGCTGGCACGTCGGCTGCAAGATCGCCGCCCGCTGCATCGACAAGACGTGCGCCCGCTCTTGCTGCCGTTGGGGGCCCTGCTGGCAGGAGATGCACACGAGCTGGCCGCTGATTGCCTGGAGCGTGTGCGGGCGCTGACCACTCCATCGGCCGCCCGCTTCCGCGAGGCCGTCGATTCGGAGCTGCAGCTCGCCGCCGCCGAGTACGTGCAAGGCGTGGATCCGCGCTTCCTGAGCCTCCCGGGCTACGACTTCGAGTACACACTCGGTTCCCGAGAGGGCTTGGAGGCGCGCCAGCTGGCCGCTGCGGAATTCGGGATCCAGCTGCCCGTGGCCACCGTCGCGCAGGTCGAGTCCGCTGACGCCAGGTTGGAAGCCGAATTGGAACGGCGTGGACGGAGCGGCTAGGGACGCTGCTGCCTGGATTGGGCGGGAGCGACCACCTGCGTCGCCGACGTGCAACCGCCCCAAATGGGGCCACGCAGGGACGCGGCTGCCGCACTCGAGACGGGCTGCAAGCTGGCGCAGGGCAAAGAAATTCGCCCTAAATGTGCGTATAAATCGTTGCAATAATTGGCCTTACACATTGCGGCTGCAATCTCGACGGGGCTGCGGCTCAAAGTTCCTGCCCTCCACTCTGGACTCGCACATTCCTTTTTGACAAAGGGATAGGAGCGTGGGACGGCAGAAATGTCATTCCAAGCTCGCTGGCAACACCCTCAACCCGTGTAAAGGTCTCCCCGAGGGACCCGGCCAGTGTGAAAAGCAGTGCTCGGTGCCTTTGAACTTGCGCTGCCCCCATTCCTAGGAATCTGTCAACACAATCTCGGAGTCAACCCAACACATGATCAAGATCCTCAACACCGCCCTGGCTCTGGCCGCGGTCGGTTCGCTCGCCTTCGCCGGCACTCCCGGCAGCGACTGGACCGGTCTCGACAAGGACATGAGCCTTGCCACGGCGGATGCACACATGAAGGGCGGCCCGTCGATGGGCGCGCTCATTCGTTCCAGCCTCGATTTCTCCAGTGACGACGGTTACACGATCGGCGTCGGCAACGAGGACCTGCAGGGCATCACGTTCCAGAACGCCGTCCTGTGGGCCCAAGGCGACATCGGTGAGTTCTGGTGGCGCCTCTCCTTCGACTTCGCCAGCGGCACGGGCATCCCCGACAACGGTGCTGGTGACGGCATCGGCGGCGCGTCGCTCGAAGACGCCTACGCGAAGTGGAGCTGCAACGACCAGATCGCGGTGACCATGGGCCAGTTCAAGGCCCCCGTTTCGCGGAGCAACTCGATCTCCGACGGCAATCTGATGTTCATCGACCGCACGCTCATCGGCCAGGAATTCGACACCTACGACCCGGGTTTGATGGTCGGCGGCAGCTTCGAGCAGTTCTGCTGGGACGTCGCGCTCCAAAACGGCGAGGACAACGCCTCGGAGGACTTCGCGCTGAGCGCTCGTGGCGAGTACGCATTCAACGGCGGCGCGGGCTGCTGCGAAGGCGGCTACGGCAAGAAGGATGGCACGACGGGCTCCATCGGCGTCGGTTACTGGAACGACAGTGACGACTCCGTCGACGGCAGCGTCATCGTGGTGGACGGTTCGGTTTCCTTCTCGCGCTTCACGGTGATGGCCGAGTTCGCGAACGTCGACGAGGAAATCGCTCAGAATCTGAACTACGGCAGCTACACCGACGACGCCAGCGTCTGGGCCCTCGGTGTCTCCTACATGCTTCAGCCGGAAGAGTGGGAAGTCGCGGTGCGCATGCAGGACTGCGACGATGACGACGATTCGTCGGTCATCACCGCCGGTCTGAACTGGTACCACGGCGGCCACAACGCCAAGTGGCAACTCAACGTCAGCGACTACAGCAGCGACGTCAGCGCGGCCGAGGGCACGCTGATCCAAGTCGGGCTCACGCTCGGCTGCCTGGGCTGCTAGTCGAAGACGATTTGGATCCGCGTGCGCGTCACGCGGATTCGATCGAGCACTAAGGAAGGCCTCGCGCGCGCCGCGAGGCCTTCTGCTTTTCTCGGGCCTCGTGTGAGCGCTCGCCACGGGTCGCAAGCCGGGTTTCTCCGCCGAATCCGCGCTGTCTCGACTACCTTGTCGATCGAATGACCACGCCCCCCTCGACCGACCGGCGCGCCAATCGACTTGCGCAGTCCACCAGTCCGTACCTGCTCCAGCACGCGCACAACCCGGTGGACTGGCATCCGTGGGGGGCCGAGGCGCTCGAAATCGCCCGCGCGCAGGGGAAGCCGATCTTCCTGTCGATCGGCTACTCGGCCTGCCATTGGTGCCACGTCATGGAGCGTGAGTCGTTCGAGAACGACGCGATCGCGCGCCTGATGAACGAGTACTTCGTGAACATCAAGGTCGATCGCGAGGAGCGGCCCGACCTCGACGAGATCTACATGAAGGCAGTCCAGGCGATCAGCGGTGCCGGCGGGTGGCCGATGAGCGTCTGGCTGACTCCGGACCTCGCCCCCTTCTACGGCGGCAC
>VGZE01000132.1 GCA_016872755.1 Planctomycetota bacterium
GCCGCGCTGGCCTGCGCTCGCGAGGGCGCCGCGGTGCTGGCGACGGACGTCGACGAGCGGGCGCTCGCGCCCTTGCAGGGGCCGCGGCTCGCATGCGCGCGGCTGGACGTTTGCGACGCGTCCGCCGTGCAGGACCTGCCGCGGCGCCACGGCGGCTTCGACGTGCTCTTCAACTGCGCCGGCTGGGTGCCGCACGGCAGCGTGCTCGCCGCGACCGACGCCGACTGGACGCGCGCCTACGAGATCAATGTGCTCGCCATGGCGCGCCTGATCCGCGCCTGCCTGCCCGCGATGCTCGAGCGCGGCCGCGGTTCGATCGTCAACATGGCCTCGGTCGCGTCGTCGGTGCAGGGCGTGCCGGATCGCTGCGTGTACGGCGCGACGAAGGCCGCCGTGATCGGGCTGACCAAGTCCGTGGCCGCCGACTTCGTCGCGCGCGGCGTGCGCTGCAATGCGATCTGTCCGGGCACGGTGGACACGCCGTCGCTGCATGCGCGCATCGCCGCGCAATCGGAGCGCAGCGGCAAGGATCCCGAGGCCGTGCGCGCCGGTTTCGTCGCGCGCCAGCCGATCGGCCGCCTCGGCACGGCCGAGGAGATCGCCGCGCTGGTCGTGTACCTCGCCTCGGACGAGTCGGCCTACACGACCGGCGCGATCCACGTGATCGACGGAGGCTGGAGCAACGCATGAAGCTGTGTCGATTCGGAGAGCGCGGGCGCGAGCTGCCCGCGATCGTGGACCGCAACGGCGCCGTGCGCAGCCTGCAGGGCGTCGTGGCCGACATCGCCGGCGACGTGCTGCTGCCGGAGGGATTGGCCCGTCTGGCGCGGCTCGACCCGCTCGCGTTGCCGTTCGCGCCGGCCGGCGCGCGCTACGGGCCGTGCGTCGGCCGCGTCGGCAAGTTCTTGTGCATCGGTCTCAACTATTCCGACCATGCGAAGGAGGCGGGGATGGAGGTGCCGCGCGAGCCGGTGATCTTCACCAAGGCCACCAGCGCGATCGCGGGGCCGAACGACGATGTAGAGATCCCGCGCGGCGCGACCAAGACCGACTGGGAAGTCGAGCTCGGCGTCGTGATCGGCAAACCCGCCAAGTACGTCGCGGAACGCGACGCGCTCGCGCACGTCGCCGGTTACTGCGTCGTCAACGACCTCTCGGAGCGCGAGCTGCAGCTCGAGGGCACCGGCCAGTGGGTCAAGGGCAAGAGCCACGACACCTTCGGTCCGCTCGGACCGTGGCTCGTGACGCCCGACGAGGTCGGCGATCCGCACGAGCTGCGCCTGGGGTTGGAAGTCGACGGCCGCGCGTACCAGAACGGCTCGACGCGCACGATGATCTTCCGCGTGCCCTATCTGGTGAGCTTCGTTTCGAAGTTCATGAGCCTGCAGAGCGGCGACGTGATCTCGACGGGCACGCCGCCCGGCGTCGGTCTGGGGCAGAAGCCTCAGCCGATCTACCTGCGCGCCGGCCAGCGCATGCACGTGTGGATCGAACGCCTGGGCGAGCAGCACCAGCTCACCGTGCCCTGTCCCTAGCACTGCGATGCAACAGGCCGACCTCGTCGTCGTCGGTGGCGGGATCGTCGGATTGGCGACCGCCTGGCGCTTCGGCGAGCGACGCCCAGGCGCGCGCGTGGTCGTGCTCGAGAAGGAGCCGAGCCTCGCCGCGCACCAGACCGGGCGCAACTCCGGCGTCGTGCATTCGGGGCTCTACTACGCGCCGGGTTCGCGCAAGGCCAGCCTGTGTCGCGCGGGCAAGCGCGCGCTCGAGGAGTTCTGCGCCGCCCACGCCATCCGGCACGAGCGCTGCGGAAAGGTCGTCGTGGCCGTCGATGCGGACGAACTGCCGCGGCTGGAGCGGATCGAGTCGCGCGCGCGCGCCAACGGCGTGCAGGTCGAGCGCATCGGTCCGCAGCGGCTGCGCGAGCTGGAGCCGAACTGCGCGGGGCTCGCCGCGCTCCACGTCCCGGAAACCGGCATCGTCGACTACCACGGCGTCTGCGAGACGCTGGCGCGGCTCGTGCGCGCGCGCGGCGGCGCCGTCGAAACCGCCGCGCGCGTGACCGGAATCACCGAACGCGACGGCGGCGTGGTGGTCGAGAGCGCGCGCGGGGAGTGGCGGGCGCCGGCGCTGGTCAATTGCGCCGGCCTGCACAGCGACCGCGTGGCCGAACTCAGCGGCACGCGCCGGGCCGCGCGCATCGTTCCCTTCCGCGGCGAGTACTACGAGCTCGTGCCCGAGGCCGAGCGGCTGGTGCGCAACCTGATCTACCCGGTGCCCGATCCGGCCTTTCCGTTCCTCGGCGTCCACTTCACGCGCATGGCCCTGGGCGGCGTCGAGTGCGGGCCGAACGCGGTGCTCGCGCTGGCGCGCGAGGGCTACCGCTGGAGCGACGTCTCGCTGCCCGACCTGTGGGACGTGCTCTCCTTCCGCGGTTTCCGCCGCTTCGCCGCGCGCCATTGGCGCATGGGCCTGTCCGAGGTGCATCGCTCGATCTCGAAGCCCGCGTTCGTGCGCGCGCTGCAGCGCCTGCTGCCCGCGATCCGCGCCGAGCACCTGCGGCCCGCGGTCGCCGGCGTGCGCGCGCAAGCGCTGCTCGAGAGCGGAGAACTGGTCGACGATTTCCTGATCCAGCGCGGCGGGCGCTGCGTGCACGTGCTCAACGCGCCTTCGCCGGCCGCGACGGCCGGTCTTGCGATCGGAGACGCCGTCGTCGACGAACTCGAGTAGGTCCACCGATGGTCGAAATCACCCACTACCCGTCCGCGCGGCTCCACGAGTTCAGCACACGCGTCTTCGAGCACTACGGCGTGCCTTCCGCCGATGCCAGCACCGCCGCCGGCGTGCTCGCCGCCGCCGACCTGCGCGGGATCGACAGCCACGGCGTCGCGCGCCTGCACACGTACGTCGACATGCTGGAGCTCGGCCGCATCAACCCGCGACCGAAGCTGCGGATCCTGCGCGAGAGCGCGAGCACCGCGACGGTCGACGGCGACAACGGACTTGGCCTGGTCGTCGGTCCGCGCGCGAACGCGATCGCGCACGACAAGGCCGCGCAGGCGGGCTCGGGTTGGGTCAGCGTCTGCAACACCAACCACTACGGAGTCGCCGGCTGGTACGCGATGCAAGGGCTGGAGCGCGGCCACATCGGCTGGGCGATGACGAACTCGACGAAGCTCGTCGCGCCGCTCTTCGGGGCCGAACGGATGCTGGGCACGAATCCGATCGCGATCGCGTTCCCCGGCGGCGCGGAGCCGCCGATCGTGGTCGACCTCGCGACCTGCGCGGCCGCCTACGGCAAGGTCGAGATCGCGCGCCGGCACGGCCAGCCCATCCCCGCCGGCTGGGCGATCGACCGCGCCGGCCGCGTGACGACGGATCCGCAGGCGATGATCGACGGTGGCGCGCTGCTCCCGCTCGGCTCCGAGCGCGAACTCGGCGGTCACAAGGGGTATGCGCTGGCATTGTCGGTCGACATCCTGTGCGCGGTGCTGTCGGGCGCGAACTGGGGCCCGTTCACGCCGCCGTTCGCGTTGCGCCAGGAGCAGCCCAAGCGCTCGGTCGGCAAGGGCATCGGACACTTCTTCGGCGCGCTGCGCGTCGATGCGTTCCTCGACCCCGCGGAATTCCGCGCTCAGATGGACGATCTGGTGCGCACGTTCCGCGCCTCCAAGCCCGCTCCCGGCGCGAGCGGCGTGCTGCTGCCCGGCGATCCCGAACGCGAAGCCGAGGAAGTCCGCTCGCGCCTGGGCATCCCGCTCGTCGGGCCCGTCGTCGACGACCTGCGCGATGTGTCGCGCATCACTGGAGTCCCGTTCCCATGAAGAAGCTCACCCTGGCCGGTTTGTGCCTGCTTGCCACCCAGTGCGCGGCGCCCGCGCGTTTCGACGCGCGCGGAGTGCCGCTCGAGACGCCGCAGCAGCGCGATGCGCGCATGGAGTGGTGGCGCGAGGCGCGCTTCGGGATGTTCATCCACTGGGGGCTCTACGCGATCCCGGCCGGCAAGTGGGGCAGCCACGACCAGCACGGCGAGTGGATCCGCGAGACCGCGCGGATCCCGCTCGAAGAATACCTGCCATTGCAGCAGCAATTCGATCCGCGGCACTACGACGCGCGTGCCTGGGCGCGCCTCGCCAAGCAGGCCGGCATGCGCTACGTCGTGATCACGTCGAAGCACCACGACGGGTTCTCGCTGTACGACAGCGCGCTCAGCGACTGGGACATGGGCGGCACGCCGTCCCGGCGCGATCTGCTCGGCGAACTGCAGGCCGCCTGCGCGGCCGAGGGCCTGCGCTTTTGCACGTACCACTCGATCATGGACTGGCACCATCCGGACTACCTGCCGCGCCGCGGCTGGGAGCAGCGCTCGGCCGAGGGCGCGCAGTTCCCGCGCTTCGTCGAACACCTGCACGCGCAGGTCGCGGAGATCGTCGCGCGCTACCAGCCGGCGGTGATGTGGTTCGACGGCGAGTGGGAGAGCACGTGGACGCACGAGCTGGGCGTGCAGTTGTACGCGCACTGCCGCCGCCTGGCGCCGCAGATGATCGTCAACAACCGCGTCGACGTGCACCGCGGCGGCATGGCGGGCTTCTCGCAGTCGAGCGAGGCCGTCGGCGACTTCGGCACGCCGGAGCAGGAGGTGCCCGCGCAGGGGTTGCCCGGAGTGGACTGGGAGACCTGCATGACGATGAACGACCACTGGGGCTGGTGCGCGGCCGACGCGAACTGGAAGAGCCTGCGCACCTGCATCCGCACGCTGGTCGACGTCGCGTCGAAGGGTGGGAATTTCCTGTTCAACGTCGGGCCGCGCGCGGACGGGACCTTCCCGCCGGAGGCCATCGAGCGGCTGGCCGGCATCGGGCGCTGGATGGACGTGAACGGCGCTGCGATCCACGGCACGCAGGCCTCGCCGCTCGGCGCGCCTTCGTTCGGGCGCTGCACGAGCCGCGCGATCGACGGCGGCACGCGCCTCTACTTGCAGGTGTACGACTGGCCGGCCAACGGTGAGCTGCTCGTGCCGGGGCTCGGCAACGACGCGCGCGGCGCACACGTGCTCGCGACCGGCGCCCCATGCGCGGTCGAGCGGCGCGGCGATGCGCTGGCCGTGCGTGTGCCGGCCGCCGCGCCGGATCCGGACGTCAGCGTCGTCGCACTGGACCTCGTGGGCGCGCCGATCGTGTACGCAGCACCGACGATCGAGGCGCCGACCTCGCTCGTCGTCGGCGAGCTCGAAGTGCGTGTCAGCGGCGGCAAGGGCCTCGAGCTGCGCGTGACGACCGACGGCAGCGTGCCGACGATCGAGTCGCCGATCGTGCGTCAGCTGATCCGCTTGACGGGTTCGACGACCGTCAAGGCACGTGCATTCCATCTGGGACGCGCGGTTTCCGCGGTCACCGAGCGCGTGTTCACCGCAGCCGAGCCGACGCAGGGTTTCGATCAGCCGGGCTCCACGACGCCCGGCGTGCTGATCTCTGCCTGGCCCGGAGACTTCGACCGCCTGCCGCCGCTGCCGCTCGCGGCTGCGGACGCGGCGGAGAGGATCTCGCACGCGGAGTTCGCGCTCCCGGCCGCGCTGCGTCGCGAGCACGTCGCCGCGACATTCCAATCCATGATGTACGTGCCCGAGGCGGCGGCCTGGGTGTTCGAGCTCAGCTCGGACGATGGTTCGAGGTTGTGGATCGGCGACCAGCTCGTGATCGACCACGACGGGCTGCACGGGACCAGCGCGAAGCAGGGCGAACTCGCGCTCGGCGCGGGATGGCACCCCGTGCGGGTCGAGTGGTTCAACAAGGGCGGCGGCGCCGAACTCGGATTGCGGCGCGCGAAAGCGGGTCAGCCGCTGACCGTCGTTCCGACGGCGGCTCTGCGCGCGCCGGCGCCGCCGGGTTCTCCGCGCTAGCGCTTCTGCGTGAGCAGGGTTTCGACGCGCTGCACGAGCTGCGCGCGCGTGAAGGGCTTCTGCAGGTACTCGCAGTCGGGGTCCGGTTCCGGCCGCCGCCACTCGGCATCGGGTGCGTAGCCCGAAACGACCAGCACCGGGAGATGCGGGTGATCCTCGCGCAGGCGCCGCGCGAGCTCACGTCCGCCGATGTGCGGCATGATCATGTCCGTCACGATCAGGTCCGGCGCGCGAGCCTGCGCTTGCATGTGCGCGAGCGCCTCGGCGCCGTCGGCCACCGGAATGACCTCGAAACCGGCGCTTTCCAGCGTCTGCGCGAGAACGGCACGCACGGCCGGCTCGTCCTCGGCCAGCAGGATGCGGCCGCCCCGGCTCGCGCGCGGGAGCGCAGGCGCGAGCACGATGTCCGTCCTCGCCGGCGCGTCGATGCGCGGCAGGAACACGCTGAAACAGGCGCCCCGACCCGGTGCACTGCGCAGCGTGATCTCGCCGTCGCTCTGCCGCACGATTCCGTACACGGTCGACAGGCCGAGGCCGGTGCCCTTGCCCATCTCCTTGGTCGTGAAGAACGGGTCGAACGCGCGCGCGCGCGTGGCCGCGTCCATGCCGTGCCCGTTGTCGGCCACGTCGATTCGAACGTACTCGCCTGGAGTGAGCGCTCCGAGCGAACGCGCCTGGTCCGCATCCAGGCTCAGTGCGCTGGTCGCGATTTCAAGGCGCCCTCCCTGAGGCATCGCATCGCGCGCATTGAGCGCAAGATTGAGCACGACCTGCTCGAACTGGGTGCGGTCGACGCGGGCGAGGATCGGACGGTGCTCGTGCCGAACCAGCAGCTGGATGTGCTCGCCGATCAGTCGCCGCAGCATGGTCCCGAGCTCGTCCACCAGCAGCGACAGGTCGTGCTCCTGCGGGGCGAGGACCTGCTGGCGGCTGTAGGCGAGCAATTGGCGCGTCAAGGCGGCGGCGCGCTCGGCCGCGTGCAGGATCTGCTCGGCGTCCGAGCGCGCGCGCGCATCCTGCTGCAAGCGTGCGGCGAGGCTCTCGGTGAAACCGTAAATGGCAGTCAGCAGGTTGTTGAAGTCGTGTGCCACGCCGCCCGCGAGCCGGCCCACCGCTTCCAGTTTCTGCGCCTGTCGCAGGTCTTCTTCGAGCCGTTTGCGGGCGCTGATGTCCGAGACGGCTCCGTCGTAGGCGACCACGCGCCCGCCGACGTCGCGCACCGCCGTGGCGTTGATCAGCGCGATGAACGGCGTGCCGTCGACTCGCAACATCTCGACTTCGGCATCGCGCACCGCGCCATGTTCCTCCATCAGCACGGCCAGGCGTTCGCGATCGCGCGGATCGGCATACAACTGCGCTGTATCCACGGCCAGCATCAACTGCGGGCTGTCGAAGCCGAACATGCGGGCGCAGGCCTCGTTCACGTAGAGCAGGCCGCGACCGGGCGTGCTGCGGAAGATGCCCTCGGCGACGTTCCGGTGGATCGTGGCCAGCATGTTCTCGCTGCGTTCGTGCTCCAGCGCGATCGATGCGAGCGCCGCGGCGCGCTCGAGCAGCGGCAACTCGCCCGGCTCGGGTCGGCGCACCTCCCGGTAGTAGAGCGCGAAGGTGCCCAGCACGTCGCCGCGCGAGTCCTTGATCGGCACGGACCAGCAGGCTCGCAGCCCATGCAGCTCGGCGAGCTCGCGATAATCGCTCCACAGCGGATCGGACGCGATGTCGTCGACGATGACCGTGCTGCCGAGCGCCGCTGCGGTACCGCAAGAGCCCATCTCGGGGCCAATCTCGAAGCCGTCGATCGCACTCACGTACGAGCTGGGGAGGTTCGGTGCCGGACCTCCCTTGAGCCGGCGGCCCACCAGGAGCAACACGGAGCCCAGGCCGCCGTCACTGGTCGATTCGATGCCCTCGACGAGCACCGTCAGCACGTGGTGGCTGGCTCGGCCCGCGGCGATCTGCTCGAGCGCGCGCCTATCCCAGTCCGCGGCGTCCTGCGCGCGCTGGCGCGCGGTCACGTCGTGAACCAGTGCCAAGGCCTCGTTGCCGAGCAGCGATACCAGACGCACCTCGTGGTAGCGCGTGCGGAAGTTGCGCTGCGATTGGTAGCGCAGCGCCTGACCGGCTCCGCCACGCTGAACGGTCTCGAAGCAGCTCGGGAAGAGGCGCGCCGCCTCGGGAGGTAGGACATCGAGCAGCGAGTCTCCCTCCGCCAGGGCGCCCGCGGGAGGTGGATCCGATGGAGCGTAGACCGAGAGGACGCGACCCCGCGCATCGAGCCGGTAGGTCATGTCCGGGAGGAAGCGTTGAATGGCCTGCCGCGCGGCGTCGCTGCGAGCTTGATCGTGCAGCGCTCGTTCGCGCTCGGCGACCAGTGCGCCGAACGCGAGCGGCACGCTGCCCATGAACAGGCCGTAGAGCTGCGGTCCGAAATGGCGCTGTTCGATTGCGATCGCTTGGAACGGTCCGATGACCAGATGCGTCGCGTAGGCGGTCGCCACGACAGCGACGGCGGCCAGCAGCGCAGTCCCGCGCGGGCCGTGTCGAAGCGCTGCGTACAGCACCAGTGGAAGCAGCAGGTACAGCAGCAGGATGCCGAGGGGATCGGGACCGAGGCCGAACCAGATCGCCGCGATGCCGGAGAGCAGCGCGACCGCCAGAGCGCCGAGCACCGCACACTCCCGCGCGCTCGGTCGCGGCGCCGCGCGCAGCGTGCCGACGAGTGGAACGCACACGAGGATTCCAAGCGCATTCATGCGCCACCAGCCGTCCCATCCGGAAAAGACGGGAGTATCGATCCCGAACCAGGGCAATGAGCGTGAGACGAACGAGCAAGCCAGGCTCGCCAGCGGCGCCAGTGCCGCAGCCACCGCCAGCCCGAGCACGTCGCGCAGGCGCAGGAACTGCGGCTCGACCTCCAAGCGGCTCAGCAGCCATGCTCCCAGCAGCGCCTCGCTGGTGCTGCCGAGCGCGCCGGTCAGCGCCAGCGTGGGCGCGTAGTCCAAGCTCCAGCGGTGGGCCAGCACGGAGACGAACAACAAGCCCGCGCCGCGCGGCCCGAGACACCACAACCAGCCGATGCCGATGCCGCTCGGCAACCAGACCAGCGCTTGCTGCACGACCTCCGATCCGGGACGGAAGGTCAGCGTGGCGCCGAAGTGCAACAGCGCAAACAGCGCATGCGCGGCCCAGCGGGGCTGCCTGCGCGAGGGAAGGGCTTCGAGCGGGGACACCGGAACTCGCCATCATGGTCGGCGAGTCGGAGTGGACAATCAACTTCCGGTCTGCGTCGAGACGACCAGCCAGCCGAT
>VGZE01000133.1 GCA_016872755.1 Planctomycetota bacterium
GCGGCGGGCGAGCTGCCTCTGCGCGACCTGCTCGGCCGCTGGACCGACTGCGGCGGGCCGGATGTCGCGCTCGCCGCGGATCTCGTCGATGCGCGGATCGCGCTCGAGCGGCCGTTGCGGATCGAGCCGGGCGAGCAGGCGCGCTACGTCGAGCGCGCGCTGCGTGAGCACGGGCTCGCGCTGTCGGCCGCGCCGCAGCGACCCGCGCCGCTGGTGTGGGTCGCGCCCTGGCCGAGCTCGAGTCCCGGCTACGCTCAACCGGTGTCGCTCGGTCCGGACGAGCTCGCGGGCGCGGACGCGCACCCGGCCCTGCTCGTGCGCCTGGTCGTGCCTTGGGACACGACCGATTCGGCCCTGCTCAGCTTCCTCAGCAGTTCCGACGGCGGCGCGCAGGTTGCGATCATCCGAGGCCCCGGCTGCCTGGTGGTCATGGGGCCCGGCCGTGAGGTCGCGAACGTCGCTCGCGGGGCCGCCGCCCTGCAGCCGGGGGGATCCTGACGCAGGCTCTGGAGGCGCCCGCCGCCTCGAATTGCAAATTGGCATCAAAGCGCGGCAATTCAGGCCCCTCCGAGTAGACTAAACGTCCCAGCCCGACGAGTTGGATCCCTTTTTCCGTCGCGCGCGGAATGAGCGCGACGGCTGCCCCCTCTCTACCCATCCAAGCACCCATGCGACTGATCTCTACTACGGTTCTCGCCGCGCTCGCCCTTGGCAGCGTCGGCACCGCTCAATTCACGCTCAGCAAGCTCTTCTACAACCCCATCGGTGCCGACGATCTGCAGGAGGCGATCGAGATCCGCGGTCCCGCCAGCACGTCGCTCGCCGGGTATTCGCTGCTCGTGATCGAGGGTGACGCGACCGGCGCGGGCGTGGTCGACGTCTCGATGGACCTCTCCACGTACACGACCGGCACGAACGGGCTCCTGCTGATCCGCTCCGATGCCGGCGTCATCGCGCCCGCTCCGGACGTGGCTACCAGCGTCGTCGTCTTCAACTGGACTCCCGACCTCGAGAACGGTTCGAACACCTACGTGCTCGGATCCGGAACCGCGCCGGCGGCGGCGACGGACCTCGATGCCGACAACGACGGCACCTTCGATGCCGGAGTGCTGGTTGGCTACACCGTCAACGACGCGGTCGGCATTCTCGAGAGCGACATGGGTGTCAATGTCGGCTACGGCGACGACCTCGGGTTCCTGAACATCGGCCCCTTCGCGGGCCCGACTCCGCTGCCGACCTACACGCCCGACGCCCTGATCCGCTACTACAACGCGAACGGCTCGCCCTGCGCCTGGGCGGGCGGCGACGTGGCCGGCGTGAACCCCGGCGGCCCGTACAACTTCTTCAATTTCGGAGTGAACACCTTCGGCTTCGCCGAGCAGGGGATCACCTCGAACCCGACCATCGAGCTCGGCACGCTGACCGCGGTGCCGGACAGCGACGGCGACGGCGTGGCCAACGGCTGCGACGGCTGCCCGAATGACCCGGCCAAGACCGCGCCCGGCCTGTGCGGCTGCGGCATCCCCGAGGGCTGCTCGCTCGGCGCGACGCCGGAAACCATCTCGATCTCGGCCGGCGGCGTGCAGACGATGTCGCTCTTCGGCGGCGCTGGGAACGCGGGCCAGCTCTACTTCCTGGTCGGCAGCCTCTCCGGCACCTCTCCCGGCTTCCCGGTGGACTCGGTCGTGCTGCCGTTGAATCCGGACGCGTATTTCATTGCGACTCTGACGCCGAATACGCCGCTGCTCGCGCCGAGCCTGAGCTTCCTGAACGGCTCGGGGAACGGCACCTGCAACTTCACGATTCCGGCCGGAACGGTGCTCGGCGGCGTGCCGTTCACCGCGCACCACGCCTACGTCGTGTTCAACCTCGGCCTGGGAGTCGTGACCTTCGCGTCGAACGCGGCGCCGGTCACGCTGGTGCCGTAGGCGCCCGCAGCGATTTCTCCGCAGCGAGCCCCGTTCCGAGACCGCTCGGGACGGGGCTCGCGCTCATTCGAAATTGACCGGATTTTTCTAGCGCACTCGGGGTGGTGGCATAGGATGGGGCCCAGTGGGGCGATGTGGAGCTCCACGGCAGCGCTGTAGGCCTTCCTGGCGGGCAGGGGGGCCGCAGGCGTCTGCGGACTCCGTGCATGCGACCGGGCCTTGTTCAGCGGCGAATCCGAACTGGTGATGGACGAGAAGGGGCGGGTCTCCGTCCCCAAGCGTTACCACGCGCTGCTCGCCCCGGATGCCGAAGGCGACCTGTCGGT
The DNA here is from genome assembly GCA_016872755.1 of Planctomycetota bacterium. Lineage (GTDB taxonomy): Bacteria > Planctomycetota > UBA1135 > UBA1135 > GW928-bin9. Next base: position 2,255 of record VGZE01000133.1, read on the forward strand.
CGTGCTCACGCGCGGCTTCGAGAAATGCGTGTTCCTATTCTCGAAGCCCGGCTTCACGCGCTTCACCGCGCGCCTGTCCGGCCAGGCCTTCGCCGGCGCGAAGCTGCGCAAGCTGCAGCGCCTGTTCTTCGCGACCGTCTACGAGGTCAAGCTCGATGCGAGCGGCCGCGTCAATGTCCCGGACGTGCTGCGCAAGGCCGCGGGCCTGCGCTCTGAGCTCGTGCTGGTAGGTTCGCTCGGCCGCGCCGAGCTGTGGGATCGCGCGACGTGGCGCGCGTACCAGCGCGAGAGCGAGGCCGACGTCGCCGAGCTCGGTGAGCTGCTGGCCGGCACCGAGGATCCCGACACGCTGGGCACGGCGGGTGACGGGGGACGCGGCGGAGGAGGGGCACACGGATGACGCGCGCGGAAGGGGGATCCGCGACGCCCGATGCGGCCGCCGTGCACACGCCGGTGCTTGCGCAACCGGTGCTGCGCCTGGTCGGAGAGTGGCTGGCTGCCGCGCGTCGTCAGGCCTCGCCGCGCCGGGGGCCGGTGTGGCTGGTGGACGGCACGCTGGGCAGCGCCGGGCATACCAGCGCGCTGCTCGACGCGCTGCCCGAGCTGCACGTGCTCGGCATCGACCAGGACGAGGAGATCCTCGCCTTCGCTCGCGCGCGTCTGGCGCGCCACGGCGAGCGCGTGCGCATCGAGCGGGCGCGGCATTCGGAGCTGGCGATGCTGCTGGCGCGCATCGAGCTCGAGCCGTGCCTGTTCCTCTACGACCTGGGCGCCTCGTCGCTGCAATTCGACCGGCCCGTGCGCGGCTTCAGCTTCCAGGCCGACGGTCCGCTGGACATGCGCATGGATGCGCGCCGCGAGCGCACGGCCGCCGATGTGCTCAACGACTCCAGCGAGGCGGAGCTCGCGCGGATCTTCCGCGACGAGGGTGAGGAGCCGCAGGCCGAGCGCGTGGCGCGCGCGGTGGTCGCGGCGCGCCGCAACACGCCGCATGCGCGCACGCTGCCGCTGGCCGATCTGGTCGAGCACGCGCTGGGCGGACGCCGCGGGCGGCTGCACCCGGCCACGCGCGTATTCCAAGCGCTGCGCCGCATCGTCAACGACGAGGCCGGCGAGCTTTCGGCTGCCCTCGCCTGCGCCGAGCGCTGCCTGCCCGACGGCGGGCTGCTGCTCGTGATCAGCTTCCACAGCCTGGAGGACGGCGCGGTCAAGCGCTTCCTGTCCGCCGGCGAGGCCGCGCAGCGCTGGCAGGTGCTGACCAAGAAGCCGCTCGAACCCGAGCACGCCGAAGCGCGCGCCAACCCGCGTGCGCGCTCGGCCAAGTTGCGCGCCGCGCTGCGCCGACGCGTCGAAGGAGGTCCACGGTGAGCATCGCGCTCTCGAGGTTGCCGCGCACGCCGCTCGATCTGGCGCAGGCGCCGGCGGCGCTGCGTTCGTCGATCCAACCCGTGCTCCAGCCCGGCGGCCTGCCGCTCGCGGCCCGCAGCGCGATCCTGTGCGCGGCCTGCCTGTGGGTCGGTCTGCTGACGCTCGAGCTGATCGCGGACAACCACGAGCGCGCGCTCGAGTTGCACGAGCGCCAGCGCGATCTGGTCGCGCGCGAAGCGCTCAATCAGCGCCTGGCCTTCCTGGCCGAGTCGCACGTGCCCGGCGTGGGGACGCGCGCGCCCGCCGAGATCGAGCGCGCCGGTCCGCCGGCGAGCAAGGTCGCGCAGCAGTCGCTGGCCAAGGCATCCGGCGCGCAGGCAGCGACGCGCAAGGCGCCCCCGAAGCCGAACCAGAAGCCGAACTCGAAAGCCGCCCCGAAGGCCAACTCCTCCGCCGGCTCGAAGTCCAAGCCGGCGCCGCTCGCCAACCGGTCCAAGCCGGCGCCCAAGCGCCAGGGGAGCGGCGTGCTGTGATCGAGGAACGGCTGGCGTCGGCGACCGACCTGCGCCCCAGCAGCGCGTTCCTGGTGATCGCGCTGGTGCTGCTGCTGGTCGGCGCGAAGGTCGCTTGCGCGCCGTTGATCGACGCGGGCGAGGATCCTTCCGCCCTGCGCCGCGAGCTGGCCCCGCTGCCGGCCTACGACCTCGAGGATGCACAGGGGCGCACGCTGGCGCGCTTCCTGGAGCGCTACGACGTGGAGTGCTCGCCGCGCTCGTTGTGGCAGGCGCACACGCCGGAGCTGCTCACGCAGCAGTTGTCCGCGGCGATCGGAGGCGCGCTCGCGCCAGCCGACCTGCTCGAGCGCCTGCTGCCGGGCATGCAGTCGGGCGTGCTGCGCGCGCGCGACTTGCCGCTCTCGGCGGTGCAGGCGCTGGCCGTGCGCAAGTACATCGAGCAGGAGAAGATCGAGGGCTTCTGGGTCGAGCGCGACACGCAGCGCGGTGCGTTCCTGATGGCGTGGGCTCCGACCACGCTGCTGTCGCCCGAGCAGCGCGCGCGCCACGGGCACAAGCGCATGGCGGCGTGGTGGTCGCAGTTCCACAAGGGATTGCTGGAGGCCTTGTATCCCGGCGAGTTCGAGGAGCTGTGGGCCGACCAGAAGGCCTGGCAGAAGCGGCGCACCGCGGTGTGGAACGAGCTGATGCCGCGCGGGCACTGCGTCGTGCTCGAGAACCTGACGCCCGACGTCGTGCTGGAGCTCGATCGCACGCTGCGCCGTGAAGGCGTGACGCCGCTGCAGATGCGCATCCGCGCGACGCGCGAGCGCGCCTACCCGCAGCAGCACTGGCCGGTGCTCGGCGACTGGGGTTTCCCGGCCGGCTCGACCGGCACCGAGCAGGTCGCGCGCGTCGGGCTGGAGCGCAGCGCCGATCGCCTTCTCGGCCTGCCCGCCTTCGCGTGGATCGAGAAGGGCCGCGGATCCTACGAGTACTGGCGCCACAAGGCGGCCGGCTACCGCGCGCGGCCCTACTTCCGGCACTCGGAGGTCGGCGATCCGCCCGCGCGCGTGCGCACGACGCTCGACCTGGACCTGCAGCGCGTGATGCGCGCCGAACTCGGGCGGGTGCTCGACAAGCACGAGCCCGCGCTGGCCATGGCGATCGCGCTGGATCTGGAGAGCGGTGACGTGCTGGCGGTGGACGGCGTGTCGCGCTACGGCTTCGCGAACTTCCTGCCGCTGTTCCACTCCTTCACGCCGGGCTCGACCTTCAAGGTCGTGACGATGGCCTGCGGGTTGGAGTCCGGGTCGGTCCGGCCCGAGGATCCGTTCGACGTCGGGCACGGCGCATATCCGCTGACCGTCGGCGGCAAGTCGCGCACGATCCGCGAGGCCGACGGTTCGATGGCCAAGGGGCGCGTCAGCGCCGCGCAGTGCCTGGCCTACTCGTCCAACGCCGGCATGGCGCAGGTCAGCCTGCGCATCGACGACGTGTGGTTCCGCGAGCGGCTGGTGCGACTCGGGTACGGCGCACGCCCCGGCACCGGACTGGGGCCTGAATCGCCGGGCAACCTGCCCCCGCTGGAGCGCGGCCACTGGACCCGGCTGTACACGCAGGCCTCGATCGGCTTCGGCCACAACCTCGAGGTCACGCTCTGGCAGCACGCGAGCGCGCTGGCGACGATCCTGCGCGGCGGTCGGCGCTGCGTGCCGCGCCTGCTGGCCTCGGTCGAGCAGGACGGCCGCCGCGAGCCGATCGCCGGCCCGGAGTTCGATCCCGCGCGCGATCAGCTGCTGTCGTCACAGACCAGCGCGCAGGTCCGCGAGATGATGGTGCTCGGAGCCCGCGAAGGCACCGGCCGCCTGGTGTGCGGCCCGCGCGAGGATCTGTGGCTCGCATCGAAGACGGGCACGGCGGAGAAGGTGGAAGGGGAGATGTGCGTGCATGCCTACGGCGCCGCGCTCGATCGCGCTTCGCGCCAGGGCCGCGGATTGACGGCGGTGGAGTACAGGGCCGTCAAGGCCGCCGGGCGCGCGCACCAGAAGTCGTGCTACACGTCGTCGATGGCCCTGTTGGGCAGGCGCGTCGACGGCGAGCGCGAGGTGCTCGTGCTGGTCGTCGTCGACGATCCGACCAAGGGCGGCCACTACGGTTCGAGCGTCGCCGGGCCGGCGGCGCTGGCGATCCTCGACGAGGCGCTCGGCGCGACGCGCCGCGGCGAGAAGGTCGAATTGCCCGATTTCGGCGTGTTCGCCGCCACGGAGCTGGCCGAGCGCAACCCGTTCGAGCAGCCGTGGAAGGAGGCGCTGCGCTGATGGTGCGCCTGTCCGAACTCGCGCGCCGCCACGGCGGGACCTTGCGCGATGCGAGCACGGATCCCGACGTGCACGATGTCGAACTCGACAGCCGGCGCGTGCGCGCGCACACGCTGTTCGCCGCGCTGCCCGGACAGCGCGCCGACGGCGCGCGTTTCGTCGCCGACGCGCGCGCGCGCGGCGCCTGCGCGGTCTTGTGCGCGGAAGCGCCGGCCGAGGCCGGCCTGCCGGTCTGGACGCACGCCGCGCCGCGATCGACGGCCGGACTCGCGGCCGCCGACGTGCACGGCCATCCGTCGCGCGCGCTCTTCGTGGTCGGCATCACCGGCACGAACGGCAAGACCACGATCGCGTGGCTGACCGCGCAGTTGCTCGAGGCGGTCGGTCTGGTCCCGGCGGTGCTCGGCACGGTGGTCAATCGCCTGGCGGGGGGGCTCGAGGTGCCCGCGACGCACACGATGGCCGACGCGCCGACGCTGCAGCGGCTGCTCGCGCAACACCGCGAACGCGGCGGTCGCAGCGTCGCGTTGGAGGTCTCCTCGCACGGGCTCGCGCAGGAGCGCGATGCGGGCCTGGAGCTGTCGGTGGGCGTCTTCAGCAACCTGACGCGCGACCACCTCGACTTCCACGGCAGCATGGAAGCCTACGCGGGCGCCAAGGCCCGCATGTTCGAGCGGCTCGGCTCGCGCGGCGTGGCGGTCATCCACGCCGGCGTCGATGGCGCCGCTCGCATGACGCAGGCCGCCCGCTCCAGCGGCGCGCGCGTCGTCACGTACAGTGCCGGGTCCCGCGCGGACCTGTGTGCTTCTCGCGTCCGTCCCGAACCAGGGGGAACTCGTCTCAACATCCAAGGAATGGGGGTTGCCGACACCGAGCTTTTCCTTCCCCTGGTCGGACGACACAACGTCGAGAACGCACTCGCGGCCTTGGCCGCGGCATTGCTAACGGAAGCGAGTCCCGCAGCGCTGCTGCAGGGACTCGCGTCCGTTCACAGCGCACCCGGTCGGCTGCAGAGCGTCGATACGCGCGGCCGGCCCTTCCACGTCTACGTCGATTACGCGCACACGGCCGACGGCCTCGCGCGCGTGCTCGAGGCGCTGCGCGAATCGATGGCTGCGCGCGGCGGCCGCCTGATCTGCCTGTTCGGATGCGGCGGCAATCGCGACAAGGGCAAGCGCGCGCCGATGGGCGCTGCGGTCGGCGCCGCCGCCGACGTGGCCGTGCTGACCAGCGACAACCCGCGCGACGAGGAACCGGGCGCGATCCTCGCGGACGTGCTGCCCGGCCTGGCCGGCACGCGCGCCCGGCTGCTGGTCGAGCCCGACCGGCGCGCGGCCATCGCGCTGGCCATCGCGGAGGCGCGCGCGGGCGACATCGTGCTGCTCGCCGGCAAGGGGCACGAGCGCACGCAGACCGTGCGCGGCATCGATCATCCGTTCGACGACGCGGCCGTGGCCGCACAGGTGCTGGCATGAGCTCCTTCACGCTCGACGAGATCCGCCGTGCCACCGGCGCGGTGCTGTGGCACGGTCGCGCGGAGGCGCGCGTGCGCGGCGTGTCCACCGATTCGCGCACCCTGCCGCGCGAGAGCCTGTACGTCGCGCTGCGCGGCGCGAACTTCGACGGCAACGCCTTCGCGGCGGATGCCTGCGCCTCCGGCGCGGCGGCGCTGCTGCTGCGGGCCGAGAACGGACAGGCGCCGCGCGACCTGCCCGACGGCGTGCCGGTGCTGCTGCACGCCGATCCGCAGCGCGCGCTGCTCGCACTGGCCGATTTCCACCGCCGGCGCCTGAAGTGCCCGGTCATCGCGATCACCGGGTCGGCCGGCAAGACCACGACGAAGAACATGCTGCAGGCGCTGCTCGAGCCGAGCCTGCGCGTCGTCGCCTCCGAGAAGTCGTTCAACAACGACATCGGCGTGCCGCTGACGCTGTTGCGCGCGGACGAGACGACCGAGGTCCTGATCGTCGAGGTCGGAACGAACGCACCCGGCGAGATCGCCGCCCTGGCCGCCGTGGTGCGGCCGAGCGTGTCGATCGTGACGGGGATCGGGCACGCGCACTTGGAGAAGCTCGGCTCGCTCGAGGGCGTGGCACGCGAGAAGGCCGCGCTGCTCGCGGCCCTGCCGAGCGACGGCCTGGCCGTGCTCAACGCCGATTGCCGTCAACTGCCGATCCTGCGCGCGGCGCTGCGCTCGCGCGTGATCACCTGCAGCGTGCAGGGGGACGCCGATCTGGTCGCGCGCGAGCTCCTGTTCCACGGCGCCGGCTCCAGTTTCCGCCTCGGTCCGTTGCGCGTGACGCTGCCGCTGCTCGGCACGCACAACGTGTCGAACCTGCTGCTGGCGATCGCGGCCTGCCAGGCACTGGGGCTGGGCCTCGACGAGCTGCTGCCGCGCATCGCGTGCCTGCAGGGCGGCAAGCAGCGCCTGGAGCGCCACGAGCTGGCCGGCATCACGCTGATCGACGACGCCTACAACGCCAATCCGGAATCGATGCGCGCCGCCGTGCGCGTGCTGGAGGGGCTGCACGGCTACCGCCGGCGCGTGTTCGTGCTCGGCGACATGCTCGAGCTCGGCCCGAGCTCGGCCGAACTGCACCATGCGCTGGGCGCCGAGATCGCCTCGCGTAGCGTCGACCTGCTCGTGCTCGTCGGCGAGCTGGCCCGCGCCGCCGGCGCCGGTGCGCTGGAGGCCGGCCTGGCGCCCGCGCGGGT
>VGZE01000134.1 GCA_016872755.1 Planctomycetota bacterium
GCACGATCGCGAGGTAATCGGGGATCTTGCGCAGCAGCGCGCGATCGCGTCGGATCCCGTAAATCGCGTTGATCGTGCGCTCGATGCTGGCGAGCAGTTGGATCACGGTCCAGACCAACAACAGGAGCCCGATGCCGCCCAGGCTGCCCACGTCGGTCTTCGACACGAACTCCAGCACCTTGTCGATGGCCAACCGCAACTGGACCTGCGTCGGGTTGACGGCGCCCGCGTCCTCGGAGGGCGGAAGGAACTCCAGCGGCAGCCCGCGCACTTCGGCCGCGCCCGCGGGCAGCACGCCGACGGCGCGATCGAGGAACGGGTGGATCACGTCGCTCTGCAGCGAATCGTAGGCCCCCAGCCCCTTGGCGAGGGAGAACGCGAAGGCGAGCAGCGGCACCAACGACAGGACCGTGATGTAGGTCAGCGCCGCGGCGCGCAGATTGCACTGGTCGGCCACGAAGCCGCGCAAGGCCAGGTAGGCGGCGCGCAGGCTCGCCAGCGCCCAACCGCGCGGGCCGCGCGCCTTGCGCGCGCCTTCGCTCCAGATGGTCCGCTCGAAGAAGACGCGCGCGGGCGCGGGGACGAACCACGAGTCGAACAAGCGCTGTCGTGCCGCCATGCCAGCACCGTAGCCAGCGCGCGCCGGCGTTGCCAGGGCCAGCGTTGCCGAGCCCGCGACCGGCCGCGCGGAACCGCGGTGTCAACCGGGCGCGCGGCGCCGGCGGCTCACCAAGAGTAGTGGACGGTGTAGGCGACCTTCATTTCGCCGTCGGCCGGCACGGCGACATCGAACTCGATCGTCTGCGCGTCCTTCTTCTTCCACTCCTGGGTGGGTTTCACGATCTGCCAGTTCGTCCAGCGGTACAGGTGCTCGACCACGCGCACGATCGCCGGCTCGCGCTTGTGGTTGCGCAGGGTCACCTCGAAGGACTCGTCCATCCACCGGCCTCGAGAATCGATCTTGAAGTCGGTGCGCGAGCGCTCGCCGACGAGGTCGAACGAGTTGCCGACGTACACGCGCACGAGCTCGTCCTTCGGCGTGTGGTCGATCTCGTTCTCGCCGAGGAACTCGAGCTGCGCGTCGTCGTCGCGCTGATAGAAGCGCAGCCGGCCCTTGGGCAGCGGCATGCCGAGCCGGTTGGCTTCGGAGTTCTGGAACTCGCGCATCACCCAGACCTTCTTCTGTGACTGCGTGCCGTAGCCCGGTTCCTGATTCGCGGCGTCGCTGAACCAGAACTGCCCTTGCGCAGCGCCGTCGTAGACGAACAGGCGCCTGGCCGTCACGCCCGCCGCGCGCACGAACTCGACCTGCTTGGTCTCGCCGTCGCGGATCGTCGTCGGGTTCGCCAGCGTGTACAGGTGGTACTCGTCGAAGCTCTTCTCGGTGACGACCGCGCTCCCGTCCCGCTCCATCGCCGCCATCGGCATCATCCCGAGCTTGCCGCGCATGTTCTGCGGCTGGATCTTGTTGACGTCGCCGGCCATCAGCTTCATGCGCGCCTCGTCGAAGCGCTTGCCGCTCTGGTTGTCGACCGTGATCCAGCCGACCAGGTCGACGATGTCGCCGGCCGCCGGGGCGACGAGGTTGTAGTCGGCCTTCCACGACAGGCCGGCCGTCACGTACGCGAGCTCGGCCTGGAAGCGCGCCGCGGCGGGGCTGTCGACGCGCCAGCTCAGCGTCGGTTGCAGGATCGCGTCGTTGCCCAGCGACGGGAACAACGGCACGCCCGGCAGCTGGAACTGCAACCTGCCGGCGACTTCGATCAGCGGTTGCTGCTGCGAATAGTAGTTGCCGTTGCGTGCCTGGGTCGCGTCGTAACCGCTGCGCAGGATGCGGCCGCGTACGATCGTGATGCCCAGCCCCTGCAGCTCGCGCTGGAAGTCGATCTCCTGGCCCTCGAACATCGACAGCAGCAGTCCCTGGCTGACCGGATCATTGCGGTAGCTCTGCTCGAGCACGCGGAACGCGGCCGCACCGGTCGGATCGCGGAAGATCACCGAATCAGGCTCCAGTTGCGCCGTCGTGCCGCTGCGGCGGATCTCGTTCAGGCCGGCCTGCAGCTCGAGCGGAAAGCTCTCGCGCACCACGGCGAAGCCCTGGTTGTAGACGGTCAGCGCGGTCGATTCGCCGCCCTGGGCCGGACCGGCGGATGTGGGCGCGCGAGTGACGGGGGGCGCCGGAGCTGCGACGGCGGAGCAGGAAGCGATCAGCAAGGCGAGGTTCGAGATCATCAGTGGTGCGACTCCCTTCGACATGGAGACTTCGGTTCGGAGACCCTTCGATGGCGGAACGAAGCGTCCAACGCTCATGGGTAACAGACTTCTTGGGTCGGCGCGCGAGTTTTCCGCGCTGACCTGCCCGGCCGGGCTAGCGACCGATCGAGCGCACCCAAGCCGTCCATTCCTGCTCGAGCTCGCGCTCGCCCGCCTTCAATTCGGCAAAGGCCGCCCGGAAGGCGGTCGAGCTCGACTGTCCGGTGTAGGCCGACGCGAGGAAGCTCTGGAAGCCCGGCCGGAATCGGCCGTCCCGCCCGTGCAGCAGGAAGTCGACCAAGGTGTAGGCCTGCGCGTACTTCAGATCCGAACGCGACGAGGCCATGAAGTCGCTCGCCTCGAAGCTCAGCACGCGCGACAGGTCGTAGGGATCCTTGGCGCGCGCGTGCACCGCGTAGTGCGCGAGGTCGCGCGTGCCGGGCGTGAAACGTGCGCCGCCGGGCGGCCCCGCCGCGGCCGCCGCCATGTACTCGGCCAACCCCTCGTGCAGCCAGGCCGGGATGACGCCCTTCGCCTGCGGACCGTACTCACCGGAGAGGTGCAGCAACTGGTGCGTGCCTTCGTGGAACAGCTTCGTGCGATCGAGCCCCTCGACCGCGCGCACGTGCAGCACGCGTTGACCGTAGTCGTAGAAGGCCGGACGCATGTCGCCCGGGTTCGGGTAGCTCTTCGCGTCGCCGTGCACCTCGGCTTTCATCGCCTCGTCGCCGGTGCGCAGACCGAGCTCCTGCCCGAAGGTCGCGTGGAACGCGGCGCGCAACCGTTCCAGATCCAGGAGCATGGCCGGCCCCTCCTCCAATGACACGTTGGTGCGCAGCTCGTAGTGCACCGAATTCCAGCGCCAGGCCTCGTCCCATGCCGCGCGCTCGTCGCGCACGCGCTTGAACGACTGCCAGCCGCGCTCGGACGGGCATTGCCAGCCGCCCTTGACGGCGCGATGACCGAGCGCGCGATGCGCGTCGGAATGCTCGGGGTCCATCGCCAGCACGGACCACCACAACGCATGCGCTTCGCCGGCGAGCTCGCGCTCGGTGGCGAAGCGCGCCAGCTCGGCCCGCTCGGGAGCTCCGGCCGGCAATCCGTCGGCGGTCTTGACGAGGAGTTCGCGCAGCGAGCGCGACTGCGCTCGCACGGAGCGGACCTGCTTGTGCTCGAAGGTGCGCTCCTTCGACTTCACACGCAGCACGATGCGGGTTGCGTCCTCGAACACGACGCGGCCCTCGACCACGCTGCCGTCGACGAGCTCGATGCGATCGGGCGCCGGATCGGCGGGCGCCGCCGCAGGCGGCGACGCGAGCAGCGTGAACAGCGCGAGCGCGGTGGCGATCATGCTGCTCGCTCCGCGAATCCGGAGTGGATGCGCGCACCGCGCGTCTGTTCGCGCGCGACACGCGCCTCGAGTTCCTGCAACTCGAGCAGGCGCGGCACCGCCAATGCCTCGCCGCGGATCTCGAAGCACAAGTGCACGAACAACGCGGCGTGCCCGAGCTCGGACGGCGCCAGCTCGCGGTACAAATCGCCCAGCCGGCCGCCTGCGCGCCGCGCGAGCAGCTCGAAGCGCTCCAGGCTGCGTCGCTCGATCAGCGCCGCGACGAGCAGGCGATCGACCAGCGGGTCCCCCTCCGCCGTGCGCGAGGCGCGAACCGCGGCCTGCAGACCCTCGACGTAGGCATTGGGCCCGCGGCTGCTGAGCGTGCCGCCGAGCTCGTGCAGCAGCGCGTGCACGGTGCGGAAATGCCGCAGTTCCTCGATCGCCGTCGCCGACAGCTTCTCCGCGACACGGTTGATCGACGGGTGGCGCGCCAGGAACGACTGCGCGGCGGCGGCGGCACCGAGCTCGCAGTGCGCGTGGTCGTCGAGCAGCTCGAGCGGGTCGGCGAGCACGAGATCGACCCAGTCCGCGCCCGTGCGCCAGCGCAGCGCGATCAGGCCTCTCTCGTCTTCCCAGGCTGCCACAGGACGTCGAGCTTCCCGTCGTGATTCGCGACGCGCGCGAGCACGAACAACAGGTCGGACAGGCGGTTCAGGTACTTGATGACTTCCGAATTCACGCGCGCGGCGCCCTCGTGCTCGGCCAGCGCCGTGCACACGCGCTCGGCGCGCCTGCACACGGTGCGCGCCAGGTGCAGCCGCGCCGCCGCGGGCTCGCCGCCGGGCAGGACGAAGGACTCCAGGCGCGCAAGACGCTCGTTGTACTGGTCGATCGCCCGCTCGAGACGCGCGGTGTAGCCCGGCGTCAGGCGCAACCGCGCGCCCGCCTCGCCCGGCACGCACAGGTCGGCCCCGACGTCGAACAGATCGTTCTGGATCGACTGCAACAGCCCGACGAACGCGTCCGGAACTCCCTCCGCGATCGCGAGCCCGAGCACCGACGACAGCTCGTCGACGGTTCCATAGGCCTCGACGCGCGCGTGGTGCTTGGGCAGACGCGAACCGTCGCCGAGGCCGGTCGTGCCGTCGTCTCCGGTCTTCGTATAGATGCGATCGAGGCGTACCACGAAACTTGGGTCTCCGCTGGCGAAAGCGGCATGGTAACAGCCCGCCGTCACGGCTGCTCAGGGAGCGTGGCCTGACAGCAGCGGGGTCACGCGCGCGCGCAGGTCGGGCGGCAGGCGCTCGTCGAGCCGCTTCAGGATGTCGCGCTGCCGGTAGCGGGCCGAGAAGTGCGTGAACAGGAGGGCCTCGTTGTGGAACAGCTCGGCGCGCTCGGCGACCTCGTCGAGGTGCACGTGGCCCTTGGAGCGGCATTCCGCCACCGAGACGCGCTCGTCCAGGAAGGTTACCTCCATGACCAACAGGCGAGCCTCGCGCACGACGGCCTCATTCTCGACGACTTCGATCAAGGTGTCGCCGGTGAACGCGAACTCGGCCGTCTCGACTTCGCGCTCGAGCGCGGCGCCCGACGCGCGCATCCGCGCCAGCTCGGCCGGCGCGCGCCCGACGTGCTCGTCGAGCAGCTTCTTGCGCCGGCTCCACAGCCCGTAGCCCTGGCATGGCGCGCGGTGCGGGGAGCGGAACGGCCGCGCGTACCACCCATTGTCCAAACGCAGCTCCTCGCCCGGGCCGATCTCGACCAGCTCGTGCTCGAGCTCGGAACGGTCGAGGCGCCGCCAGACTTCGAACAGCTCGCGCAGCGCCGCGGAGTTCTCGCGCCCGATCGCGTAGCGCGGCGGCGGCAGGCGGCGCAACGCGCGCGTCGCGCAGTGATAGGCGACGCCGCCGAGGTGATCCATGTGCGCGTGCGTGAACAGCACGGTGCGGCGATTGACCGCGCTGTGCGGGCAACGCCCGATGTCGAAAGCGAGCTTCGCCTCCGGCAGCTCGATGCAGGTCTCGACGCCGCCGACCGAGACGGCCTCGAGCTCGATTCCTGCAAGCCGCATCGCACTAGCGGCGTGGATCAGAACAGCACGCTGATCGAAGCCGCTGTCGTGGCCTTGAGCGTCCCGTCCCAGATCGCAACCTGGGTATGGACCGTGAGCCCGAGCGCCGAGGGCGGGACGAGCGAGGAATGACTGCCCAGGCCCGCTCCGTTCAAGACCTGCGACTTGATCACGCTGTAGGTCGGGAACACGTTGGCGCCGAGGATCGGAACCAGGGTCGGCGAACCCGACAACAACAGGAACGCGAGGTCGTTCGAGCCGCCGCCGTACTGCCATGAGTGCGTGGTGTTCGTCAGCGCGAAGGGGTTCACGACCTGCAACGGCGGATTGGTCTCGATGAAGTTCAGGTTCTGCGAGTTGCTCGTGCCGCCCGAATTGCTGACGGTCACCGCCGCGGCCCCGAGTGTCGTCGGCGACGGCGGAGTGAACGTGATCTGCGTATCCCCGACGATCGAGAATCCAAACGGCGGCAGCAAGGTCGCCGCGCCGACCTTCACCTGCGTCGCGTTCGAGAACTTGGTGCCGGTGATCGTCACGGAGCCGGGCAAGAAGGCCTGCGCCGTAGTCGGGTTGAGCCCGGAGATCACCGGAGGCCCCGCCGGAGTCCCGTAGGGATCGTAGCCGTCGATGCCGGTCGGATTCGTGTTGTTCGGATCGAGCCACGGCTTCACGGTGGGCCAGGCCAGGTCGAACCGGCCGTAGTAATCGTCGAACGGGAAGCCGCAGTACGCGGCGCCGCAGCAGAGCTGGCCGATGAAGCGGCCGTCGCTGCGGATCAGCGGACAGCCCGAGGACCCGGGCTCGGTCACGCCGAGGTCCCACTGCACGACGCGCCACTGGTTGCCCGACAGCTGCGGCGCATTGTTGTCGAAGCTGATCTTCTTCACGTCGCCATCGGGATGGTGGATCGTCGCCGTGCTGGGCGGCGCGCTGCTCGTGCGGTTCCAGCCCAGGAAGAACGGCTTGTAGGAGGCCGGAATCGCCTGGGAAATCTGCACCAACCGGTAGTCGAGGCTCGAGCTCCCCGCCAACTGCGTCGAGCCCGACACGGTCTGGTTCGACGGTGCCGTGCCGCTGCTGCAGCCCGACTTCTCGTAGTTGAACAGGAACACCGCCGCGTTCATCGAGCCGCAGTGGAAGGCTGTGATGTAGTACTGCGCGCCGCTGTTGTTGACGTTGTTGAGCAGCGCACCGGTGCACAGAGCGCCGCCGGACACGATGCGCGTGATCGCGCGCTTCTTGTCCTGCCACGACGCGCCCTGCGGGCAATTGACGTCGACGTTGCACGCCCCCGCCGCATCGGCGCCGTCCGACGATTTCGCGACGAGATCGGGCAGGCCGCGGTAGTCGTGGATCGCCTCGCGCACGCGCAGCGTCGCGTGGAAGGACGCGTCGGCGGGCTCGACGTACTCGAGCACGAGGCGGTCGCCGAGCACCGGCTGGAACCCGAACTCGAGATTCTCCTGGTTGTTGAGATCGGTGTACGCGCCGAGTACCTGCCTGCGCGCCGGGTCGTACACGAACAACTGGCCGCCGGGCGGCAGCTCGTAGTGCTCGAACACGACGGCCAGCGTGCGCGCGCCGGTCGAGCGGATCTCTGCGCGCCAGACCTGCTCACCCGAGGGCAGCACGTCGCGCCGCGCGAGCTCATCGAGCGTCGCGCCGATCGGGACGAGCGCGCCGTAGCGCAGCGGGCCCTTCGCGCGCGTCGCGTCCTCGGCGAGCAACGCCGCCTCGTCGACCGGAGGCAGATCGAGCCGCGGGACGTCGCTCGGCAGGGTCGCGTAGGAACTGGCGGGCACGCCGCCGTAGGAGACCTGGGCGAGGGCCGGCGAGGCAGTCAGACAGGCGAGGCAGGCCAGGAGCAAGGCAGTGACGCGAAGGTTCATGATTCCTACGAGGGTATCAGGCAAACCCTTGTTCCGCTGTTTCGCGGCTGTGCTCAGGAACCCGATTCCGAGCCACCGGCGAGCTGGTCCAGCCCGCGAGCCCTCAACCGCGCCTGCTTGTCCGGCTGCGGCGGCAGCCCGTAGTCCTGCGGCACCTTGTGGTTCCCCAGCGCGCGCAGGATCGCGTGCCAGGCCCGCGCATCGCGTGTCTCGATCACTGCGCGCCGGGAGACGCGCTCGACCGACTCAGGGGGCGACAGCTCGACGACGTACCGACGCGTCGCCACCGTCCTCGTCGCCCTCCACCTCGAGCAGCCCGCTTGCGACGAGAGCCGCAACCTGCTGGTCAATCCGAGCGCGCAGTCCGGCGCTCGTAGCCTTGAACCCGAGCATCCGCCCGACCGCCGTCGAGATCTGCATGCGCTGCGCACCATGATAGGTGTCGATGAGCAGGAGCACGGCGGCCCGAACCTCCGCACTCGGGAGATACTCCGGCCTTCGGAGCGACGCAGAACTTGCGGAGCCGCGGTTCCGAATCGCGATCACCGCACTCGGCAGCGAGTAGAATCCGTCATCTTCGCTGCATTCACCTCGGCGAACGAGCAGGCTCAAGGCCTTCGACACGGATTCCTGAATGCGACTGCCGGTTCGCCCAAGTCCCCACAACTCTCGAATTCGCACCGCCACCTCGTCACCGTGTACCGGACCCTCGAGCTCCACGACGCGTCGCACGACTTGCGCCATCTCTGGAGTGGTCAGCTCGTGTGGGGCCCGTAGTGTCGGCACGGCGAATGCGGCCTGTTGATACGGCACTGACAAACTGTCCGGCTCGGCCACCGAGACGACTGCGTTGTCCCTCTCCACATCGACTGCGTGGGCCACCGGAGCCGCCCGTGCGTCGTCCTCGGCGGCAGCCAGCACGACCTTCGCGCGTTCGATTGCAGCAGCGACCTTCGCAATCTGCTCACCAGGCCGCTGGAACCAATCCGTGCTCCAGATCCGGTGGATGATCCATCCATGCTCCTCGAGGACGGCTTGACGCAAGCGATCGCGCTCGCGCGCCGAGCGTGAAGAGTGGTATGCCGCTCCGTCGCACTCGATTCCGAGCAGATAGCGGCCAGGCTTCTCGCGGTCCTGCACGGCGAGGTCGATGAAGAACCCGGCCACGCCGACCTGGGGGTGAACCTCGTAGCCGAGGTTCCGCACGGCGTCGCAGACGAACTCCTCGAACGGCGAATCCTCCGTCCTCCCGGTGCGCGTAGCAATACCGAGCTGCCCTGTCTGTGCGAACGACAGAAACGTCTTGAGCGCCGCAACGCCTCGTCCGGAGGCTCGACCCAGGTCGATGTCATCAGCGGTGATCGACGAGAACACTTCACAACGGCGCTTCGCGCGGGAAATGAGCACGTTGAGTCGCCGCTCCCCGCCATCGTTGCTGAGCGGACCGAAGCGCATGGCCATGTATCCCTGAGGGTTTCGCCCGTAGCCGACTGAGATGAACACCACGTCACGCTCGTCGCCCTGTACGTTCTCCAGGTTCTTGACGAAGAACGGTTCGGTGGGGTGAGCCGCGAAGAACGCCTCCGTACC
>VGZE01000135.1 GCA_016872755.1 Planctomycetota bacterium
GGCGTGGGACCCTCGCGGCGCGCGCCGAACTCGGCGGGCGGCTCGAGCCGGCAAACGCGCTCGACGAACTCGCGCGAGCGCGGACCGCAGGTCTCCAGTGGTGCGTAGTCCTGGCTGGCGTCGGACAGCACGACCTTCTCGCTGAACAGGTACTTGTCGAGCTCCGCCATCAGCGCGGCCGCACGACCCGCGTGGGTCGAAAGCTCGAAGCCCACGCCGTCGCAGCACAGGTCGAAGACGTGCAGGATCTTGCCCTTCGCGTTCAGCAGCAGGTTCGGGCCGCCGCCGCCGGGAGCCAGCGTGCGCACCGCGTTGGCCGTGATCCGATGCAGGAAGGCCGCCGCATCCGGGCCGCTGACCCGGACGCGACCGCGCGTCGTCGCGTCGAACAGGGCGGCCGCGCTCGTGGCGCCGGCGTACTCGTCGGGCACCGCACCGAAGGTGAGCACTTCCGTGCCCAGTTCGCTCGGACAGGTGCGCGCGGTCGGGCCGGCCAGGGCCGAGGTCAGGGTGGAGGTGTGCAAGTCGCGTGGCTCTTGGTGCGGGTGTCCTGGAATTCACAGCCTAGCAGGGCGCGTCCCGGCCGATCCGCGCCGATCGCACCTCGCGCCGCGCCGGGCCGGGCCTGCATCGACCCGACTGTGGACGCGCGGCTCTTGAACGCGACGCTCCGAGTCTGCATTGTCTGCGCTTCAACGGTCCCGTCGCGGGGCCTTCCGTTCCCCCCTCCCGAGCCGCCGGGCTCCCCTCTGTTGCGCATGAGCGATCCCCAGCCCCTGCGTGGCCGCTTGGCCATCGCCGCAGGCCTCTTCGGCCTGTTGCTCGCCGCCTGCGATCCCGAACCACCGCGCCCCGAGCTCCACTACACGTTGAGCGCGGATTCGAAGCAGCTGCTCGCCGACTATCCGGCGGCGCAGGACCAGCTGCTCGGCACGCTCGGCATGCTCTTCGGAAGCCCGTCGAACCCGCGCTACGCAGTGCCGGAGGAGTGGATCGACGACGAGCGCAATCCGAACGATGCCTGGGCCGAGCTGTCCGAAGCGCGCCAGGCCGAGCTGGTCGCGGCGAACAAGAAGGCCTTCGCGACGCCGCTCGCGGCGCTGGAGCGCGGCGACTTCGCCGCGGTCGAGCCGGCGCGCGAGGCGCTCGATCTGCAAGCGGCCTGGGGCGAGATCCGCGCGGGCTACGACGAGATCGCCGCGGCGATGGAAGCGGGCACGAAGAGCCGGACCGATCTCGACAAGTACGTCGCCGAGAACAAGGCCGACGCGATCGCGCTGTTCACCGACTGGTATCCGAGCCTGCGCGAGTCCGCCGAGATGTACCGCACGCAGTGCCTGCACTGCCACGGCATCAACGGCGACGGCAAGGGCTCGACCGCGGAGTTCCTCAATCCGACTCCGCGCGACTACCAGCGCGGCGCGTTCAAGTGGACCGCGTTGAACGAGAAGGCGCGCCCGCGTCGCGCCGACCTCTACGGCGTGCTCGAGAACGGCGTCAACGGAACCGCGATGCTGTCGTTCAAGCGCTTCTCCGCGACGCAGCTCGAAGGGCTGGTCGACTACGTGCGGCTGCTGTCGATCCGCGGCGAGACCGAGCGCAACCTCGCCCGCGAGGATGCCGAGGAGGGCTTCAAGATCGAGGCCGTCCAGGAGGCCTACCTCGACGTCTGGTCGAAGTGGGACAAGTCAGCCGAGTTCGTGATCGCCTACGACGGCGAGATCCCGGAGGCCACGCCCGAGGTGATCGAGCACGGGCGCGTGCTCTACAACGACGCGACCGGCGCCAACTGCGTGTCGTGCCACGGCGTGGGCGGACTCGGGGACGGCCCCTCGGCCAAGGAGCCCGATCCCAACGGAGGTCCGGTTCCGATCTCGAAGAAGGACGACTGGGGCAATCCGCTGGGCCCGCGTGATCTCACGCAGGGCATCTACCGCGGCGGCGATCGCCCGATCGACCTGTATCGGCGCCTGTACGCGGGCATCAACGGCACCTACATGCCGGCCCACTCGACGATCAAGGACCCGCAAGGCAACCGCAAGGTGACCGACGAGGACCTGTGGGCGATCGTGCACTACGTGCGCTCCTTGTCGAAGGGCAAGCGCCTCTAACCCCGCGCCGGAGCTCCCAGCAAACATGAGTTTCCTGAATCCTTCGAACGGCGCGTGGTCGATCCTCGCGCTGCTGGTCGCGCTGCTGCTCGTGCTCGTCACCTTCGTGAAGTTCACGCGCCTGTGGACCGTGATCCTGATCGCGCTCCTGCCGATCCTGGGCGTGTGGACCTTCGTGAAGGCGCCCGAGTGGGGTCTGTGGTTCCCCAAGGACGTATCCACGCACGGGGCGGGGATGGACAGCCTGTTCAACCTGATCCTGTGGATGGTCGCCATCACCTTCGTGCTGACCGAGGTCGGCCTGGTGTGGTGCGTGTTCCGCTATCACGACAAGGTGCCCGGCAAGTCGCTGTTCACGCACGGCTCGCACAAGCTGGAGATGATCTGGACCGCGATCCCCGCGGTCGCACTGCTGGTGATCGCCTTCGCGCAGATCGGCACCTTCAAGCAGATCAAGTTCGAGGACCACTGGCCGACCGGCGGCCCGTACTCGAAGGACAAGCCGATCGCGCACGTGATCGCGTACCAGTTCGCCTGGCTGATGCGCTATCCGGACGCGAACGGCAGCTTCGACTCGGTCGACGTGATCGAGAGCCCGTTCGACTTCGTGGTGCCGGTCGACACCGACATCATGTTCCAACTGAAGTCACGCGACGTGCTGCACTCGTTCTTCCTGCCGAACCTGCGCCTCAAGCAGGACGCCGTGCCCGGCATGACGATTCCGATGTGGTTCCAGGCGACCGAGGTCGGCGAGTACGACCTGATCTGCGCCGAGTTGTGCGGCTGGGGCCACTACAAGATGGCCGGAAGGTTGATCGTGAAGAGCAAGCCTGATTACGAGAAGTGGCTCGCGGACAAGCGTGCCGCGCTGAAGAGCAACGGCACCGCAGACCTGGAGGCAGCAGAATGAGCCCCGACGGCAACTCGGCTCCGGCCCACGCCCCCGCGCACGCTCCCGGTCACGGGGGTGGAGCGCATCCCGCTCAGGAAGGCCCGCGCGGCGTCGCCGCGCCCGGCACGGTGCACGTCTCGCACGATCACCACGAGCTGGGCTTCCTGCGCAAGTACGTGTTCTCCGTCGATCACAAGGTGATCGCGATCCAGTTCATGCTCACGGGGTTGTTCTTCCTCGTGCTGGGCGGACTGTTCGCGATGGCCATCCGTCACCAGGTGGCGTGGCCGTGGAAGCCGATTCCGGGGCTCAGCGTGTTGTTCCCGGACACGGGCGGCGTGATCAGCCCGGAGTTCTACACGATGCTGTTCACGATGCACGGGACGATCATGATCTTCTTCGTGATCATCCCGCTGCTGACCGGCGCGTTCGGGAACTTCCTGATCCCGCTGATGGTCGGCGCGCCCGACATGGCCTTCCCCAAGCTGAACATGTTCGGCTACTGGGCGATGATCCCGGCGATCTTCTTCGCGCTGCTGGGGTTCTTCGTCGAGGGCGGTGCGGCCGCCGCCGGCTGGACCGCCTACCCGACGCTCTCGACGATCGCGACCGCCGCTCCCGGCTCGCTGACCGGGCAGACCTGGTGGCTGATGGCGCTGACCTGGGTCGGCGTGTCGTCGATGATGGGCGCGGTCAACTACGTGACCACGATCTTCAAGATGCGTGCGCCCGGCATGACCATGATGCGCATGCCGCTGTCGATCTGGGGCCTGCTCATCGCCGCCCTGCTGCAGCTGTTCGCGCTGCCGGTGCTGACGGCCGCCTCGATCCTCCAGCTGCTCGACCGCACGCTGCACACGGGCTTTTTCACGCCGTCGAACCTGCTCGTCAACGCCACGCGCCCCGAACTGTTGAGCAACGCCGGCGCGGCCCTCGACGGCGCCTCGGGCGGTCACCCGCTGTTGTGGCAGCACCTGTTCTGGTTCTACAGCCACCCCGCCGTCTACATCATGGTGCTGCCCGCGATGGGCTTCGCGTCGGACATCCTGTCGACGCACGCGCGCAAGCCGGTCTTCGGCTACAAGCCGATGGTGTACTCGATGAGCGCGATCGCCGGCCTGGGCTTCATCGTGTGGGGGCACCACATGTTCACCTCGGGCATGAACCCGGCGCTGGGCATGAGCTTCATGGTCGCGACGATCATGATCGCGCTGCCGTCCGCGGTGAAGGTGTTCAACTGGATCGGCACGCTGTGGGGCAGCCGCATCCACCTGAACAGCGCGATGCTGAACGCACTGGCCTTCGTGGCGATGTTCATCATCGGCGGTCTGTCGGGCATCTGGATGGCGGCCACGCCCGTCGACATCTACATCCACGACACCTACATCGTCGTCGCGCACTTCCACTACGTCGTGTTCGCCGGCTCGGTCTTCGCGATCTGGGCCGCGATCTACCACTGGTTCCCGAAGATGTTCGGGCGGCAGATGAACGAGACGCTGGGCAAGGTGCACTTCATCGGCTCGTTCGTGTTCACCAACGGCGTGTTCTACATGATGCACCAGATCGGCCTGGCCGGCCTGATGCGACGCACCGCCGATCCGTACACCTACGCGACCTACGCGCACCTGCAGGAGAGCAACGAGCTGATCACGCTGTGCGCCTTCGCGCTGTTCGTGTGGCAGATCTTCTTCGTGATCAACTTCTTCCACTCGATGTTCTGGGGCAAGCGCGTCGGTCGCAATCCCTGGCGCGCGAACTCGCTGGAGTGGGAAGCGCCTTCTCCTCCAGGGCACGGCAACTTCGACCGTGAGCTCGCCGTGTACCGCGGACCGTACGAGTACGGCTCGCCCGAGGTCAGCGAGGACTATCTGCCGCAGACGCGCAAGCTCGGCGACGGCGCCGCGCGTCCGGCCCAGGCGCACGCCCACCACTGACGCGACGCGACCCGAGCTCGAGCATGCCGCCACGTCCCGATCTCCGCCCGGAGCCGCCGCGCTCGCGCTGGCCGCATCGGCTGGCCTGCGCGACCGCTCTGCTCGCGCTGCCGCTGTTCGTGTTCGGCGGCAGCGTGACCACGCTGCGCGCCGGCATGGCGGTGGAGGGCTGGATCTTCCCGGAGGGCCATTTCCTGGTCACCTTCCCGGTCCAGAAGTGGTTCCGCGATCTGCCCACCTTCGTCGAGCACACGCATCGCCTGTTCGGCGTGCTGGTCGGGCTCGCCGCGATCGCGACGCTCGTCGCCTGCCTCGCGACCCGCGCCGGCGCGCGCGCGATCGGACTGGCCGCCGCGGCGCTGCTGGCCGTGTGCGCGCAGGGCACGCTGGGCGGTCTGCGCGTGCTGGAGAACTCGCCCCAGCTCGCCTTCCTGCACGGCGTGTGCGCGCAGCTCGTCTTCGCGCTGCTCGGCGTCGTGGCCTGGCAGCTGCGTCCCGGGTGGAAGTCGCTCGGCGATGTGGAGTACCCCGAGGGGCCGCCGCTGCGGCGCGCGGCGCTGTGGTGCACGCTGCTGCTGCTCGGGCAGATCGCGCTGGGCGCCTGGTACCGGCACGGGCTCCGCACGCAGCAGCTCGCCGATGTCGAGATGCGCCTGTCGCTGCACTTGATCGGGGCGCTGGCGGCCTTCGCCGCGGTGGTCGTCCTCGCGGGCCGGCTCCAATCCTCCGGCGACGCGCGTGCGCTGCGCCTGGCGCGCGGACTGCGCGTGCTGCTGTTCGCGCAACTCGGGCTCGGCCTGGCCGCCTGGTTGCTGCGCGATCCGCGCGGCCTGACGCCGGCCGAGTGGGCGACGAGCGTGCTGCACGTGCTGGTCGGCGCGCTGCTCCTCTTGTTCTCCGCATCGGCGTGGGTGCTGACGCGCGCGCGGGATGCGGTCCCGGCGCCGGCGCGCGCCGCGATCGGAGGTGCGGCGTGAAGCCCGGCGTCGTCGCGACAACGGAAGCGCTCGTCGGCCCCAGCGTGCTCGCGCGCGTGCGCGACTGGTCGAGCATGACGCGCCCGCGCATCGGCGGCTTCGTGTTCTTCGCCGCGCTGACCGGCGCTCTCGTCTCGGGCGCCGAGCCGTCGCTCGCGCGCGCCGCGGAAGCCGGCGCGTGGATCGCGCTGTCCGCGGCCGGCGCGAGCGTGTTCAACCAGATCCTGGAGAAGCAATCGGACGCCTTCATGCGGCGCACGGCCGAGCGGCCGCTGCCCACCGGCCGGATCGGCGTGCGCGAGGCGCTCTTGTTCGGCACCGTGCTCGAGGCCGCGGCGATCGCGGGGCTGGCGCTGCGCTTCGAACTGCTCGCTGCGCTGCTCGCGTTGGCGACCTTCGCGAGCTACGTGCTCGTCTACACGCCGCTCAAGCGCCTCTCGGGCCTGAACACCGTCGTCGGCGCGCTGCCCGGCGCGATGCCGCCGCTGCTCGGCGCGCTCGCGCTCACGGGGACTCCCTCGCCGCTCGCGTGGAGCCTGTTCGCGATCCTGTTCGCGTGGCAGTTCCCGCACTTCATGGCGATCGGCTGGCTGTACCGCGACGACTACCGCAGCGCCGGGATCCGCATGCTGCCCGCCTTCGGCGTGCGCGGCGTCGCCGGCCTGCAGGCGATCGGCTACAGCCTGGTCTGCCTGCTCGTATCGCTCGTGCCGGCCATGCAGGGCCGCGCGGGCGTGCTGTACGCCGTGGCGGCCGCCGTGCTGGGCCTCGCCTACGTCGCGAGCTCGATCCACTTCGCGCGGCGCGAGGACGACGCGCGCGCGCGCGTGCTGCTGCGCTGCTCGCTCGTCTACCTGCCGCTCGTCTACGCCTGCCTGCTGCTCGATCCGCTCGTGCGCTCCTCCAGCGTCCTCGCCGCGAGCTGACACTCCCCGAGCTCACCTCCGAACCCCTCCCATGAGCCAAGCCACTCTTGCTCCCCACGCCGGTGCCCACGGGCACCACGGCCACAAGGCCGATCCCTTCGCGTACGACCCCGCCGTCGACGCGCCGGCCGAGCACCACGCGATCTACGACTACGACTCGGGTCCGCCGGTCGAGCGCGGCAAGTTCGCGATCTGGCTGTTCCTGGCGACGGAAGTGATGTTCTTCACGGGCCTGATCGGCACGTACATCATCCTGCGCACCGGGGCTTCCGCCTGGCCGAATCCCGAGGAGCGCCTGGCCGTCGACATCACCGCCTTCAACACGTTCGTGCTGATCATCAGCTCGTGGCTGATGGTGCGCGCGCTGCAGGCCGGCCAGAAGGGGGACAAGGCGGGCATCCTCAAGTGGCTCGGCGCGACGATCCTCGGCGGTGCGCTGTTCGTCGGGATCCAGGTCTACGAGTACATCGAGCTCTACAAGCACGGCTCGTGGCCGAACGTCGACATCTTCTGGTCGACCTTCTACGCGATGACCGGCTTCCACGGTCTGCACGTCGTCGTCGGCGTGATCTGGCTGATCTGCGCGTGGTTCGGCGCCGCGCGCGGCAAGTACACCGCTCAGAACCACATGGGGCTCGAGTTGGCCGGCCTGTACTGGCACTTCGTCGACCTAGTCTGGGTGCTGCTGTTCACGATCGTCTACCTGTTCTGAGTCGCTCGGAAACCCCTTCACGGAAGCTCATCCCATGTCCGGTCACGACGAGCACAAGAACTTCAACGCGAACAAGATCTTCCTCTGGCTGTTCATCTTCACGGCCGTGGAGGTCGCCTGGGGTATCCTCGGCCACAAGTGGCACGTCGGGAAGCCGCTCCTGTGGGGCGGTCTGTTGTTCTTCGCGCTGCTCAAGGGCGTGCTGATCCTGCAGTACTTCATGCACTTCCGCTTCGAGGGCTGGATCGTCAAGGGCCTGATCGCCCCGACTCCGATCCTGATCGCGGTGATCATCACCGTGCTGTCGCCGGACGTCGCGTGCAACGGCAAGTTGAACAACAACATCGGCACGAGCTTCGACCCCAAGACCGGTCAGATCGTCGAGTTGCCCGAGGTCGCGGCGCGCAAGGGCGTGCTGCCGCACAACGCGCCCGCGCCAAAGGGCGCAGACGCCGGTGGCGCGGCGCACTAGGCTCAGCCGCCTCGGCGGGCTGGCCCTGCTGCTGCCGCTCGTCGGATGCGGAGGCGGCGCGGGGGCGTCCGCGGGCTCGGGCGCGCCGCCGGTGCTGCGCACCTTGGCCGACTTCTCGTTGGTCGATCAGAGCGGCGTGCAGCGCTCGCTGAAGGACTGGGCCGGTCACCCGTTCGCGCTGGCGATGATCTTCACGTGCTGCTCGGGCCCCTGCCCGGAGATCACCGCGGCGATGCACCGGCTGCAGCAGGAGCTGCCGACCGGCTCGGCGATCCGCCTGGTCTCGCTCAGCGTCGATCCGGCCACCGACACGCCCGCCGTGCTCGCGAGCTACGCGAAGGCCTGTGGCGCGGACAGCGCGCGCTGGACCTTCCTGACCGGCGAGGAAGCCGCGATCCACGCCTTCATCCGCGACAGCCTCGCGCTGGCGGTCGACGGCCGTCGCCCCGACGTGGCCGAGGCCTTCGAGCCGACGCACTCCAGCCGCATCGTCGCCGTGGACAAGCAGGGCCGCGTGCGCGGCTACTACGACGCGCGCGAGGAATTGGGCTGGCGCGCGCTGCGCGACACTTTGGTGCTGCTCGAGCGCGAGGCGCCGTGACGCTGCCCGCGATCAACGCACTGCTCAACACGAGCGCGAGCCTGCTGCTCGTGGCAGGCCTCGTCGCGATCAAGGGCGGCCGGCGCGAGCTGCACCGCAAGCTGATGTTCGGCGCGGCGGCGGCCAGCGCGGCCTTCCTGGCCTGCTACCTGTACTACCACTTCGCGATCCAGACGACGATGCCGTATCGCGAGACCGGCTGGAAGAAGCAGGCCTACCTCGTGCTGCTGCTCACGCACACCGTGCTCGCGATGGTCAACGTGCCGCTGGTGCTGCGCACGTTCTGGCTCGCGCATCGCGAGGACTGGGAGCGTCACAAGCGCTGGGCCAAGTGGACCTTCCCGATCTGGCTCTACGTGTCGGTCACGGGCGTCGTGATCTACTTCGTGCTGTATCACTGGAACCCGCCGCCCGCGCTACCATAGTTCCCGACCGAGCCCATGAGTCCGCTCAATCCCCGCTGGATGTGGCT
>VGZE01000136.1 GCA_016872755.1 Planctomycetota bacterium
CTGCGCCGACCCGCGCGTCGCCACGCGTGCGGCGGCGACGCGCGCGAAGGCCTCGATCGACTCCGGGGCGAGCGCGGCGGCGAGTCGACGCAGGCCGGCATCGGTCGGTTCCTCCCGCGCGCGCGCGCGAGCCGCGTGCAGCGCGCGCACGCGGCGCAGCGTGTCGTTCGACAGTCCGATGGAAGCGCAGAACCGCTCGGCCTCGGCCTCTCCGAGTTCGTCGAGCAGCAGCGCGAACGCGCCGGCGACGCTGCGCCCGGGGCCGCGCTCGGCCGCGTAGTGATCCAGCGCTCCGGCCGTCCGGTCGAAGGCCTGCGCGTCGAGCGTCGCGAGCTCGCCAAACCCGTCGAGCCAGCCGCTGTCGCGCAGGAAGCCGAGCCCCAGCGACGGCGTGCTCCCCTTCTCGGCCCACTTGGTCCACTCGCCGCACACGCGCTCGATGGCCAGCTCGGCCAGCGTGTGGCGGATCGAGCGGCACAGCGCGAGCGTCTCGGGGGCCGCGCGCAGGCCGAAGCGCGCGCAGAACTGCAAACCGCGCAGCACGCGCAGCGGGTCGTCGGCGAAGGCGGCGCTGGTGTGCCGCAGCACGCGCGCTTCGAGGTCGGCGCGCCCGCCGTGGAAATCGAGCAGCTCGCCCGTGCGCGGTTCGACCATCAGCGCGTTGAGCGTGTAGTCGCGGCGCGCCGCCGCCTCGCGCGGCGTCATGGCCGGATCGATGGCGATCTCGAAGCCCTTGTGGCCGGGCGCCGTCTTCGAGTCGCGGCGCGGCAACGTGAAGTCGTGGGTGCTCTTCGAAGGCAGCGTCAGCTTGATCACGCCGAAGGAACGCCCGACCAGATCCGTGCGGCCGTGGCGCGACAGCGCCGCGGCGAGCTCGGCGTAGCCGACGCCGTGGACCTCGATGTCGAAGTCCTGGACCGGCAGGCCCAGCAGGTGATCGCGCACGCAGCCGCCCGCCAGGTACGAGCGCGCCAGCAGCGGCTCACTTGCGAACAGCTCGGCCAGCTCGCGCGGGATCCAGGCGATCATGCGCGCGGCTCCGTTCGCGCGTCGCGCGCCGCGGCAGGCGTCGCGCGCGCACCGGGCAGGCGGCGCGACAGCGGCGTGTAGGCCCAGACCGGCAATGCGCGCAGGACTCCGCAGGCGAGCACCATCGGGAACGGGAACGCGCGCACGCGCCGACCCGCGAGCAGCGCGTCCGTACAGGTCTGTGCCGCGCGCTCGACCGGCCAGGCGAAGGGCATGTGGAACTCGTTGCGCGCCGAGAGCGCCGTGTGCACGAAGCCCGGGCGCAGCTCGACCACGCGCAGCCCGCGCGGCTCGACCTCGCAGCGCAGCGCGTCGAGGTAGGTGGTCAGCGCGGCCTTGCTGGAAGAGTACGCGCCACTGCCGGGCATTCCGCGCCTGCCGGCCAGGCTGATCACGGCCGCCAGCGTGCCGCGACCGCGCGCGAGCATCGGCTCGAGCAGCGCGGACAGTGTCGCGCTTGCGCCGATCAGGTTGACCTGCCAGACGCGCGCCTCCGCCGCGAAGTCGCGCGCGGTGCCGCGCCGGCCCGCGCCGATGCCGGCATTGGCGACCACGAGGTCGAAGCCGCCGCACTCGCGATCCCACGCCGGGAGACGCTCGAGCACCGCGGCAGCATCGCTCACATCGAGCACACGGGTCACCGCGCGTCCGCCGCGCGCGCGGATCTCGGCGGCGCGCGCCTCGAGCTCCTGCTCGCGCCGCGCGCACAGCCACACCTCGCAACCGCGCCGCGCGAGCTGCGCGGCGATCGCGGCACCCAGACCGCCGGAGGCCCCGGTCACGAGCGCGCGCCGAGGCAGCGTCCCGCGAGCCAGCGCCATCGCGCTCTCGGGACCGCCGGAGACGATGGGTTCGGTCGGCCTTGCTTCCACGCGCTGCACGCTACCATTCCGATTCGATGGCCGCAGGATCGCTCGGCGACACTCCGCCTCCGCTCGGCGGGCGGGCCTGGTGCGGGCACGCCCTCGTCGCCGCGCTGCTCGGCCTGGCCTACGTCTGGACGCTGCTGCCCGGAGCGGGACTGGGCGACACGGCCGAGCTGCAGACCTGCGCGGCCACGCTGTCGTTGCCGCACACGCCGGGGTATCCGCTGCAAGTACTGTGGATGGCGGCCTTCGACCGGCTCGTGCCGCTGGGCAGCAGCGCCTGGCGCGCGAACCTGTGCACCGCCGTGACGATGATCGCGGCCTGCTGCGCACTCCTGGTGCTGGCGCGCCGACTCGGCGCCTCGGCCCCCGCGGCCGCGGGCCTCGCGCTCGCGTTCGGCGCGAGCCTGCCCGTCTGGCGCAGCGCCATTGCGGCCGAGGTCTATGCGCTGCTGCTCTTGTTGCTGGCGCTCTCCTTCGAACGCTGGCTGGCCTGGCACGCGGCTCCCTCGCGCAAGCGCCTGTGGTTGGCGCTGACCGCCACCGGACTGGCCGTCACGCACCATCCGCTGAGCCTGTTCGCGTTGCCCGGCCTGGCCCTGCTCGCCTGCGGCCCCGGCGGCTGGCGCGGCCTGTTGCGGCGCGCCGCGCTGCAGGCCGCGGCGGCGCTCGCACTGGCCGTGCTGCTGTACGGTTGGCTCGCCTGGCGCTGGCGCGATCCGCAGCTCGCCTACACGGCGCTGTGGCTGGATGAGCCCGCGCGCGCGTGGTTCGAGATCTCCGGCGGCCAGTTCCGCGGTCGCATGTTTGGCCTGGGTCTCGAGGAGCTGCTCGAACAGCGCGCGCCGCAGTTCCTCGCGACGCTCGGAGGGGCGCTCGCCTGGCTGACGCCGGCGGCGCTGGCCGGCTGGCTGCTGCCCGCGCGCGAGCGCGTGCGCGCGGCGCTGCTGCTCGGCGCGGTCGGTCCGGCGGTGTTCGCTCTGACGTACGGGATTCCGGACATCGAGCCTTACTTCCTGCCGACGCTGCTGTGCCTGTTCGCCTCGAGCGCGCTCGCGCTTTCCTGGTGCGAGCGCCAGGGACCTGTGGGAGCGTGGCTTGCGCCGGGCGCGGCGCTCGCGCTCGGTTGCGCGCACCTGTACTGGAATCATGCGCCGGCCGACCGCCGCGAGGAAGCGCGCCACGAACGCGCGGCGCTTGCGCAGCTCGAACGCATCGGTCGCGATGCGCTGCTGTTGTGGCCGAACGCCGAACAGTCGCAATTGTTGTGGCACCTGCTGCTGGTCGGCGACGCGCAGGGGCGCGGCATGCACGTCGTGCACGATCGCGACATGGGCGCCTTGCGCCGCTACATGAGCGAGGGCGAGCCGCTCTTCGAGCGCCACACGCGGCGCTCGATCCAACCGGGCCTGACTCCCTGGGCCTGCTCCGAGGCCGCCATCGCGGCGCTGCGCGCGCGCGGCTTCGAACTCGAGCCGGAGCAAGGCGGCGTCGCGCGCGTGCTGGCTGCGCCTCCGGTCACGCCGCGGTAACGGAACGGCGGCGGGCTCGTTACGGCGGAGTGACCGCGCCGATGGGCTTGGATCGACTAGCTTCGACTCCGTCCTCGAAGGCAGGTCCGCCAGGAGTTTCTTGCATGTCCACGCCGCGCACCTCTCGTCTGCCGACGCTCGTCCTCGCCGTGCTCGCGCTGCTCTGCTTCTCGCTCGCCACGGCGCAGACCGTGAGCGTCGGCGAGCAGTCGGGGCAGGATCCACTAGGTCGAGCACCCGCCGGCACTGTCGGATGCGCCGCCGATCCGGCCGGCACCCGGGATCGCGCCAGTGCCGCTCCGCGCTTGAGCCCCCTGCGCGATCCACGCACACTCTAGGTGCCGCCCATGCCCACCGTACTCGTGGTCGAAGACGATCCCGCCATCCGCCGCGGCGTGTGCGATGCACTGCGCTTCTCCGGCTACCAGGTCGTCGAGGCCGCGGACGGCGACACCGGCCTCGATCTCGCGCTGCGCGGCAGCTACGAGCTCGTGCTGCTCGACGTGCTGATGCCGCGGCGAGACGGGTTCAGCGTGCTCGAGGAGGTGCGCAAGGTGCATCCGAGCCTGCCCGTGATCATGCTGACCGCGCGCGGCGCCGAGGAGGACCGCGTGCGCGGGCTGCGCCGCGGCGCCGACGACTACGTGGTCAAGCCCTTCAGCATGAGCGAGCTGGTCGCGCGCGCCGACGCGGTGTTGCGCCGCTCGGCGGAGCGCCCCAAGGGGCTCAAGGACGTGGCGATCGCCGGTCGGCGCATCGATTTCGACCGGCGCGAGGCGTACCTGCCCGATGGCACGCGCGTCGCGCTGACCGAGAAGGAGGCCGCGCTCGTCGCCTACCTCGCCAACCACCGCGAGCGCGCGATCTCGCGCGACGAGCTGCTGCGCTGCGTGTGGGGACTCGATCCCAAGGGCGTGCAGACGCGCACCGTGGACATGGCGGTCACGCGGCTGCGCGAGCGGCTCGGCGACGACCCGGCCGATCCGCGCGTGATCGTGACCGTGCGCTCGAAGGGTTACATGCTGGGCGTCGGCCCGTGACCTTGGCAGGGACGTGAAGGCCGCGCGACTACGCTGGGTCTGGTTCGCGATCGCGGCCACGCTGTTGTGCGCCGGGCTGGCGCGCGTCAGCTGGGTGGCCCTGAGCCTCGAGCAGCAGACGGGCGGAACGCGGCTGTTCTGGGCGCGCCAGCGACTGCTGCAGCTCGCGCTGTGGCGCATGGACGCGGCGCTGGCGCCGCTGGTCGCGACCGAGTCCGCGCGTCCGACCTACCACTACGCGGCCTTCTATCGAGAGCGCGAGCCCATCACACCCGATTTCGAGTCGCTGCAGCCGGGCGGCGTGCTCTTGCCGTCGCCGCTCCTGACCGCGACGCGCCGCGAGAACGAGAGCCTCGTCGCGCTGCACTTCCAGATCGGTCCGGACGAGCGGTGGACCTCGCCGCGCCTGCCCGAAGGCATGGAGCGTCAGTTCGCGCTGCGCCGCGGCTACCTGAGCCCCGAAGAGATGCGCATCACGCTGGAGAGACTGGAGCAGCTCGCGCAGCGTTACTCGCTCGCTCAGTTCCGGACGGCCGCCCGACCGGCGGGACAGAGCCGAACCGCGCTGGCGGCGGCCGCGGACGACGAGGCGCAGCCCGACGACTACCAGCAGCGCAACCAGAGCCTGCAGCGCGCGCTCAGCCAGGTCGCCGTTTCCAACTACGCGCAGGCTGCCGTCGAGCCGCCGGCGGTGACGTCCACGCCGCTCGTTCCGATCTTCCAACCCGGCCTGACCAGCGGCAGCATCGAGTTGTTCCTGGTGCGCGAGGTGGACGTCGGCGGCGCGAACTTCGTGCAGGGCCTGTGGGCCGAGTGGGGACCGACACGCGCCTGGCTCCTCGCGCAGGTCCGCGACCTGCTCAGCGACCCGCTCCTCGAGGGCACGCGCGTGGAGCTGGTTCCCACTCCCCCCGAAGGCGCGCGCGCCTTGCTCGGCCCCGCCGGGGACGGGCTGTGCGGATCGCTGGCGAGCCTGCCCTGCACGCTCGTTCTGCGGGGATTGCGCGAGCCGCAGGCCCAACGACCGACGCCGACCGAGGTCGCGCTGATCGTGGCCTGGATCGTCGTGCTGGCCGCGATCATCGCCTTCGGCTTCGTCTTGCGCGCGGCGCTCGAGCTGTCCGAGCGCCGCGGCCAGTTCGTGTCGGCGGTCACGCACGAGCTGCGTACGCCGCTGACGACCTTCTGCCTGTACTCGGAAATGCTGGCTGACGGGATCGTGCGCGATCCGGCCGCGCAGCAGGAGTACCTGACCACGCTGAAGCAGGAGTCGTCGCGCCTGCGCCGCATCGTCGAGAGCGTGCTCTCCTATGCGCGACTGGAAGAAGGCCCGAGCAAGGCGCGCCCGGCGCCGGTCGCGCCCGACGAATTGCTCGACGCCAGCCTGCCGGCGCTGGAGCGGCGCGCGCGGGACGGCGGCTTCGAGCTCGTCGTGACGCGCGGCGCGCACGAGTCGGCACAGGTCGAGGTCGACCGGCAGGCCTTCGAGCAGGTGCTGTTCAATCTCGTGGACAACTCGTGCAAGTACGCGCAGGCCGCCACCGATCGGCGGCTCGAGCTGTCCACCGCGCTCGAGGAACGTTCGTTCGTCGTGCGCTTTGCGGACCACGGCCCCGGCATCCCGGCCGGCCACGAGCGCGAGGTGTTCCAAGCCTTCCGGCGCGCGACCGGACCCGATGGCGCGCGCATTCCGGGCCTCGGTCTGGGACTGTCGCTGGCGCGCGGACTGGCGCGGCAGATGGGCGGCGAGCTCGCATTGTTGCCCGGACCGGGCGCACGCTTCCGCTTCGCGTTGCCGCTGCAGGACTAGCCCTGGCCGGCGCGTGGGGCTAGGATCGGAGTTCCAGGTTTCGCGATGTCGAAGCGCTCCCCAACACGGCTGCGACGCTGGCTGCCCGCCGGCGCGCTCTTGCTGTGCGCGGCGCTGCCGTTGAGCGCGCGCGAAGAGCCGCCGCCGCCCGAGCCGATCGACTGTCCGCTCTGTGCGGGCGACGCGAAGATGCACGCGCGCCTGTTGCGCACGCTGAGCCGGGCCGCGCTCGACCAGATCGCGGAAGCGACCGCGCGTCCGTTCGCGGCGCGCCCGGCGCGGCGAAGCTGAGCTGCGCGCCGGTGATCGGCGCGGGGGTGATCGAGGCCGACGCGCCTGCTAACGTACGCCCATGAGCGCCGACGACTTCGGTTCCGCCACGGGCGTTGCGCGCGCCGGAACCGCCGAGCTGCGCCGCTGGCTCGAGTCGCGCGTGCAGGAACACTTGCTCGACAACGGCTGGTGCTTCCTCGCGCTGCCGCGCGGTCCCGCGCCGGTCGTCGCCTTCCACACCTACGTCGGCGTCGGCTCGATCGACGAGCCCGAGGGCCTCTCGGGCATGGCGCACATGTTCGAGCACATGGCGTTCAAGGGTTCCGAGCGCATCGGCACGCGCGACTGGCCGGCCGAACGCGCCGCGCTCGAACGCGAGGAGGCCGCCGCACTGCGACTGGAACGCGCGCAGTCGAACAACCGGGCCCCGGAAGTCGAGTCCGCGCGGGCCGAGCTCGACGCGGCGGTCGAGGAGAGCGCCAGGCTCGTCGCGGGCGAGGCCTTCAGCCGCATCCTGGAGGAGGCCGGCGGCTCGGGTTCGCTGAATGCGTCGACCTCGGCCGACGAGACGCGCTACGTCGTGTCGCTGCCCGCCGATCGGCTGGAACTGTGGTACTGGATGGAGCGCGAGCGCTTCCACCGCCCGGTGCTGCGCGAGTTCTACCGCGAACGCGACGCGGTGCGCGAGGAGCGCCGCATGCGCGTCGAGTCCAATCCGTCGGGCGCGCTGTACGAGGCGCTGCTCGGCGCCGCCTTCGAGCGCCACCCGTATCGCCGGCCGGTGATCGGCTATGCGCGCGACATCGACGCCTACACGCGCACGCGCGCCGAAGGCTTCTGGCGCACGCGCTACGGCGCGCGCCGCTTCACGACCTGTCTGGTCGGCGCGCTCGAACCCGCGCAAGCCTTCGAGCTCGCGCGACGCTACTTCGGCGACCTGCCGGCCGGCCCCGAACCGGAGCGCATCGACGCGCGCGAGACCGAACCGCGCGCCGAACGCCGCGTCGAGGTCGAGTTTCCCGCCACACCGCGCATGTTCATGGCCTGGAACGCGGTCGAGAGCGGCCATCCCGACGCCGCCGCGATCGAGATCGCCGTGCGGCTGCTGGGCTACGCGCGCAGCTCGCGGCTCGAGAAGCGGCTGGTGCGGCGCGACCGCCTCGCCACGCATGTCGGCGTCGGCACGGGCACTCCGGGCGACCGCTGCGCCGGACTCTCGTTCCTGTCCGTGCTGCCGGTGCTGCCGGTCGAGCGCGAGCGGATCGAGCGCGTGATCGATGAGGAGCTCGCGCGCCTGGCCGAAGGAGGGCCCGCGCCCGAGGAACTCGACGGCGTCAAGACCTGCGCACGCGCCGAGATCCTGCGCGCGTTGCAGAGCGCGCCGGGACTGGCCGGCGTGCTGGCCGAGTATCGCGGCAAGCGCGGCGACTGGCGCGCGCTGCTGGACGATCTCGACGCGCTCGAACGCGTCGATGCCGCCGCGGTGCGCGCGGCCGTCGCGCGCTACTTCCCACCCACTCGGCGCACCGTCGCCTGGCTCGTCCCCGCCGCCCCCGCCGCCGGAGCATGCCGCGCTTGATCGCTCTCACGCTGGTTGCTTGCGTGTGGCTGTGCTGGCTGGCCGCGGCCGCGCCGCGTGTCGAACTCCCACAGGCACCGGTGGAGGTCCCGCGCCCGCCGCGCGCCCCCTTCTCGCCGCCGGGTCCCGAGCGCAGCGAGCACGATGGTGCGGTCGTGCTGCTGCTGGCCGAGCGCGAGCTGCCGCTGGTGTCCGGCTGGCTGTGCTTCCGCGGCGGTGCACTCGAGGAGCCGGCCGACCGGGTCGGGCTGGCGAGCGTGCTGTCGGAGTGCCTGCGCGAGGGCGGCAGCCGCGTCACGGGCGGCGAGGAACTCGACGAGTGGCTCGACGCACGCGCGGCCTCGATCGAAGTGCACGCCGAGCGCGACAGCCTGCGCATCGGCTTCAACGCCCTGTCAGGCGATCTCGCCGACGTGCTCGGGCGCATTGCGGACCTGCTCGCCTCGCCCGCCTACCCGCCCGACGCGCTGGAGCGCGCGCGCGCACGCCTGGAGAGCGCGATCGCGCGGCGCGACGACAATGCCGCGGGCATGGCCGATCGCGCGCTGATGCGACTCGCGCACGGTCCCGATTCGCCGTGGTCGCGCGAGGCGAGCCCGGCCTCCGCGCGCGCGATCACGCGCGAGGACCTGCTCGCGCTGCACGCGCGAACCTTCGGCCGCGCACGCGCGGTGATCGGCCTGTGCGGCGACTTCGAGCGCGGGGCCGCGCTGAACGCGGTCGAGCG
>VGZE01000137.1 GCA_016872755.1 Planctomycetota bacterium
GGTGCACGCGCCGGCACCGAGTCCGCCGGCGCGGGCCAGGGTGCCGCCGGCCGGGGAGCGCAGGATTCGAGCACGCGCGCGACCCTCGATCCGGACGCCGCGCAAGCGCGCGGGCCGCGACGCACGCCTTCCGCGGCGGTCGCTCCCTCCGCGTTGGAGCTGGAGCTCGCCGCTCTCTGGATCGAGCACCAGCGGACGCGTCCGGCGGACGGCTCGCACCCCGCGCGTTGACCCTGGAGCCGACCGCCGTACGCTGTGCGGCTCGTTTCCGCCTCCCCGATGCCCAGCCACGATCCCGCAGCGCCGATCCGTCACGCACCGCGCCGTGTCGGCCTGTGGTTGGTCGGCGCGCGCGGGTCGATCTCGACCTGCGTCGCGCACGGGCTCGAGGGCCTGCGCAACGGGCAGATCGAGCCGGTCGGACTGTGCACATATCGCGTGCCGCTGAACGAGCTGCCGCTGCCGGCAGTGGAGGACTTCGTGCTGGGCGGACACGACGTGTGTCGGCGCCGCGTTGCCGAGACGGCCATCGAGCTGGAGCGCGAACGCGTGTTGTCGCCGCGGCTGCGCACGGCGGCCTCGGCCGCGGTGGCCGCCTACGATTCCCGCATTCGCCCGGGCGTGCTCGACGGCGCCGATGTCGGCGGAGCGGACCTGGATCCGGAATCGGCTCGGCTCGGCTCGCTCGCGCCGCTCGACCAGATCGCGGCCATGCGCGCCGACCTGCGCGCGTTCCGCGCCGAGCACGAGCTCGCGCGCGTCGTGGTCGTGCTGCTGTCGAGCACCGAGGCCTGGCGCGAGCCGCAGCCGGAGTGGCAGGCCTGGGGCGCGCTGGAGAGCGCGCTGCGCGAAGGGCGGCCGCAGCCGGCCTCGATCGTCTACGCGCTCGCCGCGCTGCAGGAGGGCTGCCCATTCGTCAACTTCACGCCGAACCTCGGCGCGAGCCCGCGCGCCTTGCGCGAGCTGGCGACGCTGTTGCGCGTGCCGCATTGCGGCAGCGACGGCAAGACGGGCGAGACGCTGCTCAAGACCTCGCTCGCGCCGATGTTCCAGGCGCGCGCGCTGCGCGTGCTGGCCTGGCAGGGCTACAACATGCTCGGCAATCGCGACGGCGCCGTGCTCGCCGATCCGGCGCACCGCGCCGCCAAGCTGCGCAACAAGGACGAGGCCTTGCGCGCCATCCTCGGTCAAGCCCTCGAGCACTCGCACGTCGGCATCGATTTCGTGCCGTCGCTGGGCGACTGGAAGACCGCGCTGGATTTCGTGCACTTCGAAGGCTTCCTGGGCGCGCGCATGACGCTGCAGCTCAGTTGGAGCGGCTGTGATTCCGCGCTGGCGGCGCCGCTGGTGATCGACCTGGCGCGCCTGGTGGAGTTCGCGGCGGAGAACGGCGAAAGCGGCGCGCTTCCCCAGACCGCCTGCTTCTTCAAGTCGCCGCTGGCCTCGCCCGACGGCGCGCACGATTTCCACGCGCAGTTCAGGGAGCTCGTCGAGTACGCCGAAAAGCAGCTCGCGGCGCTGGGACGGCGCCGCGCGTGATGGAAGCATTCCGGCATCCGGCCTACGAACTGCTCGAAGCGGTCGTCGATTCCGCCGCGTTCCGGCAGGCGGCCGGCGAGGCGCTGGCGCGCGTGCGGGCCGCGCGCGATGCCTTCCGCTCCGCCGGCGGGCAGCCGGCCGGCGCGGCGGCGGCTTCCGAGCTGCTGCGCGAGTGGGACCGACTGTTCGAGCCGCTCGGCACCGTCGGCGCGCTCGCGCACCTGTGGAGCAAGGTGCATCCCGATGCCGCGTTGCGCGGCGTGTGCGACGACGTCGAGCGCGAGATCGCGGCTCTGTCCACCGAGGTCTCGTTGGATCGCGCGCTGTACGAGCGGCTCGTCGGCATCGACCCGCGCGCGCTCGCCGACGACGAGGAGCGCCGCGTGCTCGAGCGTGCGCTGCGCGATTTCCGCCGCGCGGGAGTCGATCGCGACGCGCCGACGCGCGAGCGCATTCGCGCGCTCAACGAGGAGCTCGTGCGGCTCGGGCAGGACTTCGAGCGCAACATCATCGAGCTCGGACGCAGCTTCCGCATTCCCGACGGCCAGGCCGGCCTGGCCGGACTGCCCGCGGATTTCCGCGCCGCGCATCCGCCGGCGGCCGACGGCTCCGTCACGCTCTCGACCGATCCCCAGGACCGCATCCCGTTCCTTTCCTTCGCCGAGGACGGTGCGCTGCGACGCGACTTCCTGCGCGCGCACCTGTCGCGCGCGGTGCCCGAGAACCTGAGCGTGCTGCGCGACCTGTTGGCGCGGCGGGCCGAACTCGCGGGCCTGCTCGGTCACGCGAACTGGGCCGACTACGTGACCGAGGACAAGATGGCGCGGAATGCGGCGCGCGTGCGCGAGTTCATCGATCGCGTCGTCGAGATCGTGCGGCCGCTGGCGGCGGAGGAGATCGCGGATCTGCTCGTCGAGAAGCGCCGGCTCGATGCACGGGCCGACGCAGTCGGCGAATGGGATCGGCTGTTCCTGGTCGAGCGCCTGAAGCGTTCACGCCATGCATTCGATTCGCAGGCGGTGCGCGACTACTTCCCGTACGCGAGCGTGCGGGACGGCGTGTTCAACGTGACGGCGGAGCTGTACGGCCTGGAATTCGTCGCGCGGCCCGATCTGCCGCGTTGGCACCCGAGCGTCGAGATCCGCGACGTCCACGAGCGCGGCGTGCCGATCGCGCGCGTCTACCTCGACATGCACCCGCGCGCGGGCAAGTACAAGCACGCCGCCATGTTCGATCTCGTCGCCGGCCTCGACGGCGGACCGTTGCCGTCGGCCTGCCTGGTCTGCAATTTCCCCGAGCCGCGCGGCGCGGACCGCGGGCTCCTGCTGCACGACCAAGTCACGACCTTCTTCCACGAGTTCGGCCACCTGATGCACCACCTGCTGGCCGGCCGGCTGCGCTGGCGTTCGCTCGCCGGCATCGCCACCGAGTGGGACTTCGTCGAGGTGCCGAGCCAGCTCTACGAGGAATGGGCCTGGGACCCGCGCGTGCTCGAGCGCTTCGCGCGGCATGTCGAGACCGACGAGCCGATTCCCGCGCAGCTGGTCGAGCGCATGCGCCGCGCGGACGACTGCGGCAAGGCCACGCACGTGCTGGTGCAGATGTTCTACGCGCGGCTCGCGCTGGAGTACCACTCGAGCGCGCCGGACGCCCGCGACCTGTCCGACCGGCTGATCGAGCTCAAGCGTTCGCTGCTGCCGTTCCCACACCTCGAGGGCACGCACTTCGAGGCCTCGTTCGGGCACCTGCACGGCTATTCGGCGATGTATTACACGTACATGTGGTCGCTCGTGATCGCCAAGGACGTGCTGGCCCGTTTCGGAGCAGACCTGATGGACCCGTCGGCGGCCCGCGCCTGGAGGGACCAGGTCCTGGCGCGCGGGGGCAGTCGCGATGCCGCCGAGCTCGTGCGCGCCTTCCTCGGCCGCGACTTTCGCTTCGATGCGCTCGAGCATTGGCTGCGGGGGACGACCGCGGCGCAGATCGCCTAGGTTTTTTCCTGGACATTTTGGCCGCGCGGCACATTCCAGGCACGCCGTTCGTCGCGCTGAACTGATAGATCACGAAAGCGAACGCCAATACCCGGACCTGCGCGCCGTAGCCCTCAAGTCCCGGCGCACTAGTGAAACACTGCACGCGCGCAATTCCTCGATACCGGTCGAGCTTCCCAACCGCACGCCCGCCATGTCCTACCCTCGCCTGCTCGCCACCTTCGGTCTGATCCTGCTCGGCATCGGTGCCTGTCTGTGCTGGTACATCGAGGGCACCAGCGTCGAGCCCGCCGCCACGACGCCTCCGGCGGCCCAGCGCAGCGCGGGTTCGGCGCGCATCACGCCCGGTTCGGTTGGCTACTACGGACAGGCGCCGCGCGGCAGCGCTTATCGCTCGAGCGGGTGGCAGAGCCGTGGCGCCGGAGCGGCGCGGACAGCCGCGAGGCTCCCATTCCATCCGATCAAGGTCGCACAGCCGGCCGCGGCAACCGTCCCGACGACACCCGCTCAGCCCGGAGTCGGAACCGGGGCGGCGGCGCCCGGCGAGGGCTGATTTCGCGGCGGGCTGCGCGGCGCGACGCCGCGCTCAGCCGTCGATCGCCTGACCGAGTTCCACGATCTTGCGCTGGCAGGCTTCGACGAGCTTCTTGCACCCGTCGATCTGGGTCGAAAGCGCGGGCAGCTTGCGCTTGATCTCCGCCGTCGCTTCGAGAGCCGAATTGGCCTCCACGTAGCGTCCGAGGTCCTTGCAGGTCGAAGAGTAGCTCTGCAGGCTCGTGCGGCTGTCGATGAGCGCCGCCATCAGGTCGCGATGGGCATTGCGCGCTCGTTCGAGATTCGCCTTGCTCTTCGCCTTCAGGCCGGCGTCATCGATCTTGTCGGAGCTGCCCTCCCAGTTGTTGAACGTCGCGAGCGCATTGTCCTCGGTGTTGCGCGCGTCCGTCTTCAGGTCCTTCAGCGCCGAGTCGAGCTTCTTGGTCGCATCGTTGAGGCTCGTGCGGATGGCTTCGTCGATCGTGCCCTTGTTCTCCGACATCAAGCGCAGGCGATCGTAGGCGCTGGTGGCCGAGCCGGCGGCCGCATCGAGGCTGTCGCGCAGCGAGTTCATGCTCTCCTTCAGCAGCGGCTTGGCATCCTCGCCCATCGCATTGAGGACCTGGTAGCGCGTGGAGGCGCAGCCGGTCAGGAACGGCGCGGGGAGCAGGGCGATCAGGATGGCGGGAAGCAGGCGGGTGAGACGCATGAGGGAAGACTCGCTGGGACGGGACGGGCCGCGATCTGGCAGCCAAAACGTCAAGCTAGCCCAAAGACGCGCGCGATTCGAGAACGTACCCTCGTGCGCAACCATGTCCCCGCTGCCTCCGCGCCTGCAGACCACGACGCTGTGGTACCACCCGACCCAGCAGTACGCGGGCGGCGCGAAGGGCGACCCGCGCTACGAGGGGCGCACGCCGGCCTGGGTGATCTGGAACCTGCTGCAGCGCTATACGCGCGCCGAGGACCTGGTCGTCGACCCGTTCTGCGGGGGCGGCACGACCCTCGACGTCGCCCGCGAGCTGGGCCGCCGGGCGCTGGGCTACGACCTAGCCCCCGCCCGGCCGGACGTGTTCCGGGCCGATGCCCGCAAGCTGCCTCTGGAGGACGGCAAGGTCGATTTCGTGTTCATGGACCCGCCGTATTCGACGCACCTCGTCTATTCCGACGATCCCAAGTGCCTGGGGCGGCTCTCGGCCTTCGGCGACGAGTATTTCCGCGCGCTCGACGATTGCCTCGTGGAGGCCGGGCGCGTGCTGCGCGAGCGGCGCTACCTGGCGGTGTTCGTGTCGGACTCCTGGGACAAGTCCCACGGCTTCGCGCCGATCGGAGCGCGCGTGATGGAGCTCGTGGCGCGTCGCTTCCGTCCGGTCGACCACGTCGCGGTCGTGCGCGGGAACCGCAAGCTCGAGAAGCCGGCCCACCACAAGGCCGCCGAGGAGGGGAACTACTTCCTGCGCGGCTTCACGCACCTGTTGATCGCGAAGAAGCAGAGCTGATCGCGAAGCAGCTGAGCGGCCGAGGTAGGGGGGGCCGTCCCCCGGCCGTCACTCGGCCGGCGCGAAGACGACCTCGTCCTTGCCGTTCAGCGCCAGCTCGACCAGCGTGTGGATCTCGAAGGACTGCTCGCCGCGCGACATCGAGTTCTTCGACTCCATGCGCAAGCTGCCCTCGCGCTCGACCGTCACGTGTTCGGCGCGCTGCTTCGCCATGTTC
Organism: Planctomycetota bacterium; assembly: GCA_016872755.1. Taxonomy (GTDB): domain Bacteria; phylum Planctomycetota; class UBA1135; order UBA1135; genus GW928-bin9. The sequence goes on from VGZE01000137.1 coordinate 5,781, forward strand.
CAGGTCAGCTCGCCCGCGAGCTTCATCTCGATCGTGCGCTGCTCGGTGCCGCCGCCGAAGCGCTTCTCGCGCTCGACGTCCCAGGCGCTCGAGATCTCGGCCTCGAACGCGATCAGTGCGAGCGACACGCCGTCTTCTTCCCGCAGGCCCTTGTAGGTCGCGGTGCCCTTGCCCTCGAAGGCCTCGCGCATCGCCAGCTGGCCCGCGCGTTCACCCTCCGGATCCTCGTCGTTCACCATCACGAGGTCGCCGCCCGGAAAGAACAAGTTCGCCAGCGCGCGCGTGTCGATTTCCCAGTCCGAGCCCTCGCTCACCTCCGCGCCGGGCAGGAATCCGAGCAGGTCGAAGTCCGCTTCCAGTCCGCCCAGCAGCTCCTCGTCGCCGGCCTCGCCGATGAACTCGCGCTTCCACTCGTCTTTCTCAGTGTCGAACGCGAAGGCCACCGTCTTTCCGACGAGTTCCGTGGTCGCCTCGCGCTCCTGATTCTGTTCGCCGCGCGGAGTCGTCATCGACTGCGCCTGGACTTCCTTGGCCGCCTCGAACGTGCGCGTGAGGCCGAGCAGCTTGCCGTCGGCGACTCCCGTGTACTCGTCGACGAACACGTAGCTCTCCTTCTTGGAAACGCTGCGCTGCATCTCGCCGAGGTCGCGCTCCTCGCCGTTGAGCGTCATCGTCATGGACTCGAGCTTCATCTCCGAGCTCTGCTCGACGGTCTTGCGGACCTTGGAGCCCTTCGCAGGCGCGAAGGAGAGCTTGGTCCCGCGCGCATCGGCGGCGACGAAGAGAGCGGTCAGGCAGGTCAGGGCGAGCAGCAGCGGGGTCGGCTTCATGGAGTGGGCGCGGGCGTTGGATGGAGGCGACCCAGGATAGCCGCACGACCGTCGATCATGCATTCACCGCGATCGAGGCGATGCCCACCGCCGCGGCGATCCCGCCGACGAGCAGCGCGATCTTCAGCCACGAGAGCGGCGCTTCGCCGACGATGCGGGCGGTCTGGCCGTGGATCAGCACCGAGTAGGGCCGGCCCTGGAACTGATAGGAGAGGCTCCACACGGGCAGGAGTACGTGCTTCCAGCGAATTTCCGACAGCGTGTTGTGCACCGCCAGATTGCGCTGTGTGTCGCCCGGCACGTCCTTCGAGCAGCGCGCCTGTTGTGTCGCCGCGATCCTCTGCTTGCCGAGTTCCCAGGCGCCCTCCAGATCGACCTGGTACTCCTCGGCGCGCCAGCCGGCCAGGTACTCGGGCCGGTAGGGAACGAGCGCCTTCAAGTCGAAGCCGCCCAACTCGGCCGCCAGCTTCTCGGAGAGTCCCTTGGACCCCAGCACGAGCAGATCGTCGTAGGCGTCGTCGCGCGCTCCCCAGGCCGGCTCCCAGCGCACGCGCCGCTCCTGGCGCATCACGACCTTCAGCTTGCCATTGACGATGACCGTCGCCGGAACCGTCACGTAGTAGTAGTAGCCGGCGTCGGCCGACCAGTCGGAGTGCGCCAGGCAATCGAAGGTCCAGTACGGCACGTAGACGCCGATCGCGCGGAACTCCTTCGTGTGCTTGAGCGCGTTCGGCCGGAACCAGCGCGACGAGATCCACGTGCGAAAGGCCTGCTCGGCCTTGGCGCGGCCGACGTCCAGCGGCACCAGCGACTCGGGGCGCAGCGCGTTGCGATTGGCTTCCTGCGGCAGCACCTTCGGCGAGCCGCAGAAGACGCAGGCGCTGGCGGTCTCGCGCTCGCCCAGGCAGACGGTCGCGCCGCAGCTCGAGCAGCGGCTCGCGCGCACCGCCACGCCCAGCCCCGTCTCCGCCTCCGCGCGGGCCTCGAGCGGCCGTTCGACGATCGCGGCCTGTGCGCGCGGCACCGGCGTGACCGACTCGCAGTGCTCGCAGCGCAGCGCATCCGCGTCGGGGTCCCAGCGGGCCGGCGCCCCGCAGTTCTTGCACTTGAAGGCCTGGCCGGCCGCCGCGTTGGGCAGCACGACTCCGGGCTCGGACGAGGGGGAGGAAGGCAGCGGCGGCGGGGTGGGGGAATTGGGAACCACGGAATTTCGCGGCTATCGTACGCAGAAGTACGCGTGTCTTTCCGGCTCGCAGGTCGAGCCACGTGTCCCCGGTTCGGATTCCCGTAAGAAGGTCAGTGCCATGGGTGTGATGGATTGGTTCAAGAGCGGCGTCAAGGAAATGATGATCGCGCGGCCGGACGCCGCGAAGGCCGAGGTCGTCTGGAAGCACCCGGACCCGACGATTCCGATGAAGTCCCAGCTGACCGTCGAGGCCGACGAAATGGCGGTCTTCTTCCGCGACGGCAAGGTCGTCCAGTCGATGGGGCCCGGGCGCTACACGCTCGACAGCTCGAACCTGCCGTTCCTGTCGAACCTCGTCGACAGCTTCACCGGCGGAAACGTGTTCATCACCGAGGTCTTCTTCGTCACGACGCGCGAGAACGCCGGCGTGAAGTTCGGCGGGCCGATCGGCTACGTCGAGGATCCCAAGAGCGGGGTGCCGGTGCAGACGATGGTGCACGGCGAATTCTCGTTCAAGGTCTTCGAGCCCGCCGCGCTGATCACCGGCCTGGTCGGCATGGGGCAGACCGAGTCGAACGGCGTGCGCTCGTGGATGAAGGAGCAGGTGCTGAAGGTCGTGCGCGACCGCATCGCCGAGCTCGTCGTCAAGAACAAGTGGCCGCTGCTCGACGTGACCAGCGGCGCCTACACCGAAGAGGTCGAGCGCGACGTCGTCGCCGGCCTCGGCGCGCACGTTGCCAGCTACGGCATCCAGATCGTGCGCCTGGGCAACTTCGCGATCGCGATCGACGAGCAGGATTCGGCCAACCTGAAGCGGCTCTACACCGACGCGGCCTACCTGCGCACGGTCGGCGGCGTCGACGCGTACCAGAAGTTCGCGGCCGGCAAGGCGATGATGGGCGCGGGCGAGGGCATGGCCAAGGGCGGCGGCGGCGGTGACGGCGGCGGCAGCCTGCTGTCGGGCGCCGGGCTCGGCGTCGGCTTCGGCCTCGCGCAGATGCTGCAACA
>VGZE01000138.1 GCA_016872755.1 Planctomycetota bacterium
CGTGCGATGTTCTCGACCGAGATGCCCTTCGGGCAGGCCGCCTCGCATTCGAAGTGATTCGAGCAATTGCCGAACCCTTCCTGGTCCATCTGCGCGACCATCGCCAGCACGCGTGAGTCCTGTTCGGAGCGGCCCTGGGGCAGCAGTCCCAGATGCGAGGTCTTCGCGCCGACGAAGAGCATGGCGGCGCCGTTGGGGCAGGAGGCGACACACGCGCCGCAGCCGATGCAGGCGGCCGCGTCCATCGCGAGGTCGGCTGCCTCCTTCGGGATCGGTTGCGCGTTGCCATCCGGAGCCGACCCGGTGTTCACCGAGATGTACCCGCCGGCGCCGATGATGCGATCGAAGGCCGAGCGATCGACGACCAGGTCCTTGACCAGCGGGAAGGCATTGGCGCGGAAGGGCTCCAGGTGCAGCGATGCGCCGTCGCTGAAGCGACGCATGTGCAACTGGCAGACCGTCGTCTGCGAGTCCATGCCGTGGGCCTGGCCGTCGATCATGAAGCCGCAGCTGCCGCAGATGCCCTCGCGGCAATCGTGATCGAAGGCCACCGGCTCCTCGCCGGATTGCAGCAGCCGTTCGTTCAGCACGTCGAGCATCTCGAGGAACGACATGTCCGGCGACACGTCGTGCAGGTGGTAGGTCTTGAAGGCGCCGGGCAGGCCGGGCCCGGCCTGTCTCCACACGTTGAGCGTGAGGCGCATGCCGTGCGCGCTGGAATGGCCGTGATCGTTTGCGCTCATGGAATCGATGGGAGGGATGGAAGGGGATGAACGGCGGCGGGGGTCACTTGTACGAGCGCTGCGACAGCTTGACGCTCTGGAAGCTGAGCGACTCGCGATGCAAGGTCTCGGCCTTGCCCGTGCCCTGGTATTCCCAGGCCGCCACGTAGCAGAAGCGTTCGTCGTCGCGCTGCGCCTCGCCGTCGCTGGTCTGGTACTCCTCGCGGAAGTGCCCGCCGCAGGACTCCTGGCGGTGCGCCGCGTCAGCCGCCATCAGCTCGGCGAACTCGAGGAAATCGGCGACTCGGCCCGCGTACTCGAGGCTCTGGTTCAACCCGCGGCCCTCGCCCGGCACGGACAGCTCGTGCCAGAAATGCTCGCGCAGCTTGCGGATGTCCTGGATCGCACTCTCCAGGCCGCGCTGATTGCGCGCCATGCCGCAGCGGTCCCACAGGATCTGCCCGAGCTCGCGGTGGAAGCTGTCGGCGCTGCGGCGGCCGCGCACGGCCAGCATCTGATCGAGGCGCGCGCGTGCCGCGGCCTCGGCCTCGGCGAAGGCCGGATGCGCGCCGTCGACCGGGCCCAGCTTGCGCCCCGCGAGGTGGCTGGCGACCGTGGCGGGGATGATGAAGTATCCGTCGGCCAGGCCCTGCATCAGCGCGCTGGCACCGAGGCGATTGGCGCCGTGATCGGAGAAGTTGGCCTCGCCCAGCACGAACAGGCCGGGGACCGTGCTCTCGAGGTTGTAGTCGACCCACAGGCCGCCCATCGTGTAGTGCACGGCCGGGTAGATGCGCATCGGCACCGAGTAGGGGTCCTCGCCGGTGATCTTCTCGTACATCTGGAAGAGGTTGCCGTACTTCTGGCGCACCGCCTCGGCGCCGACGCGTTCGATTGCGTCGCGGAAGTCGAGGTAGACCGCCATGCGGGTCGCTCCGACTCCGCGGCCCTCGTCGCACTGCTGCTTGGCCGCGCGTGAGGAGATGTCGCGCGGCGCGAGATTGCCGTAGCTCGGGTACTTGCGCTCGAGGTAGTAGTCGCGTTCGGACTCCGGGATGTCCGCCGCCGCGCGCGTATCGCCCTTCTTGGCGGGAACCCACACGCGCCCGTCGTTGCGCAGGCTCTCGCTCATCAGCGTGAGCTTCGACTGGTGGGATCCCGAGACGGGAATGCAGGTCGGGTGGATCTGCGTGAAGCACGGATTGGCGAACAGCGCGCCGCGCCGGTGCGCGCGCCAGGCCGCGGTGACGTTCGACGCCTTGGCGTTGGTCGAAAGGTAGAACGCGTTGCCATAGCCGCCCGTGCACAAGAGCACCGCGTCAGCCGCGTGTCGCTCGAGCTCGCCGGTCAGCAGGTTGCGACAGATGATTCCGCGCGCGATGCCGTCGACGACGACCAACTCGAGCATTTCACGGTTCGCCAGCAACGCGCAGCGCTTCAAGCCCACTTGTCGCATCATCGCGCTGTAGGCGCCGATCAACAGCTGCTGACCGGTCTGGCCGCGTGCGTAGAAAGTGCGACTGACCTGCGCGCCGCCGAAGGAGCGATTGGCCAGCGTGCCGCCGTACTCGCGCGCGAACGGCACGCCCAGCGCGACGCAGTGGTCGATGATCGCGGTGCTGATCTCCGCCAGTCGGTGCACGTTCGACTCGCGCGCGCGGAAGTCACCGCCCTTGATCGTGTCGTAGAACAGGCGCTGCACGCTGTCGCCGTCGTTCTGGTAGTTCTTGGCGGCGTTGATGCCGCCCTGAGCGGCGATCGAGTGCGCGCGGCGCGGCGATCCGTGGATGCAGAAGGCGCTGACCCGGTAGCCGAGCTCGGCCAGGCTCGCGGCCGCCGAGGCACCGGCCAGGCCGGTGCCGACCACGAGCACGTGGAACTTGCGGCGATTGGCCGGGTTGACCAGCTTGAGGTCGAACTTGTGGCGCGACCATTGCGAGTCCAGCGGCCCGCTCGGGCACTTGGAATCCAGCTTCGGCGAGGCAGTTTGCGTCGTCATGGGGGAGTCCGAAGGGGGGGCGGGCGCCGCTAGCTCGCGAAGTGGAGGTACAGCGGGATCGAGGCGAAACCGAGCGGCAGCGCGATCGCCAGCGCGAGGCCGGTGCGCTCCAGCAGCGGCACCAGGCGCGGATGCGACAGGCCCAGGCTCTGGAAAGCGCTGCGGAAGGCGTGCGACAGGTGCAAACCCAGCGCCGCCATCCCGATCACGTAGATCGCGACGCCGAGCGGCTGGCGGAACGACGCGCGCACGGCCGCCGCGGGCCCGGCATCGAAGGCCGAGTTCAGGCGGTAGTCGAGCAGGTGCTTGATCAGGAATCCCAGGACCAGCGTGCCCGTCACGAACATCGTCGCCGAGCCCAGCGTCTGGCGGCCGCGCGTGTTGCGGATCCCGTAGCCGCTGCGCCGCGCGTCGCGATTCTCCAGCGTCAAGCGCACGCCCAGGTAGATGTGCACGAGGAACAGCAGCGCCAGCAGGACCTCCGCAACGTACAGCAGCGGGCCGAAACTCTTCAGCTGGGCGCAGTACGCGTCGAAGGCGCGTCCCTCCGCATCCGCGTAGAGCGTCAGGTTGCCGGCCAGGTGCGCGATCAGGAAGCCGACCAGCAGCAGGCCGGTCACGGCCATCACCGCTTTCTTGCCCAGGGAAGAGGCCAAGCAATCACCGAGCTTGCTCATGCGGCGAAGAGGGGAGTCGCGGACAGGGGGGGTGGGGGCGACGCACGCGGCGCGGCGCAACCTGGCAGAGCGTAGGGTATGCGCGGCCGGTGTCTCAAGTCCGTTCCCGCATGGCACTCCCATCGCTGTCCAACAGCACGCGCATTCATTGCCTGCGCCACGCCGAGGTCGACGCGCGTTGGCGCGATCAGATCTACGGAGGTCTCGACGTGCCGCTTTCGGAGGCCGGCGAACGCGCGAGCGCCGCGCAGGCCCGCGCGCTGGCGGATCTCGAATTGGCGGCGGTCGTGTCCTCCGGCCTCGGCCGGACCGAGCACATGGCCCGCGAGTTGCGCGCCGCGCGCGCGCTGGAGCGGCGCGATGACGCGCGCCTGGTCGAGATTTCCCGCGGCACCTGGGCCGGCACCTCGATCGCCGAACTCGAGGCGCGCGAGCCCGGTGCCTTCGCGCGCTGGCTCGCGCATCCGAAGGACGCACGGCCGCCGCAGGGCGAATCACTGTCGGACGTTGCGGAGCGGGCCTGGCCCGCGCTGCTCGAACTGGCGCGCGAGTTCCCCGCAGCCGAGCTGGCCGTGGTCTCGCACCTGTGGGTGCTGCGCAGTCTGCTGTGTCGAGTGCTCGAACTCGATCTCGATCGCGCGGCGAGCCTGGAGCTGCCCTACGCGACCCACTTCGCGATCGACCTGCCGCTCAGCGACGCCCACCGGCCGGTGCTCGCGGGGCTCGCGATGCGCGCGGGCGCGCACGGCTGCCCGGGGCGCGGCTCGAGCTGGCAGCGCGGCCCGCATCGCACCTGAGTGCACGCGGTTCGACGCGGCGCCGCTTCAGTTGTTGTGGAAGCCGCCGCCCTTGGGCTTCTTGGGGCCGCCCGAGGGGCCGCTGCCGCCGGGCGGAGTGCCGGGCGCGGTCGGGCCGCCGGCACTGCCTCCGCCCAGGGCGCTCCCGAGATTGCCGCCCTGGAAACCTTCGAGCACGCGCTTGAACTCGTAGACGGTCTCCCCGAAGTGGTACGCGAGCCAGATGAAATGGCAGTCGATATTGTCGACCGGGTCATCGACCTCGAAGGCAGCCTTGCACGACAGGTCGCACGGCCGCGCAGCATTCAGGAAACAGGTCTTCTTGACAGCCATGTTCGGGATGAGGTCAGTCGGTGCCGGCCGCACGCTCGCCGAGCACGATCAGCCGCGCCGGCCGACGCGACATCAGCGTCAACCACTGGCCGTCGGAGACGAGCTCGCCACGCTGGTTCAGCACACGCACCTGGAAGCGCACCCAACCGCGCCGAGGCGTGGGCGCGGGATCCCGTTCGAGCACCGACAGCGCGACTTGGATTGTATCGCCGGCCACGACGGGTTTCTCGAAGCGCACGCTGACCTCCTGCAGCGCTTGGATCGTCCCGTGGAAGATGCCGGTCTGCCAGCCGAGCCCGGTCGCGACCGATTGCACCAACATGCCGTGCGCGATGCGCTGTCGGAACGGCGTGCGCAGGCAGCTCTCGGCATCGATGTGCAGCGGGTTCGTGTCGCCCGACACGCCCGCGAAGAGAACGATGTCAGCCTCGGTGATCGTGCGCGCCGGCGAGAGGAAGCAGGTCCCGGGTTCGAGCTGGTCGAAGCTGCGGCCGGGTTGCTGGATCGGTGCCGGTGTGGCGGGAGGCGCGGTCATGGCGAGCAACCTAGCTCCGCGGGGGTTCGAGCGCGAAGCTCCCGGCCTCCAGGAAAAGTAACAGAACGTACATTATCAGACATTGATGTGCCACCGGGCAGGGCTCCCTGAGGATCATGCTCTTGCCGGCAGCGTCCGATATCCAGCCCATGCGCGCGCCTCTCCGCCTCGTCTCCCTGGGTCTGGCCACTCTCCCCGTCTGGCTGAGCGCTTGCTCCGGGTCGTATCGGCTCGAGGCTCGGGCCAGTTCCGCCGACGCGCGTCCGGCGCGTTCGACCTACAGCACCGATGTGCCGATCAGTCGCGCGCCTTACGAGCAGGTCGCGGTGAATTGGAAGCATCGCCTCGATCAGGCCTACGTCTACATCGAGCACAACGGAGACTATCGCACGATCGGGCAGGCCTTCAGTGCGTTGCTCGAGGCGCTCGACACACAGCAGATCGCTCCGACGGGTCCGATGTTCGGCCTTTATTACGACGATCCGTCGATGGTGGCTCCCGAGGCACTGCGCGCGCGCGCCTGCATGCCGGTGAGCGCGGAGACCAGCGGACGCGGCAGTCTGCGCTTCGACGTGCTGCCGAGCACGACTGTCGCCTACGCCGTGGTTGCCGGAGCCTACTCGGAAGTGCCGCGCGCGTACCCGGCGCTGCTCGACTTCCTGCGCGGGCGCGGTTGGCAACTCGCCGGCCCGCTGCGAGAGATCTACGTCAATCCCGAGGCGGCGCTCGAGGGCGGCGAGTTGTTGACCGAGGTGCAGGCGCCCTGGCGTGGCGCGGATGCGCCGGCGCTTCCGGGCGAAGCGCGCTGAGCTCGTCGCGGCCTCAACCCGCGCTGCGGCCCGGCAGCGCGTCCGCGGCCTGCGGCGGATAGACCGCGGCCAGGCGCAGGCGCCCATCGCGCTCGGAAGCGCATTGCACCCAGTCGCCCGCGCGCAGCGCCTGCGGCAGCGGATCGGCCAACTGCACGCGCTCGTTCTCGAGCTCGAGCACGTTCGGCGCATGCAAGGCGCGCACCTGTCGCGCCGGTGAATCACAGCACGCATTGCCTGACGAGAGTTCGATCGACAGCACGCGTTCCAGGTCCGGACGTGCCTGCTCGAGCGCGCTGGCGGCGCTGGCGTGCAGCGGGTGATCCTGTTCGCGCTCGCACCAGGCGGCGAATTCCTCGAGGCAGCGACAGCAGGCAGCAACTTGAGAGGGCGCGGCGAGCAGACCCGCGCGGCGCGCGTGCACGGTCGCGAATGCGACCAGCGCCTGCGCGCCCAGGTCCTCGAGTCCCGGCAGCCCGGCCTGCACTTGCGCGAACGCGCGCAGCCAGCGGAACTCGTCCGTGCCCAGTGCCTGGCCGTTCTGCTCGCGCTCCCACGCGTACTCGTCGATCAGGACCTCGAGCACGCCGGGCCCCGCCTCGGCCGAGCCCGCTTCCTCTTCGCCATCCTCCGTGTCGACGCCCAGGCGAGCCTCCAGCCGGCGAAAGGCGCTCTCCAGATCGGCTCCCTCCGCGCGTTCGCGGTCGAAGGCAGCCAGCGCGGCGGCGGCATCCCAGCGCTGGGGGCTGTCTCCCCCATCCGCTTCGGAAGTCTCGGGCGATGCCACGGCGGCTTCCGGTGCGATCGGTGTTGCCGCGCCCAGCACGCTCCAGGCCTGCAATCCGGTCGCGCGGGCCTCCACCAGATCGATGTCGGTGTGCATCGCCAACTCCTCCATCAACTCGCCGAGCGGATCGGCGGCTCCTGGCAGCAGCCCGCTCGTCTCGTACGGAGTGGCGGCGAAGTGCTCGCACCAGGCCTCGATCGCCTCGCTGTCGAAACCGGCGCGCGCCAGCAGCGCCGCGAGCTGGTTGCGCGCGGCGCGGCGCACCACCCCGGGCGTGCGGGACGCGGCCGCGCTCGCGGCGGCCAGCGGTCCGAAGAACATGCGCTCCAGCTCGGCCTGGCTGATGCGCAGCGTGCCGCGGCGAGCCGCGCGGAGCGCATCGAGGTCGCGGCGCAGCGCCGCGGTCAGCTGCGCATCGCGCAGCCAGATCGCGGCTGGCGACAGCACCGCGGCGCCATCGATGGTCGGGAACAGCCGCCCGACGATCAGGTCGCCCGGCTTGAGCTCCAGCGCCACCTCGGGCTCGTCGAGCACGTCCTCGGTGCGCGCAAGCAGATCGCGCACGCGCAACGCCATGTCGGCGCCCGAGCTCAGCACCTCGAACACGGCGGCCTTGGAGCGCAGCAAGGCCTCGGCTCCTTCGTGCTCGGCGGCGAGTTCGGCGGCCCACTGCTCGATCGGCACGCTGCCCAGGGTCTCCGACGGGCGCTCCAGCAGGAACCACTCCAGGTGCCTGCGCCGCGCGAGCGACGCACCCGGGTCATCCGCCAAGGCGGGGCCGGCGGGTCGGAACACGGCGCTGCTGCGCTCGAACTCCGCCTGCAGCTCGGCCTGCTCCAGCAGGCGCGAGACGGCGGCGGCGAAGGCGACTTCGAGCAGCGCGCGGCTGCGATCGGGATCGGTGATCATCGTCGTGAAGCCCGGATGGTACCAGCCGCTGTGGGACTCCTATACTTCGCGGTGTTGGATGCAGCCCCGACCAGTGGCGAGTGGCCTTGGGTGGACCTGTTGGGCTTGCTGTTCCTCGCCGTGTTCGGGTTCCTGGGCCTGCTGCGCGGCCTGTGGTGGCAGGTCGTGCGCCTGCTCGGCGTGCTGGCCGCGATCCTGGTCGCGCGCACCTTCGCCGACGTCGTTTCCGATGCGCTGCGCGGATTCTCGGCGGCCTTGGATCCGCGCGTCGCGCACGGCGTTGCCTGGAGCGCGTTGTTCGTGCTGGCGCTGTGCGCGGCGGCGCTGCTGGGTCAGCTCGGCAAGAGCGCGCTCGAGACGCTGCAGTTGGACCTGCTCGATCGCATCGGCGGTCTGCTGGCCGGCCTGCTGACCGGACTGTTGTGCTTCAGCGCGTTCCTGATCGGCCTCGGACTCCTCGCTCCACGGCACTGGCTGCTCGAGCACGTGCCGGGCACGCGTTCGGCCGTGCTGGTCGATGTGTGCGCGCGGCGCGTGCCGCTCCTGCTGCGCGACGCGGCGGAACTGCCCTGGTCCCCCACTCCCGAGCCGGCGAGCCGGCAGGGTACCGAGGAGGGGACTTGAACCCCTACGCCCTCAACGGGCAATGGATTTTGAATCCATCGCGGCTGCCATTTCGCCACCCCGGCACGGACCGCTCAGCATGGGGCGCGGAGCGCTCGCGTGCAAGGGCGCAAGTGCCGCGCCCGCCGCTCAGGCCAGGGCCTCGAGCAGCAGGAACAGGCACAGCTCGCGGTACTCGATGCCGTGCCAACTCGCCGATTGCGGCAGCAGCGAGCGCGGCGTGAATCCCGGCAGCGTGTTCACTTCGAGGAACACCGGTTGGCCGCTGTGCGGCCCCGATCTTGCGACGATGAAATCGGTGCGCGAGTACGAGCCGCATCCGAACAGCTCGTGCAGCTGCAGCGCGGCGCGTTGCGCCGCCGTCACCTCCTCGGGTGAGATCCGCTCGGGCGGGCACAGCTCGCGCGCGCCGTCCGCCGCGTACTTCTGCTGGTAGTCGAAGAAGCGCCCGTCGGCCGGGCGGATCTCGACCGGCATCAGGGCGACCGTGCCGTGCGCGGAGCGCAACACGGGCACCGTGATCTCGACACCCGGCACGAGCTCTTCGACCAGCGCTTCGTCGCGGCAGGCCAGCGCTTGCAGCACCGCTTC
>VGZE01000139.1 GCA_016872755.1 Planctomycetota bacterium
CCTGGAACGATCCGTCCGCGCTGCTGGCACAGGATCCTGCGCGCGCGGAGCCTTCACTCGCGAACGCTTCGACCCATGCCCCCGCGAGCGGGTGGCCGTGCTCGTCGAGTACGCGACCCGACGCCAGCAGCGGCGCCGGCTCGATCACGAAATCGCCGAGTTCGTGGAACCCTCACCCAGCTGGGGCGGCAGCGCCCGTCGCGCGTGAGCGGTCGTCGTCGAGCCGTCCGCCGCGAACTCGACCACCAGCGCGGTGCCGCCTTGGATCGAGAGGACCTCCTTCGGGCGGATTACCTCGTACAATGCCGTCGTCTAACATATGCGGACCCCCCCCGTTCAACTCGTTATCTAAAGACGGTTCACTTGCAGCAACCCCAGCACTCGACGCTCCGCATCGGCCTCGAATTGACTGTGATCTCCTTTGCGGTGCTGGTGCAGGAGCTTGCACTCATCCGCTGGTTGCCGGGACAAGTGCGCGTGCTCGCCTACTTCCCCAACCTGATCCTGATCAGCGCCTTCCTGGGGCTGGGGATCGGTTGCCTGCGCGCAGGGAAGGGCTCGTTGCTGTGGCTCTGGCCGGCCTCCATGGTGACGCTCGTGGGCACGGCGTGGGCCTTGAGCGGCGTCGTGTTCACTTCGGAGACCGTCACCGACTTCCTCTGGCTGCTCTACGACGACCTCGAGGGCACTGGCGCGCCGATCGTCGAGGGCGTCAAGCTTCCGATCGCCTGGGCCTTCGTGGCCTCGGCGCTGACCTTCATTCCGCTCGGGCAGCTGGTGGCGGAGCGCCTCGTGCGCTTCCGCGAGCAGTCGAACTCCCTCTGGGGGTACTCCTTTGACATCGCCGGTTCGCTGCTCGGCGTGATCCTGTTCTCGCTGGCGAGCTTCCTGCGCACGTTCCCGGTGGTCTGGTTCACGGTCATCGTGCTCGCGCTCGCGCCGTTCCTGTTCGCGCAGCACAGGCGCTGGGCCTACCACGCCATCGGCGCGCTGGCGTTGGTCGCCGTGTTGAAGTTCGCCGAGAAAGCCGAGTTCTACAGCCCGTACTACGCGGTCTCCACCGAGGTTCCCGCTGATCGCCCCGGCTTGCTGATCAAGACCAATGGCGCGTGGCACCAGGGCGCGCTGCCTCTGTCGAAGAACGACACGCATCCCGATCCGCGCATCGAAGCGTGGATGAAGTTGATTCGCGAGGACTACCACCTCCCGTACCGGCTGCTCTCCACGGTGCCGAAAAAGGGGCTGGTGATCGGGGCCGGGTCGGGCAATGACGTCGCCACCATGCTCGACGAAGGGGTCGCCGAGGTCACGGCGGTCGAGATCGACCCGTTGATTCAGGAGCTCGGCCGGCGGGGCCATCCGAACAGGCCCTACTCCGATCCGCGCGTGATCGCCGTCAACGACGACGGTCGCGCCTTCCTGAACCGCACGACGGAGCGCTACGACATCATCCTTTTCGGGACGCTCGACTCCCTGACGCGCCTGTCGGCGCTGTCGAATGTGCGCCTCGACAACTTCGTGTACACGCGCGAGTGCTTCGAGCTCGCCCGCGATCGCCTCGCTCCCGGCGGCGGTTTCGTGGTGCTGTTCGACTGCCATGTCGCGGACTACATCCGCGACCGCCAGATCGCGCTGCTGACGGAGATCTTCGGCAAGCCGCCGCTGGTCAAGGCCAAGACCTACGATGGCCACGCGATGTTCTTCTGCGGGGACGCCTTTGACGCATTCCAGGTCAAGGGCGTGCGACGTCCGGATCCAGAGAGCGTCGCGAAGATCCGCGAGAGCACCGAGTTGCCTGACGACGATTGGCCCTTCCTGTACCTGGTCGAGCGCGGCGTGAGCGATTTCTACGCGATGCTGATCACGGTGTTCGCCGGCATCTCGCTCGTCGGGGTGCTGATCGCCTCGCCCGACATGCGCCGGGGGCTCCGCGGCCGCGGCGGCATCGATATCGAGATGTTCCTGTTCGGCGTGGCGTTCCTGCTGCTCGAGACGCGCTCGGTCACGGCCATGAATCTGGCCTGGGGCGCGACATGGTTCACCTCGGCGGTGGTGTTCGCCGCGATCCTCACGATGGTGCTGATCGCCACCATTGCCATGGCGTGGCGGCCGATCCCGTGGCTCGCGAGCGTGCTCGGTCTCGTCCTCTCGCTCGTGGCTGTGATTCTGATGCCCAGTGACATCCTGCTCGACCTCGAGCCACCTGCGCGAATGCTGGCTTCGATCGCGCTGGTCGGCACCCCGGTCTTCTTCGCCTCCACCTGCTTTGCGCTGCGCTTCGCAGAGCGCGCCAGACCGGAGCTCGCCTTCGGCTGGAATCTGCTGGGTGCCGTCGCCGGTGGCCTCGCCGAATTCCTGTCGATGGCGCTCGGCCTGAAGGCCCTGCTCTACATCGTGCTCGCCGCCTATCTCGCCGTCACGCTGATGTCCTTCCGGTCGCGGCGCGCCGCCGTTGCGCCGTCTGGAGGTGCGGCGACGGGGAGCGCCGCAGGCGAGGCGTAGGCGCCCAAGTTACTCCGCGCCCCCCGATGTCGGGCTCCGAGTCGCTCGCCATTCGCCGATCTCCGGATCCGCCGCGCTCGCGCCCGAGAGCTCCCCGCCGCTCGCGCGGCTCGAGCATCTCTGCCGGATCCCCTTCGCAACGACGCCAAGGCGTCGTTGCGATTCGTCGCTGCGCGACGAACCGGGGCTTACCCATCACTCGCCCGCCCATCGCGACGCAGCGCCTCGCGCTCGCCCCTGACGGCCGCGTCGTCTACGGCCCCAAACGACATTGGCGTGACGGCACATCCGCCGTCTCCTTCGACCCTCTCACCGTCATCGAGCGGCTCGCGGCGCTCGTTCCGCCGCCGCGCGCCCACTTGTCTCACCTACCACGGCGTGCCCGCGCCGACCTCCGCTTGGCGCGATCTGGTCGTGCCCAAGCGTGCGCCGGCCTCCGCCGAGCGCGCTCCCCGCCCGCGACCCGCGCCGGCCGAGTCGCCCCGCTCGTATCCAAAGCGTCCGCACCACCGCCCCACGGCAAAGGTCGACCTCGCGGTCGACCCCGACATCCTCCAGCGGAAGTCGCCCGCTTGGAGTTCCTATCGCTCGCCGGTCAGAGCTTCTTTTCCACATGCTCCGCGTGCTTGCGGCAAAAGCGGCAGTACTTCTTCTTGGAGAGCTTGTAGCTCGCTTTGGCGCGCTTGTGGGTCGTGTACCGGCTGCGGCCCGGCGTCGCGCAGCCCGTGCAAGCGAGGAAGCAGAACCGTTCCTTGGTCTTCAATTCTTGGGCTCCTTGTTCACGCCCTTGGGCAGCAGGCCGGCCTCACGCAGCACAACATAGGCACCGCGCTTGTCGATGAGCTTGAGTCCGCGCGTAGACACGCGCACGCGCACGAAGCGACCGAGCTCCTGCACCCAGATGCGCTTTTGCTGCACATTGACCTTGAATTTGCGCCGCGTGTGGCCGGTCGTCTTGAGGCCGATACCGCCCTTCTTCTTGGGAAGACCACGTCGCGCTATTTGCTGGCCGCTGGTCGTGCCGCGGCCCGTGATAGGACACCTGCGTGCCATGAGCTCAATTCTCCGATGGAGTCTCGAGGTCCTCGGCGGGTTGAAGGACCCACGGATCAAAGGGATCGCCGAGTCCCTTCCATCCCTCGAAGCCCAACTCGAGCTCGCGCTCGGTGAGCAGGCACAGGTCGAGTGCGCGCGAGATGCCCTCGCGGTCGAGTTCAATGCCAATGAACACCAGCTCTTGCTGCCGATCACCCCAAGGCGACTCCCAGCGCGACTCGAGCTCGAGACGCGCAGCTTCGTCATCCGGCCAGTCGTCCTTCGGCGTCGCCGCGTACCAGCGACCGATCGGCTCGATCGATGCCGTGGGCCCAGCCTGCGACCAGCAGCCGATCAGATCTGGCCGCGTTGCGATCCAGAAGAACCCCTTGGCGCGCAACACTTCACCGAATCCGCGCGTGAAGGTGAGGTGCAGGCGCTCGGGATGGAACGGACGGCGCGCGCGATACACAAAGCTCGAGATGCCGTATTCCTCGCTCTCAGGAACATGCTCGCCGGAGAGTTCGCGCATCCAGCCGGCACTCTGGCTGGCGACCTCCATGTCGAAGCGCCCGGTGTCGAGCACCTCCACGAGCGGCACTCGACCGCGCCGCGATCGCACGATGTGGGCCTTCGGATTGAGCGCGCGTAGGGCCGCCTCCGCCGTGTCGAGATCCTCGGCCGAAGCGAGGTCGGTCTTGTTGAGCACGATCACATCGGCGAATTCGATCTGGTCCACGATCAGGTCCGCCACGCCGCGCTCGTCTTGTTCGCCGGCAGCGAGCCCGCGCTCCTTCAGCGAGTCGATCGCCCGCGCGTCCTCGAGAAAGCGTCGCGCGTCCACGACCGTCACGCATGTATCGAGGCGGGCGATGTCATTGAGCGTTCGACCATTCTCATCCGTGAATGTGAATGTCTGGGCCACCGGCATGGGCTCGGAGATGCCGGTCGACTCGATCAGGATGGCATCAAAGCGTCCCTCGCTGGCAAGCCGCGAGACTTCCTTGAGCAGGTCGTCGCGCAGCGTGCAGCAGATGCAACCGTTGTGCATCTCCACCATCTTCTCTTCCGTGCGCGACAGCATCGCGTCACCGCTACCGACGACTTTGGCGTCGATATTCACATCGCTCATGTCGTTGACGATCACGGCGACGCGCCGCCCCTCGCGGTTGCGGAGCACATGGTTCAGAAGCGTGGTCTTTCCGGCTCCGAGAAAGCCGGAAAGCACGGTGACGGGAACGGGACGCTGATTCATGGTGCAGGGAGAGCAGGGTGGATGCGCTCCGTCGCTGTTCCCCACCCGCCCCGTGCGGGTTCCCGGGAATCATCGCGGCGGGACGAGCAGCAGCGCGGAGGTGACTTCGCGCGGGCACTTGACGGATCGCCCAGCCGCGGCGGACCTCCCTATCGCGGTCGACGCCGACCGCCTCCGGCGGATGTCATCCGCTTGGAGTTCCTATTCGCCCCATTCACCCGTCCGCCGGCTAGGAGATTTGCTTCGAGGGTTCAAGCATGTTGCTCAGCATCTGTCTCTCCGCGTCCGTCCAGGCCCCGTTGATCGCTCAGGAGGAGTCTCCGCGCGACGCGATCATCGGCACTCCGCACATCGTCGGCACGCAGCCGCTCGACGACGAGATCCGCAAGCCGCGGCCGGCGCAGATCGAGCCTGCCGCGGGCGCCGATCGCGTGCTCGCGCCGGCCGGCGGCGACCCGTTCTTCCTCGGCTTCGCCGCAGGTGCGTACTACCCGCCTGAGGGCGAGCGCATCGACCCGCTCCTGAGCCAGTTCGCGGCGAGCCTGCCGCTCGACGGCCGGCCCGATCGCTCGACCTACGGCTTCGTGATGTTCTCCAAGCGCATGACCGAAGAACGCGTGCGCACGCTGCAGTCGCTCGGAGCACGCGCGATCGAGTTCCACCCGTTCTACACGCTGAAGGTGGCGCTGCGGCCCGAGCGATTGAGCGAACTCGCAGGCCTCGATTTCGTGCGCTGGGTCGGCGCGCCGCGCGCGTGGCAGAAGCTGCACCCGGACGTGGCCGTGACGGTGGCCAAGGCGCCGGGCGAGAAACTCTCGGTGTACGTCAACGTGTTCGAGAGCGACCTGTGCGCGGCCTCCGTCGAGAAGGTCGTGGCCCAAGCGATCGAGTCGGATCCCGATGGCAACGTGAAGCGCGGAAGCCCCGCCTTCGACGCCAAGGAAACCTACGCCAACGGCTGGCAGCAGAAGCGCCTGGAGGAGTTGGGCGTCGAGGTCGGCGCGTGGATCGAATCGGTCCGCGCCTTCCGCGCGACGCTGCGGCCGGAGCTCCTCGAGCAACTCGTCGCGCTCGACTTCGTGCAGTTCGTCGATCTCGACAACGAGGAAGAGTACGACCACGACGAAGGCATGCCGATGTCCAACGCCGACCGCATCCGTGCGAGCTACGACGGCGCGACGAGCGGCTCGTGCCAGGCGGGCATCATCGACAGCGGGCTCGACACCGGCCACGCCGCGATCGATCCCTACGGCGTCGGCTGGGATTACAGCGGCGCCGGCAACCCGTTCGACGACACCAACGGTCACGGTACGCACACCGGCGGCACCGTGCTCGGCAACGACGACGTCGAGGACAGTTGGCAGGGCGGCGCGCCCGGCCTGGGCCTCGATCCGTGGCGGCGATTCTTCGTCGTGCGCAAGGGCAGCAACGCGTCGTTCTCGACCTGGCTGTCGGTGATGAACTCGTCGTACTTCGACGGGACGTACATCTCGCCGGCGCCGATGGTGGTGAGCAACTCCTACAGCTCCAACGTCGTCACCACGCCGTTCATCGGCAGCGAGACCGATCCGCGCACGATCGACTCCAACGCGTTCAGCAACGATCAGCTGTGGATCTGGTCGGCGAGCAACGAGGGCCCTACCGCCGGCACGTGCGGTGAGGAGTCGGTCGCGAAGAACGCGCTGACCGTCGGAAACGTGGTCGACTCGCGCGCCTACGGCGTCGGCGATCCGGGCACGATCTGGACCGGCTCGAGCCGCGGTCCGTGCGGCGATGGGCGCTGGAAACCGAACGTCTGCGCCGTCGGTCAGGACTTGTTGTCCTGCCAGAACGGGACGACGACTGGCTACGTCATCAAGGGCGGCACGAGCATGTCGACGCCGCTGGTGGCGAGCATGGCGGCGCAGCTGTGCGATCACTACTCGTTCCTGCGCTACAACCCCTCGGCGCTGTCCGCGGTGTTGATGGCGGGCTCGCTGTCGAAGGCCGAGCAGACCATCGACTCGCCCTCGGGCGACGCGACGCACCTGAACTCCTACGGCGTCGGCCGCGTCGAGGCCTACAAGGCCAACTACGGATCGTCGCAGCAGGCGCTGTACTTCTGGTCGTTCAACCAGAGCTGGACGACGGGCGCGGTCGAACTCGACTTCACCGTCAACAGCGGCGCGACGCGCGTGACCGTGGTCTACCACTACAAGGAGGCCGCGTGCTCTGCCGGCGCTTCGCAGGCGCTGATCAATGACATCGACATGTACCTAGATGCCGAGCCGTTCACCGGCGCGAGCAACTCCGGTGACTACGTCGCGCAGCAGTCCTCGGTCGACAACACCGAAGTGCGCATGGTCAACAGCCCGCCCACGGGCGACTGGAAGATCAAGCTCTATCCGGCTTCGATTTTGCCGTTCCAGACGACGCACGCCGGCGTGTGCGCGATCGTGACGTACGCCGACGTCACGCCGACGCCGACGCTCAACGTCACGACCAACGATGCGTACATCAACACGGGCGACACGGTGACACTTACCGCGACCTACACCAACCCCGAGTACTTCGCCTCGGGCGTGACGCTCGCCGAGACGTCGACCGCGGTCATCTCGGCCTCGTACGGCACGCTGATCGACGGTTCGACGACGGACCTGATGAGCAACTACTACGCGGGCAAGGAACTCGCGCTGGGCAACGTGATCCACAACTCCAGCCGCACGCACCGCTGGCAGGGTTACTGGACCACGGAGGGCGCCAAGTCGTTCTCGGTGCAAGCGCGCTCGGACAATACGACGGATGTGACCGACGCGGTGACGGTGTACGTGGACAACACGCCGCCGCCGCTGCCGACGAACCTCGGCTCGAGCACGCACACCGAGAACGTGTGGACCAACGACACGACGATCACCTACACCTGGACGCAGCCGGCGGACAACGTCTCCGGCGTCGACGGCTACGGCATCTTCACCTCGTCGGCGCCAGGCCTGCCGGGGACGACCAAGGACATCGAGCAGGTGCTGAGCTACGCCGAGTCGCTGACGCAGGGCACCTGGTACTTCATGCTGCGCCCGGTGGACAACAGCGGGAACTGGAACGCCAGCTACGCCTCGACCGGGCCGTACAAGATCGACACGACCGCGCCGACGCAGCCGGGCGTGATCTCGAGCTCGTCGCACACCGTCAACGTGCAGAGCTGCACTACGACCGTGGCGACGAGCTGGGCGGCGTCGAGCGATGCGCTGTCGGGCCTCGCCGGCTACCTCGGCGTGTGGAACACCTCCGCCGTGTTCGATCCGACCGGCGCGACGAACCTGGCGGCGGGCGCAACGAGCACCTCGACCAACATCGGTTCGTCGGCCGTGGCGCGCTACTTCCACCTGCGGGCGCGCGACGCGGTCGGCAACTGGGGCGTCACCCGCCACTTCGGGCCCGTGTACGCCAACAGCAACTCGGTCCTCTCGTACTGCACGGCCAAGACGAACTCGCTCGGGTGCCTCCCGACGATCGGCACGAACGCGGCGCAGCCCTCCAAGAGCGCGGGCACGTTCACGGTGACCTGCACGAACGTGCTCAACCAGAAGTCGGGCCTGCTGTTCTGGGGCGCGAGCTCGAGCGCGACGCCCTTCCAGGGCGGATACAAGTGCGTCGGCAATCCGACCGTGCGCACGGTGGCCGTCAACTCCGGCGGCAACGCGACGGGCAACTCGTGCACGGGCAGCTACTCGTTCGTCTTCTCCACGGCCTACATGAACTCGGTCGGGCTCAGCCCGGGCGACACCGTGTACGCGCAGTGGTGGATGCGCGATCCCGCGAGTGCGAGCACCACGGGTCTGTCCAACGCCGTGACCTTCACGGTCTGCCAGTAGCTCGCCGCGAGCCACGACTTCGGCCCCGCGCGTCCCCAGCGGACGCGC
>VGZE01000140.1 GCA_016872755.1 Planctomycetota bacterium
TGGCCAGCACCGGCTCGTCGAAGGCGACGCGCGCGCGCGTCCGCGCCCCCGCGCGCTCGAGCGCGATCGTCGCCGGCGCGGCCTCGTGGTGGTAGCGCACCTGCACGTGCGCGCGCAGGGCTCTCGCCGGTGCATCCACGCCGATCCAGTTCAGGTCGTCGATCAGGCACTCGCGCGTCGTGCACTCGTCGCGCGAACCCAGCACGACGGTGCCGCTGGCCGGCTCGGTCGCGAGCACGTACAGCGGCTCGGGGCCCGCCACGCCGTGCCCCTTGCGCTGGCCGATCGTGAACAGCTCCGTGCCGGCGTGCTGGCCCAGCCGGCGGCCCGCGCTGTCCCGCAGCTCGCCCGGGTGCAGCGCGACGCCTTCCTGCTCGAGCAGGCGCCGGTAGTCGTTGCCGGGCACGAAGCAGATCTCCTGGCTGTCTTTCTTCGCGGCGGTGCGCAGGCCGGCCTGCTCGGCCAGCGCGCGCACGGCCGGCTTCTCCATCCCGCCCAGCGGCAGTCGCGCCCGCGCCAGATGAGCCTCGGAAACCGCGAAGAGCTGGTAGCTCTGATCCTTGTTGCGATCGACGCCGCGCCGCACCGCGACGCGGCCGTCCTCGATCGCGATGCGCGCGTAGTGTCCGGTCGCGACGCCGGCGGCGCCCAGCTCGTCGGCGAATTCGATCAGCCGCCCGAACTTCAGATCGCGGTTGCAGACGGCGCAGGGATTGGGGGTGCGACCGGCGCTGTACTCGGCCAGGAAGTGCCGGATCACCGCGCGGAACTCGGTCTTCAGGTCGACCGCCTGGAACGGAATCCCCAACTGAGCCGCCACCATGCGCGCGTCGCGTGCATCGTTGACCGAGCAGCAGGACTTCTTGCCGGCGTCCGCCGCCTCGATGTGCACGCCATTGCGCATGAACAAGCCGATCAGCTCGTGCCCTTCGCGCTGCAGCAGCCACGCGCAGGCCGACGAGTCGACGCCGCCGCTCATCGCGACGACGAGGCGGGCCTGCGCGGCATGGGCGGGGAAGGTCGGAGCGGACATCGGCGGCCCTGAATCTAGGCCCCCGGCGCCTCCGGGGCGAGCCGGGCCCGCGGATGCTTCCTCGGCGAGCGTTGCTGCGCTAGCCTCTTCGCCCCTTTGCGCGGGCCGCGACCCGCGCCCCTCCCCGCACCCCGAGGACGATACCGATGCCGACCTGGCTGCTCCTGCTCCAAGACCCCAGCGCGACCCAGCCGACGAATGCGGCACCGGGGCTGCCCGGCGCGCAGGAACCGGTTCCGAGTTCGCCGCTGTGGCTGCAGTTTGCGCCCTTCGCGATCCTGATCGCGCTGTTCTACTTCCTGATGCTGCGTCCCGAGAAGAAGCAGCGCCAGAAGCGCGAGCAGATGCTGCGCTCGATCCAGAAGGGCCAGCGCGTGGTCCTGAGCTCGGGCCTGCACGGCCGGATCGCGACCTTGGACGACGAGACGGTGACGCTGCAGGTGGACGAGGGCGTGCGCCTGAAGTTCGCGCGAGCCGCGATCCAGCAGGTGCTCGACGCCGACGGCGCCGAGGCGAAGGAACCGGAGAAGAGCGACAAGAAGAGCGACAAGTAGCAGGGCCTCCGGCGCGCTGGCGCGGCTGGCTGCTGCGCCTGTGGCCGAGCCTGCTGGCCCGCCTCGGGCCGCGCGACGACGCGGAGCTGGGACGCTTGGGAGAGGAGTTGGCCGCGCGCTGGCTCGCGCGCCGCGGCGCGCGCATCGCCGCGCGCGGGGCGCGCATCGCAGGCGTCGAGATCGATCTCGTCGCGCACACGCGGAGCGGTCCGGCGCTGGTCGAGGTCAAGACCGCGCGCCTGCCCTGGCTGGAGGGCAGCCGGGGCTTGGATCCGCGCTTTCGCCCCGGCCTGCGCGTGGGTTGGGCGCGCCTGCGGCGGCTGCGGCGCGCACGGGCGGCGGCCGGCAAGGATTTCCGCATCGACCTGCTCGAGGTCGCGCTGGCGCCCGACGGAAGCTGCCGAATCCGGCAGCACGTCGATCTGCGCCGGCCGCTGCCGGCGCCCGGCGCCGGACGGACCTTGGAAGCGCGGGCCTGTTTTTGATTCGCTAGGTCGGCTGCCGAATAGGTTTCGATCCCCCCGCGCGCGGCCCCGGTCGCCATCCTCGTGTTCGCCGTCCTCCGCCACTACCTGCCGCTGCGCCAAGCGCTCTTGTTCGCGAGCGAGACGCTGCTGCTCGTGGGCAGCCTGATGGCGGTGCTGACGGCCCACTTGTTGAACCCGGAGATGGCGACGCGCCGGCTGCTCGCGCAGCAGGGACTCTCGCCGGAGGACGCGCTGCCGCACTGCCTGGCCTCGGCCACGCTGCTCGCGCTGCTCGGACAGGTCGCGATCGCGTTCAACGAGCTGTACGACTTCCGCGTGTCGAGCTCGCGCTACGAACGCGCGTCGCGCTTCGTCGGCTCGGCCGGCACGACGCTGTTCCTCGCGCTCTCGGCCCTGTCGGCGGCGCGCCTGTGGAACCTCTCGGACCTGCTCGGGTTCCCGGGGCTGCCGTTCGTGCAACAGGTCGTCGGCCTGACCGGCGGTCTGGTGCTGGGCTTTGCGCTGCTCTTCGCGTGGCGGCCGTTGTTCCACTTCGTGCTGCGGCGCTTCGCGCTGCACGAACGCCTGCTCGTGATCGGCGCCGGACGCTGGGCACGCGAGCTGGCCGCCGAGATCGCCGCGCGCCCGTCCGCCGGCGTCCGCATCGTCGGCCTCTTGCCCGAGAACGAAGCCGAGCGCGCCGGGGCCGCGCCCGCGCCGGACGTGGAGCGCTTGGATTCGCTCGATGCGCACCGCGACGGCCTGCTCGAATTCGCGCGCAAGCTGCGCGTCGACACGATCACCGTCGCGCTCGACGATCAACGCGCGCAGATCCCGATGCACGAGCTCTTGCGCTGTCGGATGGCCGGACTGGGTGTGGTCGAGGGCGAACAGCTGTTCGAGCGCGTGACCGGCAAGCTGGCTGTCTCCGCCATGCGCCCGTCGTACCTGGTCTTCAACTCCGGATTCCGACAGCACCCGCTGGCGCAGCTCGCCAAGCGCGGGCTCGACATCGCGCTGGCGCTGCTGATGCTCGCACTGCTGTGGCCGGTCATGCTGCTGACCGCGCTCGTCGTGAGCCTGGATTCTCCGGGCGGCGCGATCTACGCGCAGGAGCGCGTCGGGCGCTGGGGCCGGCCCTTCACGCTGCGCAAGTTCCGTTCGATGCGCGCGGACGCCGAGGCGGCCTCCGGACCGGTATGGGCGAGCGCCGCCGATCCGCGCATCACGAAGGTCGGTCGTTTCCTGCGCAAGACGCGCCTGGACGAACTGCCGCAGCTGCTCAACGTGCTGGTCGGCGAGATGTCGATCGTCGGACCCCGGCCCGAGCGCAAGAAGTTCGTCGACGAGCTGTCCGAGCAGATCCCGTACTTCGGTCAGCGGCACATGGTCAAGCCGGGCCTGACCGGCTGGGCGCAGATCAACTACCCGTACGGCAATACCGTCGAGGACGCGCGCCAGAAGCTGCAGTACGACCTGTTCTACATCAAGAATCAGTCGCTGCTGTTCGACCTGTCGATCCTGTTCAACACGATCAAGACGGTCGTCTTGCGGCGCGGGACCTGAGACGGGGCGCGACTCGGTTGACAGGATCCGGGGAGCGAAGGATGATCGTGGCCTGTGGGGAAGTCCCGATCACCGGCGCCTCGGATGGCACCGCGAGGAGGCGAATCTCCAAGCGTTCCGAACTGGGTTCCAACGAAGGAGAGCAATCCATGCTTCGTTCTGTGCAAGGCGTCGTCGCGATCACTGCACTGCTAGCCGTGTCATCGTGCGCCTCGATCGTGACTGGATCCGAAGACCGCGTGAAGATCAATTCGGTGCCGATGGGTGCGCACTACGAAACCAACACTGGCCACAAAGGAACAACGCCAGCCGAGATCGTCGTCGCCGACAAGACCACGCTCCAAATACGCTGCACGATGGAGGGGTATCAAGATGCTTCTGCGAGTCTCCCACCGCGAATGAGCGGTTGGTTCCTGGGCAACATCCTGCTCGGCGGCATCGTCGGAATCGTCATCGACTTGGTATCGGGCAATTACCAGACGCACGACGATGAAGTTGTCATCACGTTGATGAAAATCGTGCCGGTGGCTGCTCCGACCAGCGCGCCTGCGCAGCCCTAACGTCTCCGGCCACGGCGTGGAATCCGCTCCGCCGTCGCGGGATGGCGGAGCAGACTACTGGAAGCGTCGGAGATGTAGCGTACGATCCCGCGTTCCATCCACCCGAGGGCGATTCCATGAAAGCGAAGTCGAGCTCCCCCAACATCGGCATCGGCGACAAGGACCGCGCGGCCATCGCCGCCGGGCTCTCGAAGCTGCTGGCGGACACCTACACGCTGTACCTGACCACGCACAACTTCCACTGGAACGTGACCGGACCGATGTTCAACACGCTGCACGCGATGTTCATGGTGCAGTACACCGAGCTGTGGAACGCGGTCGATCCGATCGCGGAGCGCATCCGCTCGCTCGGCCATGTCGCGCCGGGCTCGTACGCGCAGTACGGCAAGCTGTCCACGCTGCCCGACGCGCCGAGCGTGCCGCCGAAGGCCATGGAGATGGTGCGGCTGCTGGTAGACGGGCACGAGGCGGTCGCGCGCACGGCGCGGGCGGTCCTGCCGGTCGCCGACGGCGCGAATGACCAGCCGACGCTGGATCTGCTCACGCAGCGGCTGGACGTGCACGAGAAGACGGCCTGGATGCTGCGCAGCCTGCTCGAGGAGTAGTTCCGCGGCCGGCCGCGCTCCGAAGCGCGATTTCGCGAAATCCACACGGACGGCGTTGCGCGGATGCCGGTGCGGACAATCATGGAGGTCACCCCGCCGAAGGAACTCCCATGTTTCGTACTCGCTTGCCCCGCGTCGCCCTCCTGCTCCTCGCGCCGGCCGCGCCGAGCCTCGCCCAGACGGCGGCGCCGTACCCGGCCCGCCAATACGCCACCGGCACGCTGCCGGACGCCCTGGCCGGCGCCGATATCGACCAGGATGGCATCACCGACTTGGCGATCGCGAATTCGGGCGGCAACAAGCTGACTCTGCTGCGCGGGTCGCCGCTGGGTCCGGTCCCAGTGCCCGACGCTGGCTGCGGACCCGCGCCCAAGGCCGTGGCGTTCGCCGATCTCGACGGCGACGGCGATCCGGAAGCGCTGGTGGCGCTTTCACTCCATGCACAGATCGCACGCCTGGATGCGCTGCCCGGCGCCGCCTTCGCGCTGCCACAGTTCCACGCGGTCGGAACGGGACCGCGCGGAGTCGCGGCCGCCGACCTCGACCTCGATGGCGATCTCGATGTCGCCAGCGCCAATGAAGGCTCGAACGACGTGACGCTGCTGCGCAACAGCGGCGGCGTGCTGGTGCCCTGGACCGTGCTCGGCCTCGGCAATGTTCCCTACGCGCTGCAAGCAGCGGACATGGACCAGGACGGCGCGCAGGACCTCGTGCTGCTCGCTCGCGGGGACAGCGCGGTCGTGGTGATCGGCGCGCCGGCCCTGATGGTCGAGGCCGTGCTGCACGTCGGTCCGTTCCCCGTGGACTTGACCCTCGGCGACCTCGACGGAAATGCGTATCCGGACTTCGCAGTCGCGTCCGAGACCGGCTTCGGCCCGAACGCCTACATCCATGCAGCGAGCGGCTACCAGCCCCTTTCGATCGGCGGACAGACGCTGAGCGTTGCGATCACCGACCTCGACGGCAACGGACTCGGCGAAGTCTTGCACGGCAGGGCGGAGTTGCTCGCGTTGCGCGTGATCGAGAACCCGGGCTCACTCGTCGAGCCCGCGCCGAGCTTCGAGTTCGGGTTCGGCGGCTTCGCCGACTCTCTGCTGGCGCTCGACTTCGACGGTGACGGTCACGAGGACATCGCCGGCGTCCACCAGGCCGGCAGATCCGTCACGTGGCTGCGCGGAAGCGGCGCGGGTACGAGCACGAGCCAGGGGCTGGAGTTGCCCACCGCGATCGATGCGAACTCGGGCGGATTCGGCTACTTCCCCGACTTCGCGCAGGCGCTGGACTTCGACGCCGACGGCGCGCTCGACCTCTGCTACCTGATCGGGGGAGCACCGCTGTTCACTCCAGGCCGAGTGGTGATGCAGCTTGGGGACGGAACAGGCGGCTTCGCGCCGGCCGTCGCGTTGTTCAACACGATCCCACGCTTCAATCGAGACTTGGACGCGGCGGACCTCGATGGCGACGGCGACAGCGACCTGTTGGTCTCGAGCTACTCGGGCAGCTTCACGACGCTGGACACGCTCGAGGCCTACCCATCGATCGGCCCGGGAGTCTTCGGGCCCGCTCAGACCAGTGCGGCCGGCAATGCGCTCGATCAGGTCGAGTTGGCCGACCTCGATCTGGACGGTGATCTCGACGCTGTCGCCACCGGCATCAAGTTCAGCAGCGGCTCGCTGAACGGCGGAATCTCGGTCATGCTCGGCGGGCCGGCCGAGACTTTCGGTGTGGCGCAGCAGTACAGCCTCGGCAATTGCGAGGCGCTGGACATCGCGGACATCGACTCGGACGGCCTGCCCGATGTCGTCGCGGGAACGAGCGATAGCCAGTCCTTCCCTGCCAATGCGCAACTGCGACTGCTGCGCGGGATCGGAGGCGGAGCGCTGCAACAGTCAGGCCAGTGGCCGCTCACGCATGGCGTCAGCGGGCTCGCCATCGCTGACTTCGACCGCGACGGGGACTTCGACGTGGCCGTCGCAGGTCTGAACAGCGCCTCCGGGATGAGCTCGTGGGGCCATCACGCGGGCGATGGCGCCGGCGGGTTCAACTTCGTACAGGGGGGGCAGCCCGGACCGTACGTGCATGACCTGGTCGCGCTCGACGTGGATGCCGACGGAAACACGGACCTCGTGCTGAAGAGCCAGGGTTCGATCTCGGTGTGGAGTCATGTTGCCGGGAGCTTCGGCCCCGAGCGCCGCCACATGAGCGGCTACCCCGCGTCCTGGCTCGCGCACGGCGACTTCGACCGCGACGGACGCATCGAGCTCGTGTTGCCGTTCGCAACCGTCTCGCTGCCGGACACGGAGCACCTGGTCGTGCTGCACGAGATCGCCGCTCCGCTGCCGCAGGGCAGCGCCCCCTTCGGCGTGGGCACGGCAGGTTGCGTGGCCGCGCACGGACTGGCGGCCAGTGGCGTACCGCAGGTCGGCGCCTCGAGCTTCCAGCTGCTCTGCACGCAGGCCCCTGCGCACGCGCAGGGCCTGCGGGCCATTGGTGCGCAGGCACTGACGCAGGGCGCCGATCCGCTCGGCCTGGGCTTCTTGTTGCACGTCGATCCGTTCGGGCCACTCTTGCCGTTGTCGTGGAGCTTCCACAGCGACGGCTCCGGCCAGGCGACATCGGACCTGCCGATTCCGGCGGATGCCGGTCTGGCCGGCGTCGTGCTCCATGCTCAGGTGCTGTGGCCGTGGGGCGGCGGATGCCAGCCGTCGCCGCTGGGACTGAGCTCGTCGCGCGGGTTGACGCTGACGCTGCAGCCCTGACGCTGCTGGCATGACGGTTCCGGGGCCCGTATGCGCGGACCCCGGCCTGCGTCCGCGCGCGTTGTTCTGCGCCGCGCCAGTATCATTGTCACGTGCATGGGGCGCCCTGGCGAAGCAGAGGCGGCAGCTCTCGAACGAGCGTTGCCGCGAATCGCCTCGCGAATGGCCGAGCACCGGCGTCGTTCGGCGGGCCGGTGCCTGCGTGTAGGACTCGGACTGATCGGCTGCGCGGGGATTGTCAGCTTCGCGCCGCCCCTTGTGCCGGGTCTGTTCCTCGCTGCTGCGAGCGTGTCGCTGATCGAGGCCGCATGCTTGGCATGGCCGGGTCGCGCGCGATTTCCCGGCGTCATCCTCGACGAGATCAGCCGGAAACAGTCTCTCACGAGCACCTCGACTGCAGTCGATCCAGGTGCACGACGGAGCAATGGACTCCGCATCGAGCATGGGACGATCTGCTACGGGTCGCCAAGCCAGGTGAGTTGGCGGATCCCAGTCTCCGAATTGCGCCTGATCGCCGAGAGCACGGACGAGAGCGGGCTGTCGGGCGACGACTGGCTCCTGATCCTCGCGACGTCGAAGGACGGATGGACCGAGCTTGCGATGGATACCGAGGCTCTGGACGAGCTCGGTAGACAGCTGGCCGACACACTGGGCGCGACCGCGCTGGAGACGACCCTGGTGGGTTCGAGGACATTCGCCAGCAACATCCTGTGGCCAGCCGACCTGGCAGGACGGCCGGCCTTCGTCTTCGAGCCGTTTCCGAAGTGGCAGCAGTGGCTGACGCTGGGGCTCCGCTGGAACCGCCAGCGCTTCTCGGTCGATGCACTCGATGCGCTCTCGCGGGCGCGCAGCTGATGAAATTCAGTTCGGCGCGCGCGCGCGATGGAAGCGCTCGACGTGGATCGACAGCAGCGCCACGTCGGGCGGGTTCACGCCGGCGATGCGCGCCGCCTGGCCCAGCGTCCGCGGCCGCAGCGCGACG
>VGZE01000141.1 GCA_016872755.1 Planctomycetota bacterium
CGCCGGGAGTGGGGTGCCCGACCACGAGCAACAGGAACGGCCGCTCGTTCTCCGGCCGGCCGAGCAACTCGTTCAGGAAGCCCATCGGGCTGGGCGTGTGCGTCAGTGTCGCCAGGCCGGCGTGGTGCAGCGCGGTGATCAGGATGCCGGTCGCGATGCCGACCGATTCCTGCGCGTAGTAGTGCTTCACCTTGCGCCCGTCGGGCAGCACGCCGTAGGACTGCGCGAAGATCGCGATCAGCCAGGGCGCCGTCTCGAGGAACGGCTTGTGCTCGTCAGTGCCGAGCGGGGCGAGCGCGGCGAGCCATTCCGGCGGCGCGCGATGCGCGTAGAACTCGCGCTCCTCCTCCTCGGCGCCCGCGCGAATGCGGCGCTTGAGCGCCGGATCCGAGATCGCCACGAAGCTCCACGGCTGCAGGTTCGCGCCGCTGGGCGCGCTGCCCGCCGCGCGCAGGCACTCCTCGATCACCTCGCGGGCCACCGGATCGGGCGCGAATTCGCGCAGCGTGCGACGCCGCGAGACGAGCTCGCGGAACAGGCGCGCGCGCACGAGCATGCGCTCGTCGGGCGGTCGAGGAGCTGCGTCGTAGCGGATCATCGGTGGGTCCCGCGGCGCGTCCATGGGCTCACTCTCCACGCAGTGCGGCCGCGCGCATTTCGCCGGCGAGCTGCGCGCCGAGGTAGCGCTCGATGATGCCGTGCACGAGGTAGACCAGCGGCGTCATCAGGATCGCGCTGCAGAACTTGAACGCGTAGTTCACCAACGCGACCGACACGATCATCGACCCGCTCCAGTCGCTGCCCAGCCCGAAGGCGATGTACAGGACGACGAAGCTGTCGACGAGCTGCGACACCACCGTCGAGCCGGTCGCGCGCAGCCAGATCCAGCGCTCGCCGGTGCGACGCTTCAGCCACTGGAACACCCACACGTCGAGGAATTGGCCGATCAGGAAGGCGACGATGGAGCCGGCGATGATCCACAGGCCCTGTCCGAAGATCGTGTCGAACGAGCGCTCCATGTCGATCGTCGTGCCGTCAGCGAGGCTCTTCGTGCGCCACCAGCCCGCCGGTTCCAGTTGCATGATCCCGTACACGGCGGCGAACGCGTAGACGATCATGCCGATTGCCACGAACGAGAGCCTGCGCACGCCGCGCTTGCCGTAGTACTCGTTGATGATGTCGGTCATCACGAACACGAACGGCCACAGCAGCACTCCGGCCGTCAGGTTCAGGTCGAGCGGCTGCTCGATGAACGTCCGCAGTTGCAGGGGCGCGAGTTCGAACGTGCTCTCGAGCGAGAAGATCTTCGCGCCGACGAACTCGGCCAGCAGCGCATTGGTGACGAAGAACGCGCCGAGCAACAGGTACAGTCGCGACGGCTTGTGGTGGTGCGTGTCGTGCATGGGGGGGTACGAGTGCCGCGCGCGGGCGATGGTATGGTAGCTGCGGTGCAGATCGTGCTCGTCCATCCCGAGATTCCGCACAACGCGGGCTGCGCGGGGCGACTCTCCGCCGCGACCGGCTGCCGCCTGCACTTCGTCGAGCCGCTCGGTTTCTCCCTCGAGGACCGCTACCTGAAGCGCGCGGGTCTCGACTACTGGCCGCTCGTCGACCTCGTCGTGCACCGCGATTGGGCGGCGCTGTGCGCGGCGCTGGAACAGGACTCGCCGCGCCCGCTCGAGCAGCGGCTGCGATTGTTCACGGCGCGCGGCGGCCGCTCGCTGTTCGAGACTGCCTTCGAGGCTGACGATGTGCTCGTGTTCGGCTGCGAATCGCGCGGCCTCCCGGAGGAGCTGCTGCGCGGCCGCGACGACCGGCGTGTCTACGTGCCGATCCGCGCGGGCGTGCGCAGCCTGAACCTCGCCAACACCGTGTGCCTGGGGCTCTACACGGCACTCGTGCGCGCCGGCGTTCCGTTGCCGGACAACGACGGCAGCCATGCGCCTCATCCGCTCGCGCCGGCCGACCTGCGCGCGGCGGACGTCGCTCGGCGCGGCGACTGAACCGGAGTCCGGACGAGTTCAGCGCTGGCGAGCAGCGAGCTGCTCGACCAGCGGCTTCCAGTTCCGCACCAGCACCTGCGCGATGCAGGCGGCCTTCCAGGCATTGCCTTCCCGATCGACGTGCACGAGGTCGATGAAATGCGAACGGGTGAGATCTGGAGCGTCCGCGGCGAGGCGCTCGAGGTCGGCTAGCAGCCAGCCCTGCTGCGCCGCGAGCTCGCGAAAGGCCTGGTTGTGTTCGGCGATCCCGGCGCGCCAGAAATCGGCATCGATCTGTGCCGACGCGGGCGGTTGGGTTGGCAGCGTCGCGAGCATCACCGCGCCGCCCAGCGCCGCCTGCGAAGCGCCGATCGAAAGCACGTTGCGGCGGAACGGCGCCAGGGTCGCTTGCGGCAATCGTCCGTCCGTGAACGTGTACGCGCCGGAGGGAGGCAGCACCGTCGCATCGTGGATCGAGGGCAATGGCTCGCGCGAGCGCAACCAGGCCGCGAAGTCGGAGTGCTCGACCAGCCAGCGCGTCGGAGCCGGGGCCGGCGGCACGCTCCACACGCCGCGCCAATGCGCGTAGTCCGGACGGAAACCGGGATGGTTGCGCGGCTCGGAGTCGTTGGCGACTTCGTGCATGATCACGAGATCGGGGCGGAAATCCTGCAAGAGCAGGAACCAGGCGCAGGTCATCTCGGCCGTCGTCCAACCGGAGATTCCGCAGTTCATCACCTCGATCTCGCGCCCGAGCGATGCTGTGAGCTGCTCGCGCAGGAAGAACGGGTACGAGCCGTGGTAACCGTATGGATTCCCGCCGGCGGTCGTCGAGCCGCCCAGGCAGGCGATGCGCAGAACGCCGGGCTTGCGCTCCAGGGCCCACTCTTCGCCATAAAAACCGTATTGGTTCTTGTCTCGCGCCGCCTGCGCGAGCAGCCAACCGTAGTACGCCATCGGCTCGTAGTAGGAAGCGCGCCGGCGTGTCACGGCCTCACGAGCGCGCACGATCGCCTGCTCCTCGATCCCGGCGCGGCGGTAGAGCGCGCGGAACCCGAACTCGACGGCCAAGAGCGAAAGCGCGAACGAAACGACCGCGAGCAGCGGACCCAACCTGCGCCGCTTGGGCGGCGCCAACCCCTCATGTCGGGCGGTCATGCAGTCGTTTCAATGTAGCGCATCTGGAGTAGTCCATCCGCCATTGAGAGATGATTTGCGCGTCATACTGTGCGGATGACGCTTCCTTCGTCGCCGGCCACTGCGTCAGCACAGCCGTCCGCGCGCCCGCGCCCGGGCGCGGAGCTCGAAGTCGAGTTGCTCGATCTCGATCCCGCCGGCGGCGTGCGCGGTCGCGCCGGAAGCGAGCACGTCTGGCTCGCGCGCGGTCGCCCAGGCGCTCGCGTGGTCGCGCGCGTGCTGCGGCGGCGGCGCTCGCACGTGCAGGCAGCCGTGCTGCGCGAACTCGAGCCCGGTCCCGGGCGTGTCGAACCGCGCTGCGCGCACGTCGCCGACTGCGGCGGCTGCAGCTTTCAGGACCTCGCGTATCCGCGCCAGCTCGAGCTGCTGCTCGCCGCGACGCGCGAGGCCTTGGCACCGTTGCTGGCTTGCGGCGTCGAGCCAGGCGCGCTGCCGACGTCAGTCGAAGCGGCCGCCGACACGTACGGATATCGCAACAAGATGGACTTCACGTTCTCGAACCGGCGCTGGGTGCTGGCGAGCGAACCCGCGGGCGCGGCATCCGACTTCGCCCTGGGCCTGCACCTTGCCGGGCGGCACGCGAAGGTGCTCGACATCCGGCGCTGCGAGATCCAGTCGGAGGCCGGCAACGAGATCTTGAGGGCGACTCACGAACTCGCACGGGCGAGCGGCCTGGCGGCCTGGGACTCGCGCGCGCACATCGGGGTGCTGCGCCACCTCGTGATCCGCGAGGCGCGCCGCACCGGACAGGTGCTGGTCGCGCTCGTGACGGCGCCCGGCCACGCCGAGCCGGTCGCTGCGCTCGCGCGCGCGCTGGTCGCGCGCTGCCCGTCGATCACCACGCTCGTGCACGCCGAGTCCGCGCGGCTGGCGAATGTCGCGCTCGGCGAGACGGAGCGCGTGCTGCATGGGGTCGGCTGGATCGAGGAGCACCTGTGCGGCGTGCGCTTCCGGATCTCGGCGCGCTCGTTCTTCCAGGTGCACACTGCGCAGGCCGAGCGGCTGGTCGAACGCGTGCGCGAGGCCGCCGGACCGCTGCGCGATCGCGTGGTCTACGACATCTGCTGCGGTGCGGGGACGTTGGGGTTGGCCGTGGCGCGCGACGCGCGCGAGCTGTGGGGATTCGAGCTCGAGCCCGCGGCGGTCGAGGACGCTCGCGCGAACGCACGGCTGAACGAGCGCGAGCGCGCGCGCTTCGTCGCGGGCGACGTGCGCGACACGCTGCGTGCCGAGCGGCTTGCGGAGCTCGGTGCCGCGCGCCCCGACGTCGCGCTGGTCGATCCTCCGCGAGCCGGCCTGCATCCGCGCGTCGTGGATTCGCTGCTCGAGCTCGCTCCCGAGACGCTCGTGTACGTGTCGTGCAATGCGCGCGCCGCCGCACGCGATCTGCCTGCGCTGCTTGCCGGCGGCTATGCGCTGCGCGGCGCGGTGGCGCTCGATCTGTTCCCGCACACACCGCACCTCGAATGCGTGTACCGTCTCGAGCACCGGACGCCGGCGGCGGCCGCGCAGGCATGAGCGACGCTTCGAACAAGGGCCCGGGGCGTCACGAGCTGCCCTTCCCCTTCGATCGTTCCCTGTGCGCGAGCTGCGCGCACGTGCGCATCGTCGCGGGCGCGCGCGAGAGCGTGTTCCTGCTGTGCCGGCGCGCCGAGTCGGATCCGCGCTTCCCGAAGTACCCTCCGCAGCCGGTGCTGCGTTGCACCGGACACATGGAGCAAGGCTCCGGTTAGGCTTTTCAGTCGAAGCGAAAACCTGCGTGTCAGACCTGCGCATTCAACCCGGAACCCTGCTCGCCGCGTGGCCGGATCTCGTCGATCCGAACTTCATGCACACGGTCGTGCTGATCGTCAGCCATGAAGATCAGGGTGCCTTCGGCCTCGTGCTCAATCGGGCCAGCGGGCTGACGACGCGCAAGCTGCTCGCCGAGCACCCGCTGCTGGGCCGGGCGGACTTCCCGGTCGCGATCGGGGGGCCGGTCGACCACCGCACGCTGCACTTCCTGCACCGGCTGCCCAAGCACATTCCGGGCGGAGTGCCCGTCGACGGCGATCTGCACCTGGGTGGAGATCTCGAGGCGCTCGGGCGCGTGCTGGCGCGGGAGCCGGAACGCGCTCGCAACGGCGTGCGCATGTTCCTCGGCTACGCGGGTTGGGGCAGTGGCCAGCTCGAGGCCGAGATCGGATCCGGATCGTGGATGCCGGCGCGCATGGAAGTCGCGCGCCTCTTCAGCGAGCCGATGGACGAGATGTGGCGCGCGACCGTGCGCTCGATCGGTCCGCTCACGCGCGGCATGGAACGGATGCCCCCGGACCCGAACTGGAACTGAGCGCGCGACTCGTTCTGGTCGAGCGCGGGTTGTCGCGCAGCCGGGTTCGCACGACAATGCGCGCATGACCGCCCAAGTGGAAGCCGCGGCGCGCCCGCGCCGCAAGCGCTGGCCGTTCGTCCTGTTCGGCGTGCTCTTGCTGGTGATCGCCTGCGTGGCGCTGGCGCCGACCCTGGCCGGCCGTTTCGGGCCGGGCATGGCGTCCGAGCAGTTCGCCCGACGCTACTCCGGAAGCTTGAGCATCGGTTCGGCGGAGCTCGGCTGGTTCGGTCGCCAGCGCATCGAACGCGTCGAGCTGCTCGACGGCGCCGGCAAGTCCGTCCTGCGCGCGACGATCGAGTCGCCCGGCTTGTGGAGCCTTCTGAGCAGCAGCTTCCAACGCGCCCGCGGCGTCGAGATCACGCTCGAAGGCGAGCTCGTGGCCGATGACGCCGGCATGACGAACCTGCAGCGCGCGTTGGCGGAGCGTGCCGGGACCGGCACATCGACCGCGCGCGGTTCGCCCGCATACGCGAGCAAGGAACTCTGGCCCGCTGAGCTGGACCTCGGGGTGGAGGTGAAGCTGCAGCGCGTGCTTTGGTCCGACGCGCGTACGCGCGCTCTCACGCCCGCGGCTCCCGTGCTGATCGAGAACGGCAAGCTCGCGCTCGACGTCGCTCCCGGCCGGCCGCTGGAATTGAAACTGCAGGTGCCGCTGTCGGGCAGTGCGAGCGGGAAGGTCGAGGGCAGGATCGAGGTGCTCGCCTCTTCCGCCGGCACTCCGTTGGTGGATGCCGAGCTGGAGGCGCACGGCCTGCCGACGGCGCTCATCGACGGTCTGGCCGGCCAGGGCGGGCTGCTGGTCGAACTGTGCGGCGACGAGCTGTCGCTCTCGCTGAAGGCCGAGGGCGCTTCCGCGCAGGGCGGGCCCGTCGGGCTCAGCCTCGCCGCGCCGCGCCTGTCGGTCGATTGCGCCGGAACCGCCTCGCCGAGCGCGTTCAGCGGCGAGCTCCAGATCAGCACCAGCGCCGGTCGGCGCGTCGCCGAGCACCTGCTCGGCAAGGAGCGCATCGCGCAACTGGGCTTCGCGCGCGCTGACGACGACGTGCTGCGCGTGGACGTGAAGGACCTGCACGTGCCGCTGGACGCGACCTCCACCGGCGCGC
The DNA here is from genome assembly GCA_016872755.1 of Planctomycetota bacterium. Lineage (GTDB taxonomy): Bacteria > Planctomycetota > UBA1135 > UBA1135 > GW928-bin9. Next base: position 6,654 of record VGZE01000141.1, read on the forward strand.
TGCTCGCGCAGGTGCGCGCGAAGGTCGATGCGCGGCTCGGGGCGGTCGCCTTGGGCGCGACCGGCGGTCCGAGTCGCTTCGAAGCACTGCAGCTCGCGCTCGAGCTGGGCCAGAGCGGCGGTGCCGCGAAGGCCGATATGCGGTTGTCGGGCTCGCTCGACGGCCGGCCGATCGGCCTGCAGGCTCGGGCGAGCGATCTCGGTGCCGCGCTGGCCTATGCCGACGGTGGAGCGCTGACGCCCTTCGACTTCGAGCTGCACACCGGCGAGCTCAGCAGCGCCGCGGTCGAGCGCCTGATCGCGAACGCGTCGGGCGCGGCCGCGCCGCAACTGTCCGGGCTGCTCGGCCCGACCTTCGAGCTCGATCTGGTGGCCGGGCTTTCGCGCGCGAGCGCGGCGGCACCGCTGCGCGCGAAGGGTTCGCTGGGGGCGCGGGGCTCGCTCGGCGCCGGAAACAGCGCGCCGCTGGCGGTGAACTTCGATGTCGCGCTACTCGAATCCAGTCAGTCCGACGGCACGGGGGGACTGTTGCCGCTGGGTTCGCTCGACGGGCTCATCGAGGCACGCGGCCTTCCGACGGCGCTCGTCGACGGCCTGGCCGGCCAGGGCGGGCTGCTGGTCGAGCTGTGCGGCGACGAGCTGTCGCTCACGTTGAAGGCCAAGGGCGCTTCCGCGCAGGGCGGGCCATTCGAGCTCAGTCTCGCCGCGCCGCGCCTGTCGGTCGCTTGCACCGGAACCGCTTCGCCGAGCGCGTTCAGCGGCGAGCTCCAGATCAGCACCAGCGCGGGCCGTCGCGTCGCCGAGCACCTGCTCGGCGAGGAGCGCATCGCGCAACTGGGCTTCGCGCGCGCCGACGACGACGTGCTGCGCGTGGACGTGAAGGACCTGCACGTGCCGCTGGACGCGACCTCCACCGGCGCGCTGCTCGCCCAGGCGCGCGCGAAGGTCGATGCGCGGCTCGGGGCGGTCGGCTTGGGCGCTTCCGGTGGCCCGAGTCGCTTCGAAGCACTGCAGCTCGCGCTCGAGCTGGGACAGAGCGGCGGTGCCGCGAAGGCCGATATGCGGTTGTCGGGCGCGCTCGACGGCCGGCCGATCGGCCTGCAGGCTCGGGCGAGCGATCTCGGTGCCGCGCTGGCCTATGCCGACGGCGGAGCTCTGACGCCCTTCGACTTCGAGTTGCACACCGGCGAGCTTAGCAGCGCCGCGGTCGAGCGCCTGATCGCGAACGCGTCGGGCGCGGCCGCCCCGCAACTGTCCGGGCTGCTCGGCCCGACCTTCGAGCTCGATCTGGTGGCCGGGCTTTCGCGCGCGAGCGCGGCGGCACCGTTGCGCGCGAAGGGTTCGCTGGGGGCGCGGGGCTCGCTCGATGCGGGGGCTGCCGTTCCGCTCTCGGTGGAGTTCGATGTCGCGCTGCTCGAAGCCGGCGCAACCGACGGTGGCGCGGGGCTCGTGCCGCTGCGCTCGCTCGACGCGCAGATCGCGGCGCGCGGACTGACTTCGATCGCCAGTCGCCTCGCGCCGCAGTCGGCCCGCCCGTGGCTGACGCTGCTGGGCGACGATGCCAAGTTCAGTGCGCGCTTCGACGGGACGCAGGCCGAGCCCGCTCCGCTCACCGCGCAGCTCGAGAGCGGCGTCACGCGCCTCTCGCTCGCGGGTGAGCTGTGGCCCACGCGGCTCAAATTCCCCGGTGCCGGCATCGAGCTCGCGGTCACGAGCCTGCCTCAGGCCGTGCGCGACGAGTTGGCCGGCTACCTGCCCGCGGGCACGCGCCTCGAACTGCTCGGCGGACTCGCGCTGCATGGGCACG
>VGZE01000142.1 GCA_016872755.1 Planctomycetota bacterium
GGTCGTGCTGCGTTCCGGCGCGAGCGCGGGCGCCGCGGAACTCGAAGCGCACTGCCGCACGGAGTTGGCGGGCTTCAAGGTGCCGCGCGAATTCCGTTTCCTCGACGCGTTGCCACGCACCGGCAGCGGCAAGATCACCAAGCAGCCGCTGCGTGAACGCGACGGGCGGGGCCGGGCCTGAGCGTTGTTCCCCCGAGGGTCAGCGCGGCTGCGCCGGCACCCCGGCTGCGCAGTTTCCGAGCACCTGGTACGCGAACGGCGTCCACGCGCCGGCCGGCGCACCCGCTGCGCGCAAGCCCGCGGAGACCCACTCGTTGCAAGTGCGCCACGGCGCGTAGCTGCCGACGCCCTCATAGAACGCGTCGGAGCTCGCGTAGGCAGCCGCTTCGATTTGCACGACGTTTCCGGCCGCGTCGCGCCGGAACGAATCGCGCACGAAGTCCACGAGCAATAGGTACTGCGCCGGCGACAATTCGACCTCGCGCGACAGCTCCCAGACCGGCGGGGCGCCTGTGTGTTCGACGTGCAACGCGCTCGAACCGCCCCCGAAGACCGCCGACAGCGCGATCTCGGCGGTCAGATCGCTCCAGAACTCCACTTCCAGGTAGAAGCGCCGGTCGCCCCAGCCGATCGAGATCCAGCTGTCGGGAGCGACTTCGTCGATCCATGCGCCCGCGCGCGTATGCGCGATCGGAAACTCCGCGCGCCAATCGTGCAGCGCATGCACGGTCGGGAACCACAACGACACGTGTTGACCGTTGCTCTCGAGCACGACCCGCACGTTGTCCGGCCCCGGCGCGGGGCGCGTGCCGGTGCGCCAGGCACCCAGCACGAGCGATGCGAGGCCCCACGCGAGCAGCGGCGCGACGAGCAGCAGTCCGAAGGCCCATCCCAGCGCGCGCAGGAAACGAGGCATCACGTTGGCACTGCGCTCAGCGCTCGCGCTCCAGCAGCAGGTAGCGGAAGCGCCCGCGCATCGTCTGCACTCCGGGCAGGCGCTCCAGCGCGCCGAGCGCGCGTCCGAGCAGGCGCGCGAGCCCCTGCTTGCGCGGTCCGAAATTGCGCGCGCGGAACGCGATCTCCTCGGGTTGTGGCACCGCCTGCAGTCCGTGCCGCGCGACCACGCGCAGCCCGGCGGCGCGGCCGAGCGCCTCGACCTCGGACGGAGCCAACGACTCGAACGGGCCGATGTTCGGATCGGGGGACAGCACGTACTCGACGCCCTTCAATCCGCCGCGGCGCGCGCGCATGCGCTCCGTCCAGTCGTGGAAGGAGGCGCGGCTGACGTAGCCGATCAGCACGCGGCCGCCGGGTCGGACCCAGCGCGCGAGATCGTTGAACAGCGTTGCACGGTCCGCGGGTGCGAGATCCTCGAGCCGGTACAGGCAGCTCACGACGTCGTACGCGCCCGGCTCGGGCGCATGGAAGCCGGCCGCCGGATCCGGATCCGGCCACGCGCGGATCGAGCCGCGCACGCGCGCGGCGACGAACTCGGCGACCTCCGGCGTGCGTTCGGCGACCTCGAAGCGATAGCCGGGGCACAGCCGTGCCAGCCGCTCGCTGACGATCCCGGTGCACGGCAGCACGTCGAGCCAGCGTCGCTCGCCGGCGGGCTCCGCGGCGCCGGCCGGGAACCAGCGCGCGATCACCTGTTCGATCGCACGCACCTCCCACGGGCGCGGCTTGTTGTGGCGCAGGCCGTTCAACACACGCGCGCGCTGGTAGATCGCGAGCAGATCGCTCGCCCAGTCGGCCGGGCGCGGGGACGACGGGATCGGGCGGCCGCCGTAGTGATTCCAGTGCGCGACCTGCGCGAGCGGCCGGCGCTTGGGCCCCTGCTTCGGAGCGAACTTGGGCCAGCCGACCGCGACCACCGCGATCACCAATCGATCGTAGGGCAGCCCGACGATTTCACGCACCTTCTCGCGGTCGCCCATTTGCGTGATCCAGAACGTGCCCAGTCCAAGCACCTGCGCGGCCAGGCTCATGTTCTGGATCAGCGCGCTGGCGGACTGCACGTTGGCCCAGCCGTCCTCACTGAAATCACGGCCGTAGCTGACGATCACGTTGACCGGAGCGTTGCCCATCTGCAGCGACAACTCGGCCAGCCGCCGATTGACCACCGGGTCGTCGACGGCGACCAGATCCCACATCTGGTAGTTGCAAGACGAAGGCGCCCAGATTCCGGCGTGCATCAATTGGTCGACCAGCTCGCGCGGCACCGGGTCGGGCTTGAACTTGCGGATCGAGCGTCGTTCGTAGACGGCGCGCCAGAAGTCCATCGGCGGGGTCGGGCCCACCGGCTTGCCCACGTCGAACTCGGCTGCCGCGCGGCCGGCGGGTGCCGAGCCCTCGGGCTCGTCGGGGATGCCCGGGCTGGCGGGCTTCGTCTCGAGCGAGTCAGGGTTCCGATCGTCGGGGGACATGCGGGCGGACGCGGCAGCGCGGGCCGCCGTTCCAGTGTGCCTCGGCGCGGCCCCGCGGGCCAATCGATGCGCGCATCTGGCTGTAGTCATCGGCGGGGCATCGGCTAGACTCGTCGCGCCGTGCCCAACGTTTCCTGCCTATGATTCGAGTATTTCTGGCCCTCGCCGCGATCTTCATCGCGGCGCTCGCGCTCTGTGTCCTTGGCTGTCCCTCGCACGAGGCCCGACCTGTTCCGATCGCGCAAGCGGCGGTAACCGAGGCGGCGGTGCCCCCAGCGACCGTGACACGACAAGCGGCCGCGGTCCAACCGACGGCGGCCCAGGCGGCATCGGCCCAAGCGGCAGCGGCCGGAACGCCGGCGACTCCAGCCGCGCCCGCGCACGACGTGATGGAGAGCGCGTTCTGCGCGCGCTGCCACGTCGATCAATTCGCCGAGCACGAGCAGTCGACCCACGGCCGCGCGTTCACGGACGAGGAAGTGCGCCTGGCGACCGCGCGCTTCGCGCACCAGGACTGCATCATCTGCCACACGCCTCGGCCGATCTTCGAGACCGGCGTCGGCATGAACCCGAAGCGGCGCTTCCACGGGTTGGAGGAAGGCAACACGTGCATGACGTGTCACTTCCGCCCCGACGTCGATTATTCGAACTTCCAGGGCGGGGCCGAATGCAAGGACGCCTTCCATCCGGACGTCGGCACCGTCGAGGCTTGCGCGTCGTGTCACCGCAACCACGGCACTCCCTACCAGTGGGAGAAGAGCCCGATCGGCAAGGCCGCCGGCAACGAGTGCGTCGACTGCCACATGGAGGAGATCGAGCGACCGATCTCGCTCGGCGGCCCGGTCGTCATGACGCGCTCGCACGTGTTCCCCGGCGCGCGCGACGTCGCGCACGTGAATCGGGCCTACTCCTATGGCGCCGCGATCGACGGCGATCACGTCGTCGTCACGATCAAGAACAAGGGCGCGGGCCACAACTTCCCGACCGAGCTCAAGCAGCGCTCGGTCGAGTCGCTGGTCGTCGTGCGCGACGCGAGCGGAACCGAGATCGCGCGCTCGCGGATGGTGTTCCGCGACCCGTACAAGCGGCCCTACGGGCTCGAGCTGCCGGTGAACACGCAGATCCCTTCGGGTGAGACGCGTGTGCACCGCGTGCCGATCGGCACGCGGGCGGGCGTCATCGAGGCGACGCTGTACTTCAAGCTCTACTTCCCGATCGACGATCACCACCCGGACATGTCGCGCGTGCTCGAATCGCGCACGCTTCCGTTCAGCGGCATCGAGCCGTCCACCGCCGCGGTCACCAGCGATCCCGAGGTCGTCGGTCAGGCGCCGGAGGGCATCGATCCGGAGGTCGCGAGCATCGCCAACCTCGTCGACTACTCTCGTCCGCCGATCGGCCAGTCTGCCGTCGACATCCCGACGGGCGGCACCCCCGCGGACATCGCGAAGCTGATCGAGCTGTTCCAGTTCCCCGTGCCCGAGGCGAACGGCAAGGCGCGCGCCGCATTGACGAAGATCGGCGGGCCCGCCGTGCCGGCGTTGATCGACGCGCTCGGCTCGTGGGACAACAAGACCTTCAACCAGTCGATGGTGGTGCTGGAACAGATCGGCGAGCCGGCGCGCGCCGCGCTGCTCGCGGCGACCGCCGACCCGCGCTTGTACGTGCGTCTGCACTCGCGCGAGGTGCTCGTGCGGCTGGGCTGGGACGAACCCGAGGTCGGAAAGGCCGTCGCGGCCGGGCTCGCGCTCGAGGGCGCGCTCGATCGCGCCGGCTCCGCGCGCGCGATCGGTCACTTGCACGTCACCGGCCACGAGGCGCGCTTGCGCGAGCTGCTCTCCGACGCGGATCCGGACGTCATGCGCGAGGCCGCGCTCGCGCTCGGCCACCTCGGTGATCGCACCGCGGTTCCCCAGCTCGAGGCCGCGCTCGAACGCGCGAAGTACGAGGAGACGCGCCATGACCTCGCGCGTGCGCTCTCGTGGCTCGGCGACCCGAGCGGCGTGCAAGTGCTTATCACCGGGCTCGACCACCGCGACGACCTGATCCGCGAAGCCTGCTTCGAGGCCTTCTTCGAGGTGACCGGCCAGCACCTCGGCTACGAGCCGCTGGCCCCGCGACCGGAACGCCTCGACGCGATCACGCGCCTGCAGCGTTGGTGGAGCACGCAGGGCGGCGCCGATGCGCTGATCGCGCCCGATGAGCGGCGCGATCGACGCATCGAGACCAAGGCCTGGCGGCTGATCAACGATCTCGGCGGCAACGACCTCGCCGTGTCGACGCCCGAGAAGGACCGCGCGCTCGAGCAGCAGATCCTCGAACTCGGGCCCGCCGCCGTGCCGGCGTTGATCAAGGCGCTCAAGTACCCGCCCGGCTTCGCGGACAAGCGCAGCGCGGTGCTGCGCTTGATCGCGCGCACCGGCGACCCGCGCGCGGCGCCGGCGCTGTGCGATGCGCTGCGCGATCCGGTCGTTTCCGTCGCCGCGTGGGCCTCGTTCGCTCTCGAAGCGGTCAAGGATCCGCAGACGCTTCCCGCGCTGCGCCGGCACGAGCAGCGGCTGCGCCGCCTGATCGAGCTGAAGGCACTTCCGAGCGGAGCGGGCAGCCCGGACCAACTGCTGTTGCAAGTGTCGCGGACACGGCTCGCGCTCGAGGACGAGGATGCGCGCGAGACGCTGGTCGCGCTGCTCCTGTCGAACGATGCCGCGATCCGCGAGGCGGCGATCGCCGCGCTCGGGCGCTACTACGGCGACGACAAGGGCTACGACCCCAACGCGGAGCCGGCGGCGCGCCTGGAGGCGGCTGCGCGGTGGCGACGCTGAGATCCTCCGTCGCCGTACTGGTGCTGGCGTTCGCCGGCGCCGGATGCCGCAGTGATCTTGAGCCGTCGCGCGTGCCGGACAACGTGCGGCGGCGAAACTCGGAACCGACGCAGGTCGAGCGCAAGCTCTACTACGGCGATCAGCGCGTGCGCACCGTCTATCAGGCGCTGCAGTGGCCCGACGGGCGCGAAAAGCGGCACGGAAAAGAACTCGAATACGACGAGGCGGGCCATCTGATCGCCGAGCGGCACTTTCGCGAAGGCGAGCCGACCGGGAACTGGACGCGCTGGTGGGGGAACGGGACCAAGCGGCTCGAGCTGCAGTACCGCGGGCCCGAGGTCGCGACGACGATGAGCTGGTGGCACGCGAACGGACAGGTCGCCGAGCAGGGGCTGGCGCGCGACGCCCTGCGTGAAGGGGAGTGGTCGAGCTGGAGCGAGGACGGCGTGCTGCTCGAGCAGGGGGCCTACGCGAATGGCCTGCGCAGCGGTCGCTGGAGATTCTGGCGCGCCGACGGGACGTTGAAGGAGGAAGGCGACTTCGTCTCCGGTCGTCGCGGCGGGACGTGGACGTTCTACGACGAGGCGGGGGTCCCCGTACGGTCTCCCCACCCGTAGCCTGGCTTCGATTCCGAGCCTCCCACGGCCCGGCTTCCGCGGCGAAGCCTAGGCATCGCGTTCGCAGTAGCTACCCTGCCGCATGATGACAGACGGTTCGAGCAGGATCCCCGCGCTCCCGCGCCTGCCGCGTTCCGCCGCCGACGACTACGCACCCGCCGCCGTCGCCGCGCGGCGCGAGCTCGTCGAGCGCGTGCTCGGGCTCGCGCTGCCGCACGCGGCCGGCGCGCCCGTTCCGACAGCCAGCGCCAAGGGCAAGATCGAGAACCTGATCGGTTACGCGCAGGTCCCGCTCGGCCTCGCCGGCCCGCTGCGCGTCGACACCAGCGCCGGTCTGCGCGAGGTCTACGTGCCGATGGCGACGACCGAGGGCGCGCTGGTCGCGTCCTATTCGCGCGGCATGCGCCTGCTCGCTTCCGGCGCGCCGCCGCGTGCGCGCGTCATCAAGGACGGCCTTTCGCAGCACCCGGTGCTCGTCTACGACTCGCTCGAGCGGGCGCAGCGCGCGCTCGCGCTGGTCGCCGGCATGCGCAAGCGCTTCGACGAGCTCGTCGCCGGCATCACGAAGCACGGCAGGCTGATCGCCGTCGAACCCGAGCTGCTCGGCGCGCGCGTGCTGTTGCGCCTGGTCTTCGCGACCGGCGACGCGATCGGCATCAACATGGCCGCGCACGCGGCCGAGCTGTGCTCGGCCGAGCTGGCGCGTGCGAGCGGCGCGCGCGAGCGCTACGTGCACGGTCAGGACGTCGAGAAGCGCTCCAACGCGCGCGCGTTGGTCGAAGGGCGCGGCCGCTCGGTCATCTGTGAAGCGCGCGTCCCGCGTGCGGCGCTGGCCGAGCTGGCGCGCGTGACGCCGGAGCAGATCCTCGCGTGCTGGCGCGTGTACGCTCAGGGCTACGCGCAGCTCGGCACGCACAACTGGACCGTGCAGTCCGCCAACGGCTTGGCCGCCGTCTTCCTGGCCTGCGGGCAGGATCTCGCGTACTTGACCGAGAGCGCGACCGGTTGGCTCGACTTCGAGATCGACGCGGCCGGCGACCTCGCCGCGCGCGTGCAGTTGCCGTCGCTGCTCGTCGGCACCGTCGGGGGGGGCACGGGGCAGGGCACCGCCGCGGAATGCCTGCGGATCCTGGGCGTGCACGGTGACGGCGGGGCGCCGGTCTTCGCAGAACTGCTCGGCGCGACCGTGCTGGCCGGCGACCTGTCGCTGCTCGCCGCCTTCTGCTCGCACGAATTCGTGGCGGCGCACGAGCGGCTGGGCCGCAACCGCCCCGGCACCGGCCCCCGTTGACGCCGGCGCGAATTGCGCTAACCTATTTCGCTCGAATTCCCCCGTGCACGCTGCCGGAACCCCGTTCCGGCCGGCGGCGGCGGGTGCCTCCGTCTTCACACATCTCCACTGGTAGCGCCATGACCTCGACCGTCCTCGCCCCCGCCAAGCTGATCGGCGCCAAGGCAGATCCCATGCTCAAGCACCGCAACATCGGGATCATGGCGCACATCGACGCCGGTAAGACGACGTTCACCGAGCGGGTGCTGTTCCTGTCGGAGAAGATCCACAAGACCGGCGAGGTGCACGACGGCGCCGCGACGATGGACTTCCTCGAGGAAGAGCGCAAGCGCGGCATCACGATCCAGTCAGCGGCCACGCAGGTCGACTGGAAGACGTTCACGGTCAACATCATCGACACGCCCGGCCACGTCGACTTCACGGCCGAGGTGGAGCGCTCGCTGCGCGTTCTCGACGGCGCGATCGCGGTGTTCGACGGCGTGGCGGGCGTCGAGGCGCAGTCCGAGACCGTCTGGCGCCAGGCCAACAAGTACAAGGTCCCGCGTCTGTGCTTCATCAACAAGATGGACCGCGTCGGCGCGAACTTCGAAGACGCGGTGCAGTCGATCCGCGACCGCCTGTCGGCCCGGCCCGCCCCGATCCAGATCCCGATCGGCGCCGAGTCGTCGTTCAAGGGCGTGATCGACGTCGTGCGCATGAAGGCGATCCACTTCATCGACGGCGCCGAGGACAAGAAGTACGACGAGTTCGACATCCCCGCCGAGCTGATGGAGGCGGCCAAGAAGGCGCGCCACGACCTGTGCGAAATCGCCGCCGAGTTCGACGACACGCTGCTCGACCTGTTCGTCGAGGACGGTGAAATCGGCGAGGAACTGCTGAAGAGCGCGCTGCGCAAGGGCACGCTCTCGATCGGCTGCACGCCCGTTCTGTGCGGTTCGGCCCTCAAGCACAAGGGCGTGCGCTTCGCGCTCGACGCGGTGCTCGACTACCTGCCCAGCCCGCTCGAAATGCCGCCGGTCGAAGGCGACGTGCCGCGCACCGAGCGCCGCACCTCGCGCAAGCCGGTCGACAGCGAGCCGGTCTGCCTGATGGCCTTCAAGACGATCGCCGAAACGACCGGCGACCTGACCTTCGTGCGCGTCTACTCGGGCGTGCTGCAGAAGGGCTCCAAGCTGATCAATCCGCGCACCGGCAAGTCCGAGCGCATCGGACGCCTCGTGCGCGTGCACGCGAACAAG
>VGZE01000143.1 GCA_016872755.1 Planctomycetota bacterium
CGAGGCCGGCCCGCGCGAGCTCGTCGCGGACGCGCAGGGCTTCCTCCGCGGCGCCGAGCGGAACCGGGACGATCGCGGCGGCGGGCGGCGCGAGCTCGAGCTCCCGAGCCAGCTCGCGCGCGAGCTCGTGCACGTGCTCGCGTTCTGCATCGGCCGACGCCGCAAGCTCGATCGCCTGGCCCAGCGCCGCGGCGCTGGCGGGCGCGAGCGCGGTGCTGAACACGAACGAGCGCGCGCGCTGCAACAGCGTGTCGACCAGCGCGCGCGAGCCGACGACGAAGGCGCCCGAGGCTCCGAGCGCCTTGCCGCCGCCGATGACGCGCGCGGCGAGTCGCGCGGGGGATCCGAGGCGCTCGCCGAGCGCGGCCCAGCCGCCCGCGCCGCGCGGGCCGAGCAGGCCGCAGGCGTGCGCCTCGTCCACCACCAGCCAGGCGTCGTGCGCGGAGCACACCGCATTCAGCGCGGCGAGATCGGCCAGATCGCCGTCCATGCTGTACACGGATTCGACCACGACCAGGCGGCGCGCCCGCAAACCCGCGCGCGAGCTCAGCAGGCGCTCGAGCGCCGCGCTGTCGCCGTGAGGAAAGACCGACACGCGCGCGCGCGTCAGCCGCGCGGCATCGACGATCGACGCGTGGACCAGCTCATCGCAGAAGAGTTCGTCACCGCGGCCGACGAGCGCCGTCAGCACGCCGAGGTTGGCCTGGTAGGCGCTGGGAAAGCAGAGCGCCGCTTCCGTACCCAGCCAGCGCGCGGCGGCGGCCTCCGCCTGCGCATGGACTTCGAGATTGCCGCCCAGCAAGCGCGACGCGCGCGCCCCGGCCCCGTATCGTTCCAGCGCCGCCTTGGCCGCGCCGATCACGCGCGCGTGCCGGGACAGGGAGAGCGTGTCGTTCGAGCACAGGTCCACGAGCTCGCCCGCGCCGGTCGCGGGCAGGGCCCGCCGCAATCCGAGCGCCTCGAGTCGGACCAGCTCGGAGCGCAAGTCGTCGTCGAGTGCACCCACGCGCGTGCTCGAGCGCTTCAGCGCGCGCCGGCGCTCGACGCGAGGCCCAGCTTGGCGAGCAGCGCGGCGTCGCTGTCCGGAGACGGGTTCGGCGTCGTCAACAGCTCGTCCCCGAAGAAGATCGAGTTCGCGCCCGCCAGGAAGCACAGCGCCTGCGCCTCCTCCGAGAGGCTGGTGCGCCCGGCCGACAGTCGAACCGCCGCGCGCGGCATCAGAATGCGCGCGGCCGCGACCATGCGCACGATCTCGGACCAGTCGAGCTCCCGGGCGCGCTCCAGCGGCGTGCCTTCGATCTGCACGAGCGCGTTGATCGGAACGCTCTCCGGTTGCGGATCGAGCCCGGCCAGCGTGGCGAGCAGCTCGGCGCGAGCGTCCTCTCCCTCGCCCAGGCCGAGGATCCCGCCGCAGCACACCTTCATGCCGGATTCGCGCACCGCTTCGAGGGTGCGCAGGCGGTCCGCTTGCGTGCGCGTCCCGACGATCTCGGCGTAGAAGCTCTCGCCCGTGTCGAGGTTGTGGTTGTAGTAGTCGAGACCGGCCGCGCGCAGCCGCCGCGCCTGCGACGCGTCGAGCATGCCGAGCGTGCAGCAGGTCTCCATGCCCAAGGCCTTCACGCCGCTGACCATCTGCAAGACGGCCTCGAAGTCCCGGCCCTCGGGCGCTTCGCGCCAGGCAGCGCCCATGCAGAAGCGTTGGGCTCCGCCCGCCTGCGCGACGCGGGCCTCGGCCAGGACCTTCTCGACCGAGAGCAGCGGCTCGCGCTGGACCGAGGTCTGGTAGTGGGCGCTCTGCGAACAGTACTTGCAGTCCTCGCGGCAGCCGCCGGTCTTGATCGACAGGAGCTGCGAGCACTGCACATGGCGCGGGTCGTGGTGCTCGCGGTGCACACGCGCGGCTTCGAAGACGAGCTCGAGCAGCGGCATCGCGAGCAGCTCCCGTGAGCGTTCGAGCAGGACCGGGGCATGCGTTGTCGAGGTCTTCGCCATGAGAAGGCGCGCGATTGTAGCGGCGGCGCCGTGCGGGCGCCTATTCTGGCCCGCTGCGCCATGAAGCCGAAACCGACGAACTACTGGGAGTACATCCGCGTCGAGGAACTGCTGGCCTTGCAGGGCGGGCTGGCAGGCGATGCGGCCAAGCTCTCGAACGACGAGGTGATGTTCATCACCGTGCACCAGGTCTACGAGCTGTGGTTCCAGCTCATCCGGCGCGAGCTGACGAGCGTGCGGGACCTGATGCGCGCGGATCCGGTGGCCGAGCAGGAGTTGTCCAAGGCCGTCGCGTGCATGCGCCGCGTCATCGCCATCCTGCGCCAGGCCATCGATCACTTCGAGGTGATGGAGACGCTCTCGACGCGCGAGTACCTCGCGTTCCGCGACAAGCTCATGCCGGCGAGCGGGTTCCAGAGCGCGCAGCTGCGCCAGATCGAGATCCTGCTCGGCATGCAGGAGTCCGAGCGCATTCCCTACGGGCTCGACGAGAGCTACACGGAGGCGCTGCGCGCGCACGACGGCGGCGAGTCCAGCGCGCTGGCGCGCGTGCGCCAGCAGAGCGCCGACCGGCCGACGCTGAAGGAGGCGCTGGAGGAGTGGCTGTGGCGCACGCCGATCGACGGGCGCGGACCGCGCGAACCCGGTGCCGACGCCGCGCTCGCGCGCTTCCTCGACAGCTACCTGCGAGCGCACGCGCGCGAAGTCGACGGCTCCTGCGCGCTGGCGCTGGAACGCAGCCGCAGCGAGGACGATCGACAGCGGCTGCGCGTCCGCTACGAACAGGAGAAGGCTTCGGTGCGCAAGTTCTTCGAGCGCGGCGACACGCCCGACTCGGCGCGCACCCAACGCATCCGAGCGGCGATGCTTTTCATCGCCACGTACCGCGAGCTGCCGCTGCTGGCCTGGCCCAGGGAACTGCTCGACACCCTGATCGAACTCGAGCAGGTGCTGACGATCTGGCGCGGTCGCCACGCGCGCATGGTCGAGCGGGTGATCGGCCGGCGCACCGGCACCGGCGGCAGCGCCGGCGTCGAGTACCTGGACCAGACGGCCATGCGCTACCGCGTTTTCCGCGACCTGTGGGCGATCCGCACGCTCCAGATTCGCGAGGAGGCCGCTCCGGGCTTGGAGAACGACGACTTCTACGGCTTCCGCAACGGGTAGCGGCCGAGCGTCTTTATCCGGCCTTGAGAATGAAGGCCTAGCATCCACAAGCGCGCGCCGGGCGCTTGCGGCCGGACGCGGAGATTCATGGCCAAGGAACACGTGCTCCTGATCGAGGACGAGCCGGACATCGCCGAGATCGTCCAATACAACCTCACGCGCGAGGGATTCGGCGTCTCTGTCTCACGCGATGGCCAGACCGGCCTGCGCGAAGCCCGCACCCGCAAGCCGAGCCTCGTCGTGCTCGACCTGATGTTGCCCGGGCTCGACGGCCTGGAAGTGTGCCGTCAATTGCGTGCCTCCGAGGAAACGCGCGAACTGCCGATCCTGATGCTGACCGCCAAGGGCGAGGAGTCCGACATCGTGCTCGGCCTGGGAGTCGGCGCCGACGACCACCTCACCAAGCCCTTCAGTCCGAAGGAGCTCGTGGCTCGCATTCGGGCGGTCCTGCGCCGCAGCAAGGCGCGCGGCGAGGCCAAGCAGCGCTCGCGCCTGACGCGCGGCCCGCTGACCCTGGACTCGGAGCGCTTCGAGGACTTGGTGAACGAAGAGCCGATCGAGCTCACGCGCGCCGAGCTCCGGCTGCTCTGGGCGTTGTGCCTGCGCCCCGGCCGCGTGCTCACGCGCAACGAGCTCGCCGAAGCGATCACGGCCGGCGAGGCGATCATCCTCGATCGCAACGTCGACGTCCACGTCAGCGCCGTGCGGCGCAAGATGGGAGCCGCGGAGGACCTGAACGTCACGGTGCGCGGCGTCGGCTATAAGTGCCGCGAGTGACGGTCCTGCGCTCGGCCGGTTTCTGGCGTACCTACGCTGTCGCGGCGATCCTCGCGATCTTCGGCGGATGCGTTTGCGTGTTCGTGGTCGGACCGCAAGTCGAGCAGGCCGTGATCGAGAGGATCGACGCGCAGCTGACGGGTCACGCGCGGCTGCTTTCGGATTGGGGCCGCTCCTTGCTGAGCGAGCCGCGAGCCCTCGCCGACGTGCAGCCGGCTCCTCCGCAGGCGCACGCCGAAGGGGTTCGCGCGACGCTGATTCGTGCCGACGGGACCGTCGTGGCGGAGACCTCCCGCGAAACCGACGGCATCCCCAACCACGGCGACCGGCCCGAGGTCCAGGAGGCCATGCGGTCCGGTAGCGGCCGCGCGCGGCGCCACAGCGAGACCACCGGAGTCGACCTCTACTACGTGGCGCTGCGTCTGGATGACGGCAAGCAGAGCGTGGGCGTCGTGCGCTGCTCCGCACCGCTCGATTCGGTGCATGCGGCGCGGCGCGAGCTGCTGGCTGCGGCGGCCGCCGCGATCGCATGCGCCTTGCTGCTCGCCGTCCCGCTGGTCGCGCTGCTCGAGCGCGTTCGCGGCGCGGAGTTCGTGGAGCTGCAGCGGGTCATCGACGAACAGCGCGCTGGAAGGCTCGACGCGCGCGTGCGCGCGCTCAGCGGCGGCGAGACCCGCGCGCTGGGGAACGCGATCAACCGACTGGGCGAGGAGCTCGCGCGCCGCATCGCCGAGCTGTCCATCGAGGGCGCTCGTTTGCGCGCGATGCTGGCCGGCATGATCGAGGGCGTCGTCGCGCTCGACGAGAGTGAGCGCGTCGCCTTCTCCAACCGCGCGGCGCGCAATCTGCTCGAGTCCGAAGGCGTGGCGCTCGACGGCCGCCGACTGTGGGAGGCCGTGCGCACGCCGGAGCTCGCCGAGCTGCTCGAGGAGGCGCGCGCCACCGACGCGACCTGCGCACGCCAGCTGTCGCTGGCAACCGCGCGCGGCGAGCTCGTGCTGCAGGTGCACGCCAGCCGTTTCTCCACTCCCGCCGCGGGCACGGGCCTGGTGCTCGTGTTCCACGACATCACCGAGCTGCGCAAGCTCGAGCGCATCCGGCGCGACTTCGTCGCCAACGTCGGGCACGAGCTCAAGACGCCGCTGACCGCGATCAGCGGGTACGTCGACACGCTGCTCGACGGCGCGCTGGAGGAGCGAGCCGATCTCGAGCGCTTCCTCGGGCGCATCCAAGCGAACGCGCAGCGCCTGTCGCACCTGGTCAGCGATCTGCTCAGCCTGGCGCGGATCGAGTCGGGCAAGTCGATCGCCGCGATCGAGACCGTGGAGGTGCGCTCCGCGCTGGAGCAGGCGATTCGGCGCCACGAGCCCGCCGCGCGCGCGCGCGGGTTGGAGTTGATACTGGCCCACGACTCGGCGGATTCGAGCGTGTTGGCCGATGTGGAAGCCCTGCAACAGATCCTCGACAACCTGATCGACAACGCGATCAAGTACACGCAGCGCGGCCGCGTGCTCGTGCGCGCGAGGGTGCGCGGCGAGCACGGCTGCCTGGAAGTCGAGGACACCGGCATCGGGATCCCGGAGCAGGACCGCGAGCGCGTGTTCGAGCGCTTCTTCACGGTCGATCGCGCACGCTCACGTGAGCTGGGGGGTACCGGGCTGGGCCTTTCGATCGTGCGGCACCTGGTGGCCGCGATGCGCGGCCGGCCCCGTGCGGAAACGGACTTGCCTTCGGACGCGTGTCAGGGAAGCCTGTAGGCTAGACAAGTGGCACGGTCCGTCGCTCGCCGGAAGCCGAGCGCTCTCCGCACGATCAAGCCCATGAAGCCCTCCACGTTCGCTCTCCTGCCGCGCGCCTCCTGGCTCGCCCCCCTGGCCCTCCTTCCGCTGGTTGCCGGCTGCCTCCACGACGATGACGACGACAAGGACGGCTTGTCGGATTCGGCGGCAGCTTCGACCTTCGACTCGGAACTCGCGCGCGCGTGGATGAACCAGATGTACGCGCTGGTCAAGAGCAACGGCACGACACCTCCGCCGGCGTCGCGCATCTACGGTTACTGTGGCGTGGCGCTCTACGAGGCCTGCGTGAACGGCATGAGCGATCACAATTCGCTCGAGGGCCAGCTCAACGGTCTCGCCGGGCTCCCCAATCCGACCAACGCGATCCACCACTGGCCGAGCGTCGCGAACCGCTGCATGGCCGTGATGGCTTCGAGCTTCTATTCGGGCAACCAGGCGACCATCGACGCACTCGAGGCCGGCTTCGACGCCACCTACGACGGTTCGGTGGCCGCGGCCGTTCGCACGCGCTCGATTCAATACGGCGAGGACCTCGCCAACGCGATCCTCGCTTGGGCGGCGACCGACGGCTTCGCCGGCCTCGCGGCTTGCAACGCCGCCTACACTCCGCCGGGCAATCCGGGAGACTGGACCGGGACCGGGACCGGCCTGCAGCCCTGCTGGGGGGCGCTGCGCACCTTCGTGGTGACCGACTCGCTCGAGTGCCAACCGGTGAATCCACCGCCGTTCTCGACCGCAACCAGCAGCGAGTGGTACGCCGAGGCGCTCCAGGTCTACAACGTGACCGGCGACGCCGGTGCCAGCTTGACCGTCGATCAAGCCGCGATCGCCAACTACTGGGCGGACGGGCCGACGGCGACCGGCACGCCTCCGGGGCACTGGGTCTGCATCGTCGGCGTCGTGACCGAGGACCCTGCCTACGACCAGCTCGATATCGCCGCCGAGGCGTATGCGCGCGTGGGGATGGCGGTCGCCGACGCCTTCATCACTTGCTGGCAGACGAAGTACGACACCTACTTGCAGCGCCCGATCACCTACATCCAGGCGAACATCGACGCGGGTTGGTCTCCGTTGCTGTCGACGCCGAATTTCCCGACGTACACGTCGGGGCACTCGACGCAGTCCGGAGCCGCGAGCACGGTGCTGACGGACATGTTCGGCCCGATCCCGTTCACGGACACGACCCACTCCGACCTCGATCCGGAGCTCGGCTTCACCGACCGCTCCTTCGACAACTTCGTGCAAGCGGCTCAGGAGGCCGCCGTCTCGCGGCTGTATGGCGGCATCCACTACGTGTTCGACAACGCCGAGGGATTCAACTCGGGCGCGTGCATCGGCAATATCATCAACGCGAGCGTCGAATTCTCGAAGTAGTCGCATGCGCGTCGCGACCGAGGTCGCACCGCCCACCGGCGCTCGCCGCGCGCAAGAATCCATCACTCTGTAGATCCCAGGAAACCCAGGTCATGAACTCGAAGATTCTCACGCTGATCCCGCTGACCGGCGCCGCGCTGCTCTCGACGCCGCTCGCTGCCGGAGTCTCCGCGGCCAATGGTCCTGATTGGACGGCGCTCGATGCGAGCCTCGCGGCCCTTCCGCGTGAGGGCGCGAGCACCGCACCCAGCATGGGCGCGGTCGTCCGCTCCAGCCTCGATTTCAGCAGCGACGACGGCTACGTGATCGGGGCCGACAGCGAGGACAGGCAGGGCGTGCGCTTCCAGGATGCGATGTTGTGGGCCACCGGCACGATCGGCGACTTCACCTGGCGCATGAACTTCGACTTCGCGAACTCCAACGGCCAGCCGGCCAACGTAGCCGGCGATGGCATCATCGCCCCGACGCTCGAAGACGCCTACGCACAGTGGACCTGCCCCGAGTCCCACGTCCGGATCACGCTCGGTCAATACAAGCGCCCGCCGCTGCGCAGTTCGACCTCGGCCCGACACGCGATGCTCTTCATCGACCGCACGGTTCTCGGCCAGAGCTTCAGCTTCTGGTCGCCGGGCGTTTCGATCGACGGGAAGTTCGATGCATTCAACTGGAAGGTCTCGCTCCAGAACGGCGACGATCTGGCAGCCGAGGACTTCGCTCTGACCGCGCGCGCCGAGTACCTGATCAACGGCGGCGTCGGTCGGATCGAGGGCGCAATGAGCGGCGCGGATTCCGGCACGAAGGGAACGATCGGTGCCGCTTATTTCGACGAGGGAGATCTAGAGGACGGCGGCATGCTGGCGCTCGACGCGACGGTCGTGTTCGGCCAGTTCAGCGTCGCGGCGGAGATCGCGGACCTCGACGACGACCTCGGCCCGGCGAAGTTCGCCGTCACCGAAGGCAACACGCCCTGGGCTGTGACGGGCAGCTGGCTGACTCCCAGCCGTGAGTGGGAAGTCGCGCTGCGCCTGCAGGATCACGACGACGATGACGACACCCAGGTCGTCAGCGGCGGACTCAACTGGTACCGCGGCGGGCATACCGCCAAGTGGCAGCTCAACGTCTCGGACTACTCGAGCGACGTCAGTGCCGACGAGGGCACGCTGATCCAGATCGGGTTGACGGTCGGTTCGGATTCCTAGGTCGGATCGAGCTCGTTTCCCTGTGCCGGGCCGG
>VGZE01000144.1 GCA_016872755.1 Planctomycetota bacterium
GGTTTCGCGGCGGGTGCGGCCTCGGCCGCGCGCGGCGCGGCTGCCGCGTGAGGCTGTGCCGCGGCTGGCGCGGCCGCGCCGGGCTGCAACTGCTTGATCTGCGCGCGCGTCAGCGGCCCGCGCAGGTACGACATCGTCCAGCGCGTCTGGAACAGGGTCGGCGCCTCGTCGTGCACGTTGTTCATCAGGAACACGCGCTTGCCGAGCCCGGAAAGCACCGCATCGGCGCGCGCGCGATCGAACGCGCGGCCCGAAGCGGCGGAAGCGCCCTCGAGCCCGTCGAGAACGCGCGCCTTGTCGCGCTCGGTCTGCAGGCGGCCGAGGAACCACGTGCCGCAATTCGACAGGCCCTTGTAGTCGAGGTCGACCGGATTCTGCGTCGCGAGGACGACGCCGAGGCCGTAGGCACGAGCCTGCTTCAACAGCGTCAGCATCGGGCCCTTGGCGGGCGGATTCGCGACGGGCGGGAAGTACCCGTAGACCTCGTCCATGTACAGGAGCGCGCGCAGGCTGCCGGTGCCGGGCTGCCGGCGCATCCACGTGATCAGCTCGCCGAGCACGAGCGTGACGACGAACATCCGCTCCTGCTCCGACAGGTGAGCGATGGACAGGATGCTGATGCGCGGCTTGCCCTGCGGCGTCCACAAGAGGCGCTGCGCGTCGAGCGGCTCGCCCTCGAGCCAGGCCGCGAAGTTGCTAGACGCAACCAGACCGTTGAGTCGCAGCGCGAGTCCGGCGCGATCCTTCGTCGGGTAGAACGACTCGAGGTCGAGCACGCCGATCCGATCGAACGGCGGCTTCTGGATCTCGCGGATCAGCGCGGCGAGGTCGAGATCGCGGCGCTCGCCCCACGCGCGCTCGACCAGGCGCGAGAGCAGGATGTGCTCGGGGCTCTGCAGCGGATCGGCCTCGATCCCCAGCAGTGCGAGCAGGCCGCTGACCGCGGCACCGATGCGCTCGCGCAGCGCCTCCGGATCGGAGAGAGTCTCCTCGCCGGGCGAAGCGAGCGTGCGCAGGATCGACAGTTGTCGACCCGCGCTGCTGCCGGGAGTGTAGACCGTGAACTCGGCGGCGGCGCGCAATCGCTCGATGCGCTCGGCGCTCTGACCGGAATCGGCGAGCCCCTTGCGCCAGGTCTCGGCGAGCTTGGCCGCGTACGCGTCGGGAGCAAGCCCGTTGCGCTGCGCTTCGGCCGGATCCACCCACGGCGCGAACTCCTGCGCGGAGAGGCCCGGGAACGACAGCAGCAGGTTGCCGAGATCGCCCTTGGGATCGATCGCGATCGCCGGCACGCCGTCGAGCGCGGCTTCCTCGAGCAGACCGACCGCGAGTCCGGTCTTGCCGCTGCCGGTCATGCCGACGATCAACCCGTGCGTCGTCAGGTCGCGCGCGTCGTAGAGCAGCGGCTCGTCGGTGACGGCGGAGCCTGCCGCGTCGAGCTTGCGTCCCAAAAAGAAGACTCCCAGTCCCTCGATGTCGGTCGTGATCGCCATGGCGTTGCCACGTGGGCGAAAGAGAATAACGCCCCGGAGCCCGGCGGTCTCGTCGCTGCGCGGCTAACCGACGGCCGCGCGCGCACGCGAGTGCCGTTCGCGATACCACTCGACCGTGCGCGCGAGCCCCTCGCGCCACCCGACCGCCGGCTCGTAGCCGAGCAGGCGGCGTGCCTTCGCGATCGAGGCCAGGCTGTGCCTCACGTCGCCGGGCCGGTCGGGCGCGAACTGCGGCTCCAGTGTCGAGCCGAGCAGGCGCGCGATCTCGCGATACAGCTCGAGCAGGCTGATGCGCTCGCCGTTGCCGATGTTGATGACCTCGCCCGGCGCGAAGCTGGACGTGTCGCGCGCGTCCATCGCCGCGAGGTTCGCGTTGACCACGTTGTCGACGTACGAGAAGTCGCGCGTCTGCCCGCCGTCGCCGTAGATCGTCACACGCCGTCCCTCGAGCAGCGCGCGCGCGAAGATCGCGATGACGCCGGTGTAGGGGCTGTCGTCGGCCTGGCGCGGACCGAACACGTTGAAGTAGCGCAGGCACACGGTGTGCAGGCCGTGCGTGCGGCCCCACACCGCGAGCAGTTGCTCGGCCGCGAGCTTGCCGGAGGCGTACGGCGACAACGGGCTCGGCGCCATCGTCTCGACCTTGGGCAGGTCCTCGGTGTTGCCGTAGGCGGCGCTGGAGGCCGCGAACACGAGCCGGTCGACTCCGGCTGTCGCGGCGGCCTGCAGGAGTCGCAGCGTGCCCATCACGTTGACCTCGTAGCTGCGCTCCGGATCCTCGATGCTCTTCGGCACCGAGACCTGCGCCGCCTCGTGGAAGATGCCGCGCACTCCGTCGCAGGCGCGCCGCAACACCCCGGAATCGGTAACGTCGCCGCGCAGGAACTCGACCGGCTTGCCGCGGTCGATTCCGCACACCTGCAGGTGCTCGAGGTTCTTCGTCGAGCCCGTCGACAGGTCGTCGAGGATGCGCACCTGGTCGCCGCGCTGGACGAGCGCGGTCGCGATATGAGAGCCGATGAAGCCGGCTCCGCCGGTGATCAGGTAGCGCACCATGGTCGTGGCCGCGCAGTCTATCGGAGCGGGCCTGCGTGCCGATTCAGCCGTGACCGCGCGGTGACGGTCCGGCGGGCCGCATGGCGAAAAAAAGAGGACCCGCCGATCGGAATCGGCGGGCCCTCTGCCCCTAACCCGGGAGAAACCCCCGCGTCGTGTTTCCTTCGACCTTCTTGGGACCGCGATCGATCCACCAGGACTCTCGTGACCAGCCGCTTCGAAGTCGCAACCGCACGCCAGCTTCCCGAAAAATCAGGAAATGGCCCGCCCTCGCGGCTCCCTCAACCCCCGTTGCGCGGCTGCGGCCTTCCCCAGAAAAAGCGAGCACCCGCGCTGGCGCACGGGTGCTCGTCACAGGAGAGAGAGATGTAGATTCCCAGGAGCTCTGTCAAGCTCCAGCAGGCCCAGCCGGATCCCTGTGCGCGGGCGAACGCCGCCGACCGGACAGCGCTTGCCCCTAGGCGCGCACTGCGAAAGAGTTTCAGCGTGACCCGCAGCCTCGCCCCTCCGCGCGCTCCCGGACAGGTCCCCACGCCGGCGCGGCTGGCGCGTCGGGTGGCTGCGGAGCTGCTCGATGCCGCGCCCACCGTCCGCTCCTTCCTCGACCCGGCCTGTGGTGCGGGCGCGCTGCTGCTCGCGTTGGTCGCCGAGTGGCGGGCCCGCGGACGTGACGGCGAGCTGGAGCTCATCGGCTGGGATCTGGACATCCGCATGCTCGAGCAGGCGCGCGCGGCCCTCGAAGAGGAGGGCGGATGCCGACTGCACCTGCGGTTGGAACGGCGCGATGCGCTGGCCCGGGGCGCGCGCTGGCCCGCGGGCGCTGCAATCGCCGCCAATCCGCCTTGGGCCAGCTACTCCGGCCGCCAGGGCATCGCGGCGCCTCGCGCGCGCTCCGCGGGCGGCTGGCCCAGCGTGCACGGCGACTTCGCGGAACGCATCGCGCGGCACTGCGCGCTGCACGCGGTGCCGGCGCTGGTGCTGCTGCCGGCGGCCTGGTGCGAGCTCGAGCGCTACGCGCCGTCGCGCGCGCGCGTCGACTCGCTTCCCGGTCTGTCTTGCGAGTGCGAGCTGCTCGGCGAGCACGCCTTTCCGGGCGTGATCGGGAGCACAGCGCTGGTCCACATGCGGCCCAGCGTGCGTGGTTCGCGCCCGCTCGAGCCCGACCTCCTGCGCGCGCTGCGAGCGCATCTTGCCGCGTTGTCTGCCTGGCCGGACGAGTGCTTCGGCGACGTCGGCGTGCACACCGGGAATGCGGCCGACGAGCTCGTCGATCGCGCGCCGCTGAGGCCGGATCTGCGCGAGGGCCGCGACCTTGGAGCCTTCCGCCTCGGCGGGCCGCGGCTCGCGCTGCGCGCCGGCCTCGAGCGGCTCGATGGACGTCGCTTTCGCACGGGCACTCTCGCTGGAGCGCGCAGCTGGCCGGTGCTGCTGCGCCAGACGGCGAACCGGCCGATCGCGGCCGTGCACGATCCGGCCGCGTGGTTCCGCAACAGCCTGCTTGCGTGCCGTCCGCCCGCGGACGTCTCTCCGGATTGCGCGGTCGCGCTGCTCAACGGCCCGGTTGCCGCGCACTTCCACCAGCTCGCGCATGCGGACGCGCGCCAGCGGGTCTTCCCGCAGCTCAAGATCGCGCACTTGCGCGCGCAGCGCTTCCCGTTCGCAAGCCGCGCGGCCGCGCCCGCGCTGCACGACGAGCTGGCACGGCGCGCGCTGGCTTTGCGCGGACGAGCCGGCGCGATCGACGCCGAATGGGAAAGCAAGCGCGCGGCGCTCGCGGAGCTATCGACCACGGCCTATCACCTTCCGGAATCGCTGGCCCACGCGGTGCGCCGCGCGCTCGTCGACCGAGTCGCGCGCTGACTAGCCGCCGAACAGGCCGGTCTTGGCGGTCTTGCGCAGCTCCTTCTCCTCCATCCACAGCACTTCGGCCGTCTCGATGGAATCGCACTGCAGCGTGAACTTGTAGTAGACGTCGTCGGTCTTCATGCCGCCGGACTCGAGCGAGCGCCCCTTGTGCTTCTCGATCGAGCGCAGCGTGCCGTAGACGACCACGTCGGCGCCGAGCTGCCGGCCGAAAGCCTTCGCCTGCGTCGGATCCACGCGGCCGGAGCCCTGCTGGAACGCGACCTGGTCGCCGATCTCCTGCTGGCCCGGCTTGCCGGACACGAAGCGGAACTTGCCGCCCTTCAGCAGCGAGGTCTGGATCGAGTCGCGGATGCTGCCGGTATCGATGTGCTCGCTGGTCGCGTTGTCGATGCCGCCGAAGTAGACGACCACGCGCTTGTCCTGGCTCTTGCCGGGGTGCTCGAAGTAGTTGAGCGACGGAGCCGTGTTCATCGACTCGACCATCTTGGCGGCGAAGCCCTGCAGGTCGGTCGAGCCGTAGTCGATGTTGATGGTCTCGACGGCATCGGGATCGCCGTAACCGACCGAGCTGCAGGCACCGAGCGGCAGGAACAGGAAGAGCGGAAGGAGCTTGTTGAGGTTCATGGGAATCGAGGAGTTGTGGGTTGGAGGTTCGTGCGGAGGCCTGGGCTCACTTGACCTCGTTGCGCGGGCGCACCGAGAGCTTCCACGCGCTCGCCGACGGAGTCGGACCGACGATCGTGCAGGGATGATGGCCGCGCGGGCCGATCTTCACCGGCTCCCAGTGACGCGGGACGTCGATCAGGAAGCCGCGTTCGTCGAACCAATGAGCCATCCATTCGACCTGGACGGCCGAGGAGAGGTCCGAGCTGAGTTCGAACTGCACGTGCAGCCGACCGTCGCGGCGCTCCGAGCGGATGTCACGCAGCTCGAGGTGTGAATTCAGGTCGCTGTTGCCGATCTCGCGCTCGATCTCGAGCGCGCCTTCACGGCCCGAATAGGTGTTCTGGGGGCCGTAGGGCGCGGAGGCGCACGCGCCGAAGAGCAGCGCGCCTGCCAGGACGCCCGCGAATCGCATGTGGTGTGCTTGCATGTGAAAACTCCGATGGTCAGGGATGGTACGTCTCCGCCGAGCCCGTGCCGCCGGCGGAGTGTTCGAGCAGGTTCTGCAGCGTGCGCTCGGCCTGGAGCGCGACATCTCGGCCCCCGATGCGGTGCGCGTACAGCTGAGTGTCGAGCGAGCGGGCGAACACGAAGACCCACTCGCCCGGAGCCAATTCGATCTCGCCGAGGTCCACCGAGCTGCCGCCGTGCGCGCCGACTCGCAGCCGGGTTCGACCCGCGGGCACGAACAAGCGCGCGCTCTGCCAGGAATCGGGCAGCGTCAGCCAGCAGCGCAGATCCGCGCGCTCCGTCGCGACCTGAAAGAGCGTCCCGGCCAGGAAGGCAAGCGCCGCCCCGCCCTCATTTCCGTCGTTGGAGGAAACCAGCGCCTGCGTGAGCTCGCGCTTGAGCACGCCGCGCAAGACGGACTTGGCGGCCATCCAGTGGATGCGATCCTCGAGATTCTCGCGCGCCACGGTCGAGACGCTCTCGACGAGGACGGTGCGCGCGCTGGTCGCGCCGCCTTGTTCGTCGATCGCATCGATCTGCAGGCTGCTCACCGGCTGCCAACGCACGACTTGCGTGGGCACGGCGAAGGTGAGCACGCCATCGCCCGTCGGCCAGGTCAGCGCGAACTCCTCCTTGAAAGGACCGAGGCCGACTCCGGCCAGCAATACGATGGTCGCCGAATCTTCCGGCGGCCGGGGCACGTCGCCGAAGCGCGCGATCCACTGCTCGAGTTCGGGGCGCCCGCCGGCGCGCGCGAGCCGGACGAGCGCCTGGCCCGCGAGCTCGGTGCCGACGTCCTTCTCGACCATGCGCTCGTAGTCGATGCGCGCCTCCCCGGCCTGATCGGAGAGTTCGTAGGCCAGCGCCGAGAGCAGGTGACCGAAACCGCCGGCGCGGTACTTCTTCTCGTAGAGCTCCTCCTCGCGCTCGAGCAACTGGTTGGCGCGCTTGGCCTCGACGAGCGCTCCCGACGCATTGCCCAGGCCGAGGTGGCACAGCGCCAGCGCGCCGTGCAGGTAGACGCGCTCGTAGCCCTCGCCCTCGTAACTGCGCACGGTGTCGTTGAGCAACCAGGAGCCCAGGCTCTCGGCCGTGCCGCTCGCCGAAACGAGCGCACGCTCCTCGAGCGCGCGAACCGCGCCGGCGGCGGCATCGAAGCGCTCACGCGCGCGCTCCCACTCACCGGCGGTCAATTCGACCATCCCGGCCTCGGCACCGGCGAGGAACTCCGACTCCTCGGCCGCAGCCTCGGCGAACTCGGCGGAAGCCTCGTCGAAACGTCCGGCGCGGAATGCCTCGAAGGCCTGCTGTGTGCGCAGCGGGTACGACGCACAGGAAGCCGCCGGCAATAGCAGCAGCACGCAAACGAACGGCGGGCGGCGCAGGGTCCTCGGGCGCGGATTCATGGAGGGGCGTCAGTACGGCCCGCACAGGGCGCGGACGAGCCTGGAGATGCTGGGCTGTGACGGTCGCGGCTGCAAGGGAGGGGGGGCTCGCCGACTGGGTGGTCGCGCACCAAGCAAGTCGCGGGCCACGAAGGATCGAGCCCGGCTCGGTGCGGGAGCCGCCGGCGATCGCGGATAAACTGTCTTGGATGCGCCAGGAGTCCTTCGAGGAGTTCTTCGCGTCCTCCCCGGAGGCCGCCGCGCGCTCCGCGGCGGGGCGCGCAGGCGCCGCGGAAGGGCCGGACGCGGGCGCGCTGCAGGTCCCCGCCCCACCGGCCAAGCTCAGTGTGCCTGCCGCCGGCCGTTCCACTCCGATGCTCGAGCAGTACCGCGCCGCCAAGCGGGACGCGCCGGCCGACGCGCTGCTCTTCTTCCGGATGGGCGATTTCTACGAGCTCTTCGGCGAGGACGCCGTGATCGCGGCGCGCGAACTGGGAATCGCGCTGACCTCGCGCGACAAGGGCGAGCATGCGCTGCCGATGGCCGGCGTGCCCGTGCGGAGCGTCGACGCGTACCTGCTGCGCCTGGTCCGCAAGGGCATGAGCGTGGCGATCTGCGAGCAGCTGTCGGATCCGAAGGCCGGCAAGGGCATCGTCGATCGCGGCATCGTGCGGATCGTGACTCCGGGCACGATCACCGAGGAGGACGCGCTCGATGCGCGCGCGCACAACTACCTCGCCTGCGCCTACGCCGGGAAGAGCGGCGCGAGCCTGGCCTGGGTCGATGTCTCGACGGGCCTGTTCCAGGCCCTGGAGGTCGCACCGGAACGATTGGCCGAGGAACTCGTCCGACTCTCGCCCGCCGAGGTCTTGTGCAGCGCCGATTGGCGCGCCGCGAACGAGCGCATGACGAGTCAGCTCGGCGCGCGCCTGACCGAGCGCGACGAGTGGCGTTTCGAACGCGATGCGGCACGACGCGCGTTGCTGCAACAACTGGGCGTGCGCACGCTGTCCGGTTACGGCATCGCCGAGGAATCCCCGATCGTGCCGGCCGCCGGCGCGCTGATCGAATACCTGCGCGAGACGCAGCGCTCCGCCTGCGCCCATGTGCGCGAATTGCGGATCGTGCAGCCGGCCGAGCACCTCGTGCTCGATCGGCCTACGCGCGCATGCCTGGAGCTGGTCACCAGCCAACGCGGCGGCGACACGCAGCGCGAGCGCGCGCGCGGAACCTTGCTGGAAGCCCTGGATCGCACGCGCACACCGATGGGCGGGCGCCTGCTGCGCGAATGGCTGCTCGCGCCGCTGCGCGGGCTCGCCGCGATTCGCGAGCGCCAGGACGCCGCGGCCGAGCTGCGCGAGGCGCGCCGGGCGCGCGAG
>VGZE01000145.1 GCA_016872755.1 Planctomycetota bacterium
GCGCTCGCGCGCGCTGGAGACGCCGCCGCCGATCCGGGTGCGCAACGCGACGGGGGGCGGGGGGATCTGCTGGGGGACTTGCTCGTCGCGCGCAGCGCGGGCGTCGCCGCGCACGCGTTTCCCGCCTGGCTCAACGACGCGGGCCGGCTCGACCAGGCCGGCGCGCTCGAGCGCGTGCTGTGGGCCGAACTGCTGTGCGATCGCTACGTGCTGCTCGGGCAGCACCCGTTGCTGCTCGAGGCGTTGCTCGAGGGTCCGATCGAACCGGCGGTCGGTGCGCTGTACGCGCACGTGTCGGCCCGCGCCGAGCGGCTGGGCCTGCAGTCGGCCGAGCCGGGCGCGGACCTGGGCGGCACGCCGCTCTCGGAGAGCTGGCTCAAGCAGCTGGCCGGCCAGGCCGCCGTGCAGCGCGACGCGCGGGCCCAGCGCTGGGTCGCTTCGGCGCTGCAGCCGTAGCTTAGTCGGGCTTGCCCGAACCGGACGCGTGCCGCAGCCGCAATTGCCCGCAGGCCGCGTCGGCCTGCACGCCCTTGGACCAGCGAACCGTCGCGACGAGCCCGCGCTCGGTGAGCGCGGCGCGGAAGCGCTCGACCGCCGCGGCGGACGGGCGCTTCCACGGCGACGCCTTGGGAGCGGCGACCGGGTTCCACGGGATCAGGTTGATCGTCGCGCGATGCCGCGCGAGCAGCCGCGCCAGCCGCTCGGCGTGTTCGGGCGAGTCATTGCACTCGCCCAGCAGCGCGTACTCGTAGGTCACTTCGCGGCCGGTCTGCTCGAACCAATCATCCGCGGCGGCCACGATCTCGGCGATCGGCACGCCGCGCATGGCCGGCACCAGCTCGTCGCGCTGCGACTGGTCCGGCGAGTGCAGCGAGATCGCGAGCTGGAAGCGCGGTCGTGTCGGCGCGATGCGCCGCAACCGGTCGGGGAATCCCACCGTCGAGACCGTGATCGCGCGCGCGCCCAGGCCCATCTCGTCGTGCACGACGTCGAGCGCGCGCGCGAGCCGCTCGAAGTTCAAGAGCGGCTCTCCCATGCCCATCACGACGCTGCGCGCGAGAGGACCGAGCGCCCGCCCGCGCACGTACTGCTCCAGGATCTCGTGCGCCTCCAGGTTGCGCGCCAGACCGAGCAGGCCCGACGCGCAGAACGGGCAGCCGACCGGGCAGCCGGCCTGGCTCGACACGCACAGCGTGGCCGCCCGGCCCGGGGTCGACGAGCGGATGTGCACCGTTTCCACCTCCACCGACCTGGTTCCCTCGAAGCGCAGCAGCAACTTGCGCGTGCCGTCGGCCGCCTCGCGCGCGTCGAGCTCGGTCCCGCTGAGGATCGGCAGCTCCGCGGTCAGGCGCTCGCGCAGCGAGAGCGGCAAGGCGCTCATCCGCGCGTAGTCGAGCAGGCCGTGCTCGAAGACCTGGGCGCGCGCGATGCGCGCGTGGAACGGGCGCGCTCCGAGTCGCTCGAACGCGGCCGCGGTCTCGGCGGGCGAGAGCGCGAGCAGCGTCAGCGGGGCACCGGTTCCCACAGTTCCCTGCGCAGGCGCTCCGAGACCTCGCGCGCGACGCGCCGCGCGGCCTCGAGATCGTGCGGATTGACCCCGCCGACCGCGCGGTGGCCGCCGCCGCCGTAGCTCTCCATCAGCGCGCCGATGTGGATCGCGCGCGGCGGGGGGTTCCACGGGTTCTCGCCGGCGGTCACGTGGTAGCCGGCGCGCGTCGGGATCACACCGACCGAGTAGTGGATGTCGCGGTGGTGGAAGAAGGCCGCGAAGCGCTCGCGGCGGATCTGGTGGCTCGAGGCGTCGTAGAGCAGCACCGCGCGCGCATTCATCTGCACCGTCGGCGGGAACTGCGCCAGCGCCTTGTCCCGGTTGCGCGTCGCGCGTTGGTAGCACTTCTCGACATCGGCCCGGGCCGCGACCTCCTCCAACGTGCCGTCGCGCAGCGCGCCGACCAGTTCGTCCGTCCAGCGCAGCTCGGGGGACACCGTCAGCGCGCGCGCCAGGCGCAGCGCCGGCGCGTCGCCGAAGAGGGCCTCCTCGACGTCCTTGTAGCGCGCGGCGTCGATCACGTCGGACCAGCGCGACATCTCGGCGAAGCGCTCGGGGATGCGGTAGCCCCAGTGCGCGCTCGCATGGCGCAGGATCAACGGGGGACAGGACGGCGAGGCCTCGTCCCATTGCCAGCGCTCGGAAGGCGCGTAGGCGGCGCGCAGCGCCGGGGTCAGGAACGTCGTCGGGTGGTGGTCGAACCAGTACTCGGCGCGCGGATGGAAGTGGAAATCGACGATCGCGAAGCGCGTGTCGGTGCCGAAGGTCTCCCAGTTCGGCCGCTGGTCGTAGTTGATGCCCTGCCAGTCCGCCTGCTCGTCGCGCTTCTCGAGCAGGATCCGCGCCAGCACGGCCGCGGAGACCATGCCGTCGAAATCGCGGTGATAGTGGATGCGCAGCGGTGCGGGCATGGCCGCATCCTAACCCACGCCCCGTTCCGTTCCGACCTTGGTCGGTCCCGGATCAGGCGCCCGCGCTGGCGCGCGCGTGCCGGCGTGCCAATCTCGAGACCGGCCCTTCACCGCGCTTCTCGATCGGGATGTACGCGCGTTCGGTCGCGCCCTGGTAGATCTGGCGCGGGCGACCGATGCGGAAGGCCGGGTCGGCCCGCATTTCGAGCCAGTGCGCGATCCAGCCGGGCAGGCGACCCATCGCGAACATCACCGTGAACATGTTCACCGGGATGCCCATCGCGGTGTAGATCACGCCCGAGTAGAAGTCGACGTTCGGATACAGCTTGCGGCTGATGAAGTACTCGTCGGAGAGGGCGATCTCCTCGAGCTTCATCGCGATCTCGAGCATCCGGCTCGAGGTCCCGAGCTTCCCGACGACCTCCTTGCAGGTCTTCTTGAGGATCGCCGCGCGCGGGTCGTAGCTCTTGTAGATGCGGTGACCGAAGCCCATCAGGCGCGCGGTGTCGTTCTTGTCCTTGGCGCGCGCCACGAAGCGCTCGGCCGAGCCGTCCCCGTCGGCGATCGACTGCAACATCTCGATCACCTGCTGGTTCGCGCCGCCGTGCAGCGGTCCCCACAGCGCCGAGATGCCGCTCGAGATGCAGGCGAACAGGTTGGCCTGCGAGCTGCCGACCAGGCGCACGGTCGAGGTCGAGCAGTTCTGCTCGTGGTCGGCGTGCAGGATCAGCAAGAGGTCGAGCGCGCGCGCCAGCAGCGGATCGGTCGCGTACTCCTCGCAGGGCGTCGCGAACATCATGCGCAGGAAGTTGGAGCAGTAGTCCAACGAGTTCTGCGGATAGATCAGCGGCTGTCCGATCGAGTGCTTGTACGAGTACGCGGCGATGGTCGGCATCTTCGCCAGCAGGCGGATGCACGAGTCGTGGATCAGTTGCTCGCTCTCCGGCTCCTGGTAGAAGGTGGCCAGCGCGCCGACCGCCGCCGCCAGCACGGGCATCGGGTGCGCATCGCGCGGCAGGGCGGAGAAGAACTGCGTGAAGGACTCGTGCAGCAGCGTGTGGCGCACGACCTCCTCGCGCAGCGCGGCCAACTCGGCGCGCGACGGCAGCTCGCCCTTGATCAGCAACCAGGCCACCTCGAGGAAGCTGGAACGCTCGGCGAGCTGCTCGATCGGGTAGCCGCGGTAGCGCAGGATGCCGCGCTCGCCGTCGATGAACGTGATCGCGCTCTGGCACGAGCCGGTGTTCCCGTAGCCCGAGTCGAGCGTGATCAGGCCGGTCTTCGCGCGCAGCGAGGACACGTCGATCGCGCGCTCGCCTTCCGTACCGCTGAGCACGGGGAGCTCGACGCTTTCGTCGCCGTAGCGCAGGTTGACGGTCTTGGGGGCTGCCGGGTCGGACATCGGTCGAGGTGCGCGGTCGATCTCGGGGGGAGCTCGTTCGACGGAAAGGACTTCGTCCTCCGGTCGCGTCGAGCTTGAGCCGGAGCGGGCAGGGAAGCGACGGCCCCGGCGGGAAAACGTCTGATCCTAAAGGGAGGAGGCGGCGGACTCAACGTCGCTGCCGCGCCGGATGCCGGATCAGGCGATCTCGCGGGAAGCCCCGTCATCCGGGGACTTTTCGGGGTCCACGGCCGGGCCGTGAGCCGGCCGCAGGCCGCGCGCCAGCTGCTTGCGCCCGGCCACCACGTCGGCATCGATCGCGAAAGTGCGGTCGTCCGAGCGCTCGGGCAATTCGTAGAGCAGATCCAGCAGCAGATCCTCCACGATCGCGCGCAGCGCGCGCACGCCGGTCTCGCGCTGGATGGCGACCTCGGCCAGCGCCTCCAGTCCGTCGCGCGTGAACTCGAGCTTGGCGCCCTCGAGAGTGAACATGCGCTGGTACTGCTTGATCAGCGCGTTGCGCGGCTCGGTCAGGATGCGGACCAGGTCCTGGCGCTCGAGGCGATCGAGCACGGCCATGACCGGCAGGCGTCCGACGAACTCGGGGATCATCCCGTAGTCGACCAGGTCCTTGGGCGACAGATGGCGCATCAACTCGTCGCGCGAGGCCGCCGAGCCGCGACCGGCCAGCAGGCCGCGCTCCTGCTCGCCCGCGCCGGCGCGGTGGCTGGCGAAGCCGATGGTCTCGCGGCCGACCCGGCGCGCGACCACGTCCTCGATGCCGGCGAAGGTGCCGCCGACGATGAACAGGATGTTCGAGGTGTCGACCTGGATGTAGGCCTGCTCGGGGTGCTTGCGGCCGCCCTGCGGCGGAACGTTGGCGACGGTGCCCTCGAGGATCTTGAGCAATGCCTGCTGCACGCCCTCGCCGGACACGTCACGCGTGATGGAGACGTTGCCGGTGGTGCGGCGGATCTTGTCGATCTCGTCGATGTAGACGATGCCCTGCTGCGCGCGGTCCTTGTCGAAATCGGCGGCCTGCAGCAGCTTGAGCAGGATGTTCTCGACGTCTTCGCCGACGTAGCCGGCCTCGGTCAGCGTGGTCGCATCGGCGATCGCGAACGGCACGTCGAGCATGCGCGCCAGCGTGCGCGCCAGCAGCGTCTTGCCCGAGCCGGTCGGGCCGACCAGCAGGACGTTGGACTTCTCGACTTCGACCGCGTCGCCGAGACTCGACACCGGCTGCTGCGAGGCCTGCAGGCGCAGGCGCTTGTAGTGGTTGTAGACCGCGACCGCGAGCACCTTCTTGGCGTGGTTCTGTCCCACCACGTAGTCGTCAAGGAAGCGCGCGATCTCGATCGGCGTCGGCAGGCGTCGCGCGTCCACCGGAGAGCGCCCGCGCGGCCGTTCCAGCGCCGCCGTGCCCGCGGCACGTTCGGCCGGCGCGGCTCCCGGCGCGCCCTCGGGGGAGCGGCGCTGCTCCTCCTGCAGGATCGAGTTGCAGATCTCGATGCACTCGTTGCAGATGTAGACGCCGGGCGGGCCCGCGATCAACGAAACGACGTGATCGCGGCGCTTTTCGCAGAACGTGCAGCGCTCGATGTGCCGGCCGCGGCTGGGAGTACGCGTCATAGGTGCGATTCTAGCCGCCGCGGGCGTGGCCCGCCCCGCCCGACGCGCGGAAAACGCGACCGTGGCGGCGGCGGAATGCGGCTGTCCGCTCCTGGATCGGAGAAAAATGCCGCCGCGCTGAAGGAATTGGGGCGCGGCCCGCGCAGCGTGGGAAAAGGATTCGGCCGGCCGGTCCGGGCTAGGTCTTCGGCTTCTCGGCGGTCTCTTCGCGCGCGACGACCTGATCGATCAGGCCGAATTTGCAGGCCTCTTCGGCCGACATGAAATTGTCCCTGTCGGAGGCCTTGGCGATCTCTTCGGCCGTCTTGCCCGAGTGCAGGCCGAGGATGCCCTCGAGGCGCTTCTTGAGCTTGAGGATCTCCTCGACCTGGATCTCCATGTCCTTGGCCGTGCCCTGTGCGCCGCCCCAGGGCTGGTGGATCATCACGCGCGCATTCGGCAGCGCGAAGCGCTTGCCCTTGGTTCCGCCGGCCAGCAGCACGGCGCCCATCGAGGCGGCCTGGCCCAGGCAGTAGGTCGCCACGTCCGGCGTCACGAACTGCATCGTGTCGTAGATCGCGAGGCCGGCCGTGACCGAGCCGCCCGGCGAGTTGATGTAGATGTTGATGTCCTGCGACTTGTTGGTCTTGTCGAGGAACAACAGCTGCGCCATCACCGCATTGGCGACGTGATCGTTGATCTCGGTCCCGATGAAGATGATGCGATCCTCGAGCAGGCGCGAGTAGATGTCGTAGGTGCGCTCGCCCCGGCCGGTCTTCTCGATCACGTACGGGATGATGGTGGAGTAGGAGTCCATGCGCTGGGGTCGGGGGTGCCTGGTTCGAGTCGGGGTGGGATCGGGGTCTCTAGCCCCTATCGGTCCGTCGTGCGTGAAACTTGGAGCGCACGCGGGCCGAGCGCAGAGAATGGGCCTCGGGCGAACGCATTTCCAGGCCCTGGCCTCCGGCGGGCGCGGCCGGAGCCGCGGGTCCCTCAAGACACCGGCTTCAGCACGGCCTTTTCGCGCAACATCACGCGCACCTTGCGCTCCAGCAGTTCCAGCGCCATCTGCTCCCGCTGGCCCTGGTTCTGGTTGAAGTGGTCGCGCACCTGCTCGAAGGTCGCGCGGTTGCGCAGCGCGATGTTCTGGACCTCGCGCGCGAAGTCGTCCTGCGTCAGCTGGATCGATTCCTGGGTCGCGATCGCCTCGATCAGGTACATCGCGTGCAGCGCGCGGCGTGCGACCCCGCGGGCATTCTCCTGTTCCGACTTGGCGCGCTCGGCCGCCTCGGCCGCCGGCATGCCCTGCTGCACGAGCTGCTGCTCGAGCGCGGCCAGGCGCGCCTGGGCCTGCTCCTCGACCAGCTGGGTCGGGATCTCGAGCGGGTGCTCGGTCAGCAGTCGCTCGAACAGCGCGTTCTCGACGCGCTGGTCCTCCTGGGCCTGCTTGGCGAGCTGCACGTGCTCGCGCGCCTTGGCGCGCAGCGCGTTCGCGTCGGCGACCTCCACGACCTTGAACAGATCCGCGTCGGTCGGCGGCACGATCTTGTAGGCCTGCTTGACGGAGACCCGGCACGAACCGGACTTGCCGACCAGCTCGGGCACCTCGAACGGGTCGGGGAAGGTCATCGGGACCTCGCGCGTCTCGCCTTCCTTGCAGCCGGTGAGTGCCTGCGCGAAGACCTTGGGGTCGATGCCCGGCGGCGGAGTCGACAGCGCCAGGCGCAGGCCGTCGCGCTTGAGCACGACCTTGCCGTCGTGCACGAGCTCGACACCGCCGACCGCCATGCCGTCGGCGGGCAGGCCTGCGGGTCCGGCCGCTTCCAGACGCGACTGCTGGCGACGCAACTCGCTGATCGCGTTGTCGACCTCGGCTTCCACCACGGCCACGGCGTGGCTGTCGATCTCCCAGCCTTGGAACGGCTTGAGCGCGACCTCGGGGCGCAGCAGGACCTCGAACGAATGCGCGAAGGCGCCGTCGGCGGCGATCTGGATCTCGGCCGGCTGCACGCGCGGCCAGGCGGCCGGGCGCAGCTTCTCCTGCTCGACCGCCTTCTGGAAGGCCTGCTCGAGGAAGTGCTTCTTCGTCTCGAGGCGCACCTGCTCGCCGTGCATCTTCTCGATCACGCCGGGCGGCACCTTGCCGGGTCGGAAGCCCTTCAGGTTCGCCTTGCCGGCGATCTCGGACAGCTGCTCGCGGAAGCGCTGCTGGAAGGCATCCGACGGAACGGAGAAGGAGATGCGCGCCTGGTTGGCGCCGAGCTTTTGAACGGTGAGCTGCACGGGACTGCGGTGGGAAGCTGCGGAGGGAAGGGGAGACGGCCCACGCGGCGCGGGCGGTCGAGTGGACGAGGCGGGGTGGCGCCGGAGCGCGCGCGGACCGGTCGAGAACCGCCAAATGTAGCGGTCGCGCGCCGCCGGTGTCCAGTTGAGCCGGGGACCGCTACGCTCTGGCGATGCACGTCGACCTCGCCGTCGTCTCCACGCCCGAGGAACTGCGCGCGCTGGCGGCGCTGTTGGAGCCCTGGATCGCCGAGCGCCTCGGGCCGGAGTCCGGTACGACCCCCGCCCAGGTGTTGACCGGCATCGAGCGGCGCCTGGCCGAGCCCGAGACGCTCGTGCTTCTCGCGCGCTCGGGCGCGCAGCCGGCGCGCGCCGCGGGTGCGGGTTCCGACCTGCTCGGCGTGTTGATCGCGCTCGCGCACGTCGATCCGTTCAGCGGTCGGCGCCGGCCGGAGATCTGCCTGTTGCACGTGCACACGAGCTGGCGCAACCGCGGGTTGGCGCGCGCGCTGGTCGCCGACGCGACGC
>VGZE01000146.1 GCA_016872755.1 Planctomycetota bacterium
TGATCGAGGCCACCAACCCGTGCGGCGAGCAGCCGCTGCACCCGTACGACTCGTGCAATCTCGGCTCGATCAACCTCGGCATCCTCGTCAAGGGCGAGGGGCGCGACGCAAAGTTCGACTGGAACGAGTACAAGTCGATCATCCACGCGACGACGCGCTTCCTCGACAACGTCATCGAGGTCAACAACTACCCGCTGCCGCAGATCGATCAGATGTCGAAGACCACGCGCCGCATCGGGCTGGGCGTGATGGGATTCGCCGACGCGCTGTACAAGCTCGGATTGCCGTACAACAGCGAAGAAGGCTGCCAGTTCGGCGAGGAAGTGATGCGCGTGATGAACGACGAGTCACACCTCGCTTCCGAGATGCTGGCCGAGGAGCGCGGCGTGTTCCCGGCCTGGGAAGGCTCGGACTGGCAGAAGCAGGGGCGCCGGCTGCGCAACTCCTACACGACGACGGTCGCTCCGACCGGCACGATCTCGATCATCGCGAACTGCTCAGGCGGCATCGAGCCGATGTTCAGCCTGGCCTTCATCCGACAGGTGATGAAGGACACCAAGGGCAAGCCGACGATCATGCGCGAGGTCAACTACGTCTTCGAAAACCTGGCGAAGGAGCGCGGCATCTGGTCGGACGCGCTCGTGGACGAGCTGCTCGAGAAGGGCACGCTGCACCACATGGAGAAGGTGCCCGAGGAGCTGCGCCGCGTGTTCGTGTGCGCGCACGACATCACGCCGTACTGGCACATGCGGATGCAGGCGGCCTTCCAGCGCCACTGCGATTCGTCGATCAGCAAGACGATCAACTTCCCGCGCGAGGCGACGGCCGAGGAAGTGCGCCAGATCTTCGAGCTGGCGATCGATCTCGACGTGAAGGGCGTGACCGTCTACCGCGACGGATGCCGCGACCTGCAGCCGATGGCGCTCAAGGGCTCGCAGCGACGAGGCGAAGGCAAGGACGGGGCGGCCGCGGTCGAGCCCGCGAAAGCGGAGCCCGTGGCCGAGGCGCCCAAGCCGGCGATCCGAGTGCCCGACTCACTGCCGTCCTTCGATGCCAGCGGCGAGCTCCTGCCGATCAAGCTGCCGGAGCTGATGCCGGCGCTGCGCATCCGGCAGCTCACGCCGTTCGGCAACATGCACGTGAAGGTCTCGGTGGATCCGATCTCCGGCCGCGAGCGCGAGGTCTTCGCGCAGCTCGGCAAGGGCGGTGACATCGCCAATTCCGACCTCGAGGCGATCTGCCGGATCCTGTCGCTGTGGCTGCGCGCCAACGGCGGGCTCGACACCTCGCTCAAGCAGCTCGAGGGCATCGGTTCGTCGCTCTCCGTGCCGACCAAGGAGGGGCGCATCATGTCGCTCGCCGATGGCCTGGCGCACGCACTGCGCCGCTACATGAAGGCGAAGGCGACGCACGGTCTGGAAGCGCTGCTGCTCGGTCGCGCGGGCATCGAGGATCCGGTGTCCGGCAACGGCGGCGGCATTCCTGGCGGCATGCCGACGATCGGCAAGCCGCAGTCGCCGGGCTCGACGCGCAACACGCGCTACAAGATCAAGTGTCCGCAGTGCACCGGCGAGCTCTCGTTCCAAGAGGGCTGCGTGAAGTGCAACGCGTGCGGCTACAGCCAGTGCTGATGGCAGCGCTGGCGGCAGTGCTGGTCGCTGAGGCGACCAGCCGCTGACGCGCGCGCGTCGAGCAGACGCTTCGACGCAGGCCTCAGCGTGGCAGCTCGCCGGCGACTTCCGCGTCGGCGATGCCCAGCTCGCGCTCGATGCGCTGCTCCAGGGCGAGGGCCTCGTCCGCGTCCTCGCCCAGCTCGAACAGCTTCGTGCGCCGCCCTTCCTTCTCGAGCAGCCATATCGAGAACGTCTCGCGGGCGCCGCCCTTGGTGTTGCGCACCTTCGACCGGCAGTAGAGCTGCGCGATCGAACTCGCGGCGATCTCGCGATTGCCGCGCCAGGGCAGCGGCCCGTGCGCGATCACCAGCCTGCCGCGCGCGAGGCCGATGCGCGTCGTGTTCAGCAGCAAGGCCAGGGTCGTGTAGCTCAGCCAGACGCCGACACAGACGTGCACGATCGGGAACAGTCTCGCGATCCACGGCGCGTTTCCGCCCGCGACCGACGCGTACCAGAACACGATGAAGCCGTTCCAGACGAGGCAGAACGGAATCAGGAACAGCACGCTGTGGTTGTACCAGCGCCGGTGCAGTTCGAGCCCGCGTTCGCCCTTGACGGCGCGCACGTTGGCTGGGAGCTGGAATTCCGGGCGCGCCCGCGAGCCAGAGGCCCGCTCGGCTCCAGACCCGGGTTGACCGGGCAGCGTCATCAGCGCGGAGCAGTGCCCGCACTTGGCGATCCCGCGCGCCAGATCGAGGCTCTTCTCGTCCAGATTCGATCCGCACGAGGGGCAGCGGAGCAGGGTCGGCGCACTCACGCGGTCAGTGGAGCTTTGCGCCGCGCGCGGATCAAGCGCACGCGATCCCGCGGCGCTAGGATATGCACCGCATGTGCGGCTTCATCGGCATCTACGGACCGGAAGGCGTCGACGTCGCTCCCGAGATCTACGAGGGCCTGCTCGCGATCCAGCATCGCGGCCAGGACGCCGCGGGGATCATCACCTTCACCGACACGTTTCACGTCGTGAAGGGCAATGGCCTCGTGCGCGAGGTCTTCGGTCCCAACAACGTCAGCGTGCTGCGCGGCAACCTCGGTCTCGGCCACGTGCGCTACCCGACGGTTGGCGCGAACAAGAGCGAGGACGCGCAGCCGTTCCACTTGCCGTTCCCCGTCGGCGTCGCGATGGCGCACAACGGCAACCTGACGAACTTCCACGAGATCAAGCGCGCACATTTCGCGCACTCCAACGCGCGGCTGAACAGCTCGTGCGATCTCGAGGGCATCCTGTTCGTCTTCACGCGCGCGCTGTCCGAGCGCCTGCGCCCCGGCGCGAAGATCGGAGCCGAGGACGTGTTCGCCGCTGTCCGGCAGGTCTACAAGGAAGTGCGCGGCGCGTACTCGGTCGTCGCCGTGATCCCCGACGGCGGCCTGGTCGCGTTCCGCGATCCGTTCGGCATCAAGCCGATGTGCTTCGGCGAGAAGACGACGGCCGAGGGCACCTGGTACGCGGCCGCCAGCGAGAGCGTCGTGCTCGACGTCGCTGGTTATCGCACCACGATCGACATCGGGGCGGGCGAAGCCGTCTACGTCGATCGCGAGCGCCGCGTGCTGCGCCGCAAGCTGGCCGAGCAACCGCACCGGCCGTGCATCTTCGAACTCGTCTACTTCGCGCGGCCCGACTCGATGCTCGACGGCATCTCCGTCTACAAGACGCGCATGCGCTTCGGCAAGGCGATGGCCGAGCAGTGGATCGACGAAGGCGCGCCGAAGCCGGATGTCGTGATTCCGATCCCGGACTCGTCGCGCGACGCGGCGATGTCGATGGCCGGTCGACTCGGCGTGCCCTATGCCGAGGGCCTGGTGAAGAACCGCTACATCGGCCGCACCTTCATCATGCCGAGCCAGCAGTCGCGCCAGTCGTCGGTGCGCCGCAAGCTCAATCCGATCCCGCAGGAGTTCGACGGCAAGGACGTGCTGCTCGTCGACGATTCGATCGTGCGCGGCAATACGGCCCGTCGCATCGTGCGCATGGCGCGCGAGGCGGGCGCGAAAAAGGTCTACTTCGCTTCCTGCAGCCCGCCGCTCGTCTCACCCTGCCCGTACGGCATCGACATGGCGACCAAGACCGAGTTCGTCGCGACCGATCGCGACAACTCGGAGATCGCGGCCGCGCTCGAGGTCGACTACCTGCTCTACCTGAAGCGCGATGCGATGAACCGGGCGGCCCAAGAAGGCAACCCGACCATCGACGAATTCTGCAACGCTTGTTTCACGGGTCAGTACCCGACGGGCGACATCACGCGCGAGACGCTCGCCGAGATCGAGGGCGAGCGCAAGGACAGCCAGCACGTGTTCTCGTTCGGTCAGAAGGCCTTGTAGCGCGCCGCCGTCGGCAGGCGCTTGGCCGCGCGGTTGCCCAGCCGCCCCGCCGCGCAGGATTCCCATGTCACCGTTGGCGCGACCGGCGCTAACCTGTTTCGTCTCTGGCGCCGTGCGGCAACGGGCCGCGGGCGTCCACTCATGGCCCGGTGTCGGTGGGAGGCTCCGGGAGTCCCGCAATCCTTCGCCAAAACCCCTTCGCCAAGAGAGATCTCAAGAAGACTTCGTGGATTTTCCTGTCACTCGCCACCCTCGCGCTCGGCTCCGCCAGCGTGTTCGCCCTGCGCCAGGCTCCGCCTCAGGTGAAGCCCTCACCCGAGCACGCGATCGTGCAGAAGATGGCCGGCACCTGGGATGCCGTCGTCGACATGGGCGGCATGAAGTCCAAGGCGGTTCAGGTGCTCAAGCCCGTCGGCGATCTGTGGGTCGCCGGATCCTGGGAGGGCGACATGATGGGGCAGCCGTTCACCGGTCACATGATCAACGGCTACAGCCCCGAGAAGAAGAAGTTCGTCGGCGTGTGGGTCGACTCGACCGGCGCTGAGTTGAGCCACTCCGAGAGCACCTACGACGCCGCGACGAAGACGATGACCGGGAAGATCGTCGGTTGGATGGACGGCCAGGAAACGACGATGACCGAAGTGACGACGTATCGCGACGACGATCACTACACGACGAAGATGTCGATGGTCCTTCCCGACGGCAGCGCGATGCCGATCATGACGTTCGAGGTTTCGCGCCGGAAGTAGCGCGAGCGCGAGGCATCGCGCGCAACGAGGGCGGAGCCGAACAGGCTTCGCCCCCTCCGAGACCGATGGATCCCAGAGACCTCGACCAATTACCCGAAGACCCGAATGACCAGTGACACCAGGGCTACAGCCGAGCCGCGCCCGCCGCCCGCGGTAGTCGTAGACGGTGACGGCATCTCAGTGCTGGGTAGGCGTTTTCGACTGTCGATAAGTGCCGCTGCATTAACGGACTTGCTCGGGCCACCGTCTCGGTCGGTTCTCAGCCTGCCTGACACGCCATATGGACACAAGAGCCCTGTTCGTCACTACTACGATGCGTCGGGCGTGTCGTTCCTGGAGAGCCACAAGCAAGATGCCATCGTCGAATGCCATTGCGCGGTCGGTAATCAATCGCCTCGGTTCAGGACGGCGCAACCTTGCTCCGGCGTCCGTATCGAGGAACAGATACTCACAGGCAGCACCTCCGCTGACGAACTGCAGCGGATGTTTGGCGAACGGCTTCGGCGAATCATTCGTGGCGAATATGTACTCAACGATCAGCGGTATTACATCTCGATTTCCGTTCGGGGCGCGCCCTCGCGAGTCGTCAGCGTTTCGATTGGACTCCTGAAGGGAACCCTGCGAGTTGGGAGGTGAGTTCAAAGAAGAAATGGCCGACGGACCCCAAGACCGGCCGCAATCAGGATGTCTCGCACAAAAAGGCGAAGGCAGATGGTGGAACCGATGAGTTAGGGCGCTTCCGGGTTTCGTGTGGGTAGAGGGGGTGTGAGCCGGCCGGGCGGAGCGCCCCCAGCCCGCGCGTAGCCCGGCCGGCGGAGGCTGTATGTTCGGCGTCCATGAACGACACGCAGTTGTACGCGGCGATCCTGGGCATCTGTTGCGTGTGACAAAATTCCTGCCGCGATCGTAAAGTAGGCAGCGGAGTTCTCCTCCCTCGCTTGTCGCCGACCTTGCGGCTTCCGCTCCCCGCGCGCAAGATCGCCGCATGGACCGCTACGACCCCACGCGCAAGGACCGCTTCAGTTTCGGCCTCTGGACCGTCGGCAACCCCGGCCGCGATCCCTTCGGCGGCCCCGTCCGCGACACCCTCGCTCCGACCTACATCGTCAAGAAGCTCTCCGAGTGCGGCGCTTGGGGCGTCAACCTGCACGACAACGATCTCGTCCCCTTCGACGCCACCGCGAAGCAGCGCGACAAGCTCGTGCGCGAGTTCAAGAAGGCCCTCGCCGACCACGGCATGGTCGTCCCGATGGCGACCACCAATCTGTTCTCGCACCCGGTCTTCAAGGACGGCGCGTTCAGCGCGAACGATCCGAAGGTGCGCGCGTTCGCCTTGCAGAAGAGCATGGCCGCGATCGACCTCGGCGCCGAGCTCGGCGCGAAGACCTATGTGTTCTGGGGCGGTCGCGAGGGCAGCGAGGCCGATGCCTGCCGCGATCCGAGGGCGGCGATCGCGCGTACGCGCGACGCGCTCGACTACTTGTGCGCGTACGCCGAGGACCAGGGCTACGGCATGCGCTTCGCGCTGGAGGCGAAGCCCAACGAGCCGCGCGGCGACATCTACTTCCCGACCACCGGCCACATGCTGCACTTCATCTCGACGCTGCAGCACGAGTACATGGTCGGCGTGAACCCCGAAGTCGCGCACGAGACGATGGCCGGCCTGTCGATGACGCACTCGGTCGCGCAGGCGATGGAGGCGGGCAAGCTGTTCCACATCGACCTGAACGGCCAGAAGATCGGCCGCTACGACCAGGACCTGCGCTTCGGCTCGGAGGACACCAAGCAGGCCTTCCTGCTCGTGCGCCTGCTCGAGGGCACGGCGGGCGGCCAGAAGTACACGGGCCCGCTGCACTTCGATGCGCACGCGTATCGAACCGAGGACGAGGCGGGCGTTTGGGAGTTCGCCAAGGGCTGCATGCGCACGTACAAGATCCTCGCCGCGCGCGCGGCGAGCTTCGACGCGGACCCGGCGGTGCGCGCGCTGATCGCCGAGCAGCGCGATGCGAAGCTCGAGCCGCTGCTCGCCGGCTACGATCGCAAGAAGAGCGCGGCGCTGCGCAAGCTCGACCTGCAACCCGATCGCATCGCGGCGCGCGGCCTGGGTTACGAGCGCCTCGACCAACTGCTGATCGAGCACCTGCTCGGTGTTCACGGCGGATGAACGACTCCGCGCAGTACCTGGGCCTCGACGTCGGCACCCAGGGCACGAAGGCCGTCGCGATCGACGCAGGCGGGCGCGTGCTGGCGCGCGCGAGCCGCTCGTACGGCCTGCTCGAGGGGCTCGGACCTGGTTGTGCCGAGCAGCACCCGCACACCTGGCGCGAGGCGGTGCGCGGCGCGTGCGCGGAGCTGCTCGCCGATCCGCGCGTCTCGCGCGAGCGCGTCGCGGCGCTCGCCGTCAGCGGACAACAGCACGGCTGCGTGCTCGTCGACGCGCGCGGCGAGGTGCTGCGCGCGGCGAAGCTTTGGTGCGACACTTCGACCGCGGCCGAGGCCGCGGAGCTGGGCGTGCCCGCGGGCTTCACGGCCTCGAAGGTGCTGTGGACCGCGCGACGCGAGCCCGAGCTGTGGGCGCGCACCGCGCACGTCTTGCTGCCGCACGACTGGATCAACTTCGTGCTGACCGGCGAGCTCGTGGCCGAGGCCGGCGACGCGTCGGGAACCGGTTGGTTCGACGTGCGCGCGCGCAGGTGGGACCTCGCGGCCGCGGCCGCGATCGACGCGCGGCTGCCCGAGCGCTTGCCGCGCCTGATCGGCGCGGGTGAGCCGGCGGGCCGGCTGAGCGCGGCCGGCGCGGCGCTGACCGGACTTCCCGCGGGCACGCTCGTCGCCAGCGGCGGCGGCGACAACATGTGCTCGGCGATCGGCGCCGGTGCGGTCGAGCCGGGCACCGGCGTGTTGTCGCTCGGCACCTCGGCAACGATCTTCGGTTGCGCGAGCGCGGCAGGCGCCGATCCCAACGGGCTCATCGCGCCGTTCTGCGATTCGACCGGGCACTGGCTTCCGCTGTTGTGCGTGATGAACGCAACCGGCGTGCTCGAGGAGGTGCGCGCGGCCTTCGGCGCGAGCCACGCCGAGCTTTCGCGCGCGGCGAGCGAGGTGCCGCCAGGCTGCGGCGGCGTCACGTTCGTGCCGTTCCTGCAGGGCGAGCGCGTGCCGAACCTGCCGCTCGCCAGCGGGTCGATCCACGGACTGCGCGCGGGCTCGCTGCAGCGCGGCGTGCTCTATCGCGCGGCACTCGAAGGCGTCGCACTGAACCTCGCCTGGGGGCTCGAGCGAATGCGCGGGCTCGGATTCCCCGCGCGCGAGCTGCGCCTCGTCGGCGGCGGCGCGAAGAACGCGCTGTGGCAGCAGGTGCTCGCCGATGCGCTCGAGGCGGCGATCCT
>VGZE01000147.1 GCA_016872755.1 Planctomycetota bacterium
TCAAGCCGTACCTGTCGGACCAGGAGCTGACGCGCGACGTGCTGGTGCGCGACTTCCTGCACGACGAATTCCCGCACGTCGAGCAGGACGCCTCGCTCTCCGCGGCGCTCGAACAGTTCCGGCGCCATGACGGCGAGCGCCTGCCGGTCATCGACGGCCAGGGCGGCTCGATGCTGGTCGGCACGATCTCCAAGACCGACTTGTTGCTGTCCCTGTCGCTGGAGGGCGGACGCGCGTCCCCATGAGACCGTGTTCGCGATCCTGGCTCCCGCGCACGGAACAGATTCAGGCGGTTTCGACGGCGGCGGTTCATCCGGGAACTGACCGCGACGCCCCGCGCAAACTGCGGCTGGACTCCGCACCCGCCGCGCGCCGATAATCGACGCGCGCATGTTCGAAGGCCATGAGGTCGCAGTCGTCGTTCCCGCCTACAACGAGGAAGCGACCATCGCGGGTGTCGTCGAGGAATTCCGCCGCTCGCCGCACGTCGACCGCGTGATCGTCGTCGACAACAACTGCAAGGACCGCACGGCCGAGCTGGCGCGCGCGGCAGGCGCCGAGGTCGTGCCGGAGACCGCCAAGGGCTACGGCTGCGCGATCCGCGGCGGGCTCGACCACGCGGTGAAGAGCGGCGCGAAGATCATGGTCATCACCGAGGCCGACGGCTCGTTCCGCGGCCGCGACGTCCCCAAGCTGCTGTCCTACCTCGAGGACTGCGCGATGGTGCTCGGCACGCGCACGACGCGGCAGATGGTCGAGCAGGGCGCGAACATGGACAAGAAGCTGCGCTGGGGCAATGTCGCGATGGCGAAGTGGCTCCAGTTCCTGTGGTACCTGCCGCACGAGCCTCGGCTGACCGACGTCGGCTGCTCGTTCCGCGCACTGTGGGCCGAGACCTGGGTCAAGATGAAACCCGGCACGAGCGAGCCGGGGCCGTCGTTCAGTCCCGAGATGATCTGCGAGGCCTATCGGCAGGGCATGCGCGTGATCGAGGTGCCGGTGCACTACGGCGCGCGTCTGGGCGGTGAGTCCAAGCACTCGGCGAGCTTCTCGAAGGTCGCGAAGACGGCGATCGGGATGTTCAGGACGATCTGCCGCAAGCGGTTCACGAGTCGGCGGGCGTAGCGGGCGGGGCGTTCACGCCCTTTCATTCGGCTCAGGTTGACAGGCCTGC
This sequence comes from Planctomycetota bacterium, assembly GCA_016872755.1. Lineage (GTDB taxonomy): Bacteria > Planctomycetota > UBA1135 > UBA1135 > GW928-bin9. Next base: position 1,175 of record VGZE01000147.1, read on the forward strand.
GGCCGCATGCGGCAATGCAGGCACACCGGTCCACGATCCAGAGCCTCGCAATCCTCGCATGGAAGGGTGAACCATGCTCGCACTGCCGCCTCGATCCCTCAAGTCTCGCTTCCTCATGACGCTGTCCGGTCTCGCCCTTGCGAGCGCCGCGGCACCCGCCCTCGTCGCCCAGTCCGGATTGCAGTTCGACGTGATCGCGTTCGACGACGTCGTCATGCAAGGCGGCTCCGTCGCGCAGGGCTGCTCGATGAGCTTCGGACTCGTGGTCAATACGGGCACGGTCCCGATCCCGCTGAATACGTGGCAGAACGGACTCACCTTCGGCACGTCGACGGCAGCGGTGAACGGAATGTGGCTCAACCAATACAACCCGTTCGGCGGCAACCCGATGCTGATGCCGGGGCAAGCGTTCGGGCACGACGATCCGCTGCTGACCAGCCTGCTGAACCCCGGCGAGACGCTGTTGCATCCGACTTCGGCGTTGGCGCTCTCATTCCAGCTCGCAGGCGGGCCCGTCGGCACGACGCAGCAGTTCGCGCTCTACGCGCAGGCCGGTGACAAGCGGGCGCGGATCGACACGCAGGTCACGTTCGTGTCTCAGGTCACGTGCGATCAGCTGTCGGCGAAGCGCTTCAGCGCGGTACACTCGGACGCGGAGGTCGCCACGCTGGGTCCGAGCTGCGAGCTCCCGACGGGAGCGTTGACCCTGAAGGCGATCGGGGCCGGTGACTGGGGCGGGACGACGACGGTGTTGAGCGGCAACATGCCGGTGATCGGGAACCCGCACTTCGCGCTGACCGTCGAGGGTGTGCTCGAGAACCAGATCGGTCAACCGCACGTGCTGGTCGTCGGCCTGCCGTCAGCTCCCTTCGCGATCCAGGGCTGCAGTGTGTGGATCGATTTCGCGGCTCCGACCTTCTTGAAGGCTGGGACGATCGGGGTCTACTGCCCGGTTCCGTTCGCCTGCTTGGCGGCCCAGCCGATCATGGATCTGCCGATCCCCTTCGACGGCTCGCTGGTAGGAGCCGTGCTCGCGGCGCAATGGACCGTGCTGACGCCGCTGGCGTCGAACGGCCTGTTCGCCGCGTCGAACGGCCTGCGGATCAAGATCGGGCAGGCACCGTAGCGCATCGCTCGGGCCTGTCCTCGGCTCCGCCGAACCCGCTGGTCGCGCCGACGAGCGGCGCGGGTGCAGGTCCGGTCCCTGGATTCCCGCGCTGCCGCGCGCCACGGCGACTCGAGGCTCCAGTCCGCCGGCTGGCGCACCGAAAAGCGGCGCATGGCCGTTCCCACACGACAACGCCGCGGGCTTCCCCCCCTCCTGTGTGTGGCCGGACTGCTGGCGACCCTGGCGTCATGCTCGCCTGCGCGCCGGATAGAGTTCATCCTCTGCCCGGACGACGTGCACGCGGCGATGAGCGCGACGGCGGATCTGGGGAAGAGGCGCGAACTCCTGTTTCCGCTCGACTACGAGGTCGCGATCGTCGAGCGCAGGGACGGCGCGATCACTCCGGCGCGCGTGCTGCGCGCCGGACACGCGGGCAGCCCTGCACGGCCGACATCGATCACGCTCGCCGATCCGACGCATGTCTCCGACAACTTCCTGCTCGAAACGGCCGGAGCCGAGGTGGGGATCGCCATCCGCCGCGAAGGCGAGCCCGAGTACCGGATCCGGTGGTTGACGCCGGCCGATCTCGAAGCCGCGCGCAAGACTGCGCTCGTCCACGTGCCTCCGCTCGCGAGTCTCCCGAGCCTCCCCCGCTGATTGGACCGACGCGGCCGGTGCTGCGCGCTCCGGATCCCCGAACACGCCTGCGACACCGCGCTGCCGACGGCCTAAGATCCGCGTCCCATGGGCTCCAAGGGCTGGTGGTTCGCGCTCGTCGCGCTGGCGGTGCTCGCGGGCATGCACTGGGTGCTGTGGCGCGGGTTCGCGCGCGCGCTGCCCGAGCGGCGCGCCTGGCGCATCGCACTGGGCGGTGCCTTGGTGCTGCTCGCGGCGCTGGTCGCGCTGAACTTCGGCGTCGCGCGCCGCCTCGGTGAGGCCTGGCCGCGCGGGCTCGCGCTGGGGACCTGGCTGTGGTTCGCCTTCGTCTTCTACGCGGTGCTCGGGTTCGGCGCGCTCGCGCTCGTCCGCGGCGGCCGGCGCCTCCTCGCGGGCCGCTCGCTCCCAGATCGCTCGCTCACGGAGCGATCCGGAACCGCTGCGAATGGAACGGACGCTGCGCGAACGGATGCGCCGGAATCCGCGCCCAACCCCGATCGGCGCGCGCTGCTCGCGCGCACGGCGGCGGCCAGCGTCGGGATCGGCTCGGCGGTGATCGTCGGCGCCGGCTTCCGGCGCACGCTGACCGAGCCCGAGACGCCCGAGATCGAGCTGCCGCTTGCGAACTTGCCGCGCGAACTGGTGGGCCTGCGCGTCGTCCAGATCACCGACCTGCACCTGGCACCGCTGTTCGGCGCCGACGAATGCGCGCTGACGGTCGAGCGCGTGAATCGGCTGAAGCCGGATCTCGTCGTCCTGACCGGCGACATCGTCGACGCGCCGGTGCATGCGCTGCGCCACGCGGCGGCCCCGCTGGCCGGGTTGCGCGCGCGCCACGGCGTGCTGTTCGTGACCGGCAACCACGAGTACTACTGCGGCGCGGAAGAATGGCTGGCGGAGTTCAGGCGCCTGGGCATGCGCACGCTCGTCAACGAGCGCGTGTCGATCGGCGATGCCGGCGCGAGCCTCGATGTGGTCGGGCTGCCCGACGAATGGGCCGGCAGGCATGCGGAAGCGATCGGACCGGATGTGGAGCGCGCCTTGTCCGGTCGCGATCCGCAACGCGCGCTGCTCGCGCTCGTGCACCGGCCGAAGCAGGCGCGCGAGGTCGTGCGCGCCGGCGCCGGCGCGGCGGTGTGCGGGCACACGCACGGCGGCCAGATGTGGCCGTTCCACGGGCTCGTCCACCTGGTGCAGCCGTACATCACCGGCTTGCAGCGCGAGGGCGATGGCCTGGTCTACGTGTCACGCGGCGCGGGCTTCTGGGGCCCGCCGGTGCGCGTGCTCGCGCCGCCCGAGCTGCCGTGCTTCGTGTTGACGCGATCCGCTACGCTACGCGTGTGAACCGAGCGAAGTCGATCGTGGCCGGTCTGACGCTCGCAGCGGCCGGCTGCGCCGACGCGGACTCGGCGGTGCGCACAGAGCTCGTCGTCTATGCCGCGGCGAGCACTCGCGACGCGTTGCGCGAGCTCGCGACGCTGTACGAGAGCACGCACCCGATCGATCTGGTGCTCTGCTTCGGAGCCTCGGGCGACCTCGCCAATCAGATTGCCGCGGCGGCCAAGGCGGACGTATTCCTGTCCGCGGGTGAAGAGGAGATGGACCGGCTGGAGGACGCCGGGCTGTTGGCCGCCGGTTCGCGCCGCGCGTTGCTGTCGAATCAGCTCGTCGTGATCGAGCCGACGGGCGCCGCGTCGATCTTCCGCGCACCGTTCGCGGCCGCCCAATTGACCGAACCCGCCGTGCGGCGACTCTCGCTCGCCAACGTCGAAGCGGTGCCCGCAGGCAGGTATGCGAAGGCGTGGTTGGAGGAGGCTGGGATCTGGCCGTCGGTCTCGGTCAAGGTGCTGCCAGGCGTCGACGTGCGCGCGGCACTGGCAGCGGTCGAGTCCGGCGGCGCGGATGCCGGCATCGTCTACCGCAGCGACGCCGCGCTCTCGCCGCACGTGCGCATCGTGCACGCGGTGCCGCGCGAGGCGGGGCCGGCGATCGCGTACCCGGCAGCAGCGGTCTCCGGCCGCCCGGCCGAGGTGCAGGCGCGGGCTCTCCTCGGGTTCCTCGCGTCGCCGCAGGCGGCCGCGGTATTCGAGCGCCACGGATTCCTCGTGCCGCCCACGCCGGAGCGCTGACGTGATCGGCGCGGAGTCGCACACGCTCGATGTCCTGCTCGTGACCGCGCGCGTCGCGGGCGTGGCCGCGCTGCTCGCGGCGCCGGCCGGCATCGCGCTCGGCTTCCTGCTCGCCCGCGCCGAGTTCCGCGGCAAGAGCGCGATCGAGACGCTGGTTGCGCTGCCGCTGGTCCTGCCCCCCACCGCGATCGGCTACCTGCTGCTCGCGCTGCTCGCGCGCGACGGCTGGCTCGGCGAGCGCGCGCTCGGATTCGATCCCGATCTGCTCTTCACGTGGAAGGCCGCCGTTCTCGCCAGCGCGATCGTCGCGCTGCCGCTGGTCGCGCGCACGGCGCGCACGGCCTTCGAAGAGGTCGATCCGCGTCTGGAACGGATGGCGCGCACGCTCGGCTATTCGCGGGCACGCACCTTCGCTCGCGTGACGGTGCCGCTGGCTCGCCGCGGCCTGTGCGCGGCCGGCGCGCTGGGCTTCGGCCGTGCGCTCGGGGAGTTCGGGGCGACCGTGATCGTGGCCGGCAGCATCCCGGGCCGCACGCAGACGCTGGCGCTGGCGATCTTCGAAGAGATCCAGCTCGGCGACCACGCGGCCGCGCTGCGCCTGGTCGGGATCACGGTCGCGATCGCGTTCGCGCTCTTGTGGTGGGTCGAGCGCCTTTCACGCCGGAGGAGCCGATGAGCACGGCGCGCCTCGAGCTTGCGCTGCGCCTGCCGCTGCACGCGTTCGAGCTCGCGCTCGAGCTCGCGACGGACGCGCGCTCGCTGGGCATCTTCGGGCCGTCCGGAGCGGGCAAGACGAGCCTGCTCGAGGCGCTGGCCGGCTGGCGCCGGCCGGCGAGCGGACGCCTGCGCGTCGGCGACTGCGTGCTGTACGACTCCACCGCTCGCGTCGACCTGCCGCCGGAGCGGCGCGGCGTCGGCTACGTGCCGCAGGACGCGCTGCTGTTCCCGCACTGGTCGGTCGAGCGGAACCTGCGCGCTGGATTGCGCGTCGACGCGGCCCGCTACCAGCGCACGCTCGCGACCTTGGAGATCGCGCCGCTGTTGGGACGCGCTCCGGCCACGCTGTCGGGTGGCGAGCGCCAGCGCGTCGCGCTCGGCCGGGCGCTCGTGTCGGCGCCGCGCCTCTTGCTGCTCGACGAGCCGCTCGCATCGCTCGATCTCGAGCTGCGCCGGCGCATCCTGCCGTACCTGCTGCGCGTGCGCGAGGAGTTCGACGTGCCGACGATCTTCGTGTCGCACGACGCGACGGAGGTGCAGGCGCTGTGCGAAGAGGTCGCGGTGCTGCGCGGCGGGCGCGTGGTCGCGCGCGGCGCGCCGGCGGAGGTTCTGCGCGCGCAGCGTGGATCCGACTTCGAGAACGTGCTGGCGGGGCGGGTACGCGAGCTGCACGGCGGGACGGCCGTGCTGGAACTCGATCAGGGCGGGCTCGCACACGTGCCGGCCGGCGGACTCGGTCGCGGCGCGCGCGCGCTGTTCGCGATCGGCAGCGACGAAATCCTCGTCGCGGTGGAGAGGCCCGAACGGATCTCGGCGCGCAACGTGCTCGCGGCGCGGATCACGGGCGTCGAGCCGGAGCCGGATGGCAGCGTGCGCATCGAAGCGCGACTGGGCGCCGGAGACGGCGCGGCGCTGTGCGCGAGCCTGACGCGGGTCGCAACCGAGGAACTCGGCCTGCGCCCCGGCCTCGAGGTGCACCTCGTCTTCAAGACCAACGCGTGCCGCGTGCTCTCCGCGGCCGGGTCGGATGGCACGGTCGATCGAATCGCACTACGCTAGCGCGCATGAAGCACCCGTCGCTCTTCCTGTCGATCCTGCTGGCAACCGTCATCTGCGCCTGTCAGTCCGCGCCCAAGGAACCGGCCGTGCCGACTCCGATGGACATGGAGGCGATGATGGCGAAGATGATGGAGCTCGCGACGCCCGGCGCCGAGCACCAGGAATTGATGCGCGACGCCGGCACCTGGGACAGCGCCTACAAGATGCGCATGGCGCCGGATGCCCCGTGGACCGAGTTCCGCGGCAGCGCGACCTGCCGTCCGCTGCTCGATGGCCGCTATCTGTGGCAGGACGTCGAGTGGTCGATGCCCGATCCGATGAGCGGGCAGATGATGCCGATGAAGGCCTTCCAGATCCTCGGCTACGGCAAGATGTCGAACGAGTACACCGCGCTGTGGGCAGACGCGTGGAGCACGTGGATGATCACGAGCCGCGGCAAGCGCGACGCGCGCGGCGTGCTGAACATGAGCGGCACGATGCGCGACGCGGCGGGCGAGCGCCCGTTCCGGATGGAGATCCGCGAGGATGGCGCGGACCAGCGCCACATCACGATGTGCGACACGATCCCGCCGCAGGGCGAGGTCGTCGTGATGGAGATCGCGCAGAAGCGGCGCAAGTAGCGCGCGCTCCGGCGTGGAACCGACTCCCGAGAGCGGCGTTGAGCGTCCGGCGTTCCCCTGGTGGATCGCTGCGCTCGCCGTCGCGCTGGTGTCCTTCGTCGGGACTTTCGGCACGGGCCTGATCTCGGAGGACGCCGCGGCGCTGCGCTGGGTGCACGAGCATGGCGCGCTGGCCGACTGGTGCAGCAGCGAGTACGACTTGCGCAGCGTGCTCTTCTGGCGCCCGCTGGTGACGACGACGCTGGGCGTGCAGGAGGCACTGACAGGAACGGCCGTCGAGCCGCTGCGCCTGTTCAACGTCGGCTGCCACGCGCTGACGGCGGTGCTCGCCGGCCTGCTCGCATTGCGCCTCGGCGGCGGCCGGGCGGGCGCGCTGGTCGCGAGCCTGCTCGCCGCGCTGTTCCCCTATTCCGGCGGCACGGTGGTGTGGATCGTCGGGCGCGTCGACGCGCAGTGCGCGCCGCTCGTGCTCGGAGCGCTGCTGCTCGCGCTCGACGGCGCTTTCGTCGGAGCGTTCGTGATCGGATTCCTGGCGCTGGCGACGAAGGAGATCGCGTTCGTGCTGCCGGCCTGGGGACTGCTGCTCGCCTGCGGGCGCGGCGACGGCCCGCGCGCCGCGCTGCG
>VGZE01000148.1 GCA_016872755.1 Planctomycetota bacterium
CGGCCCGCGCCCCGCGCTGCTCTGGCTGAGCGGTTCCCCGCGCCTCGCCAGCGCCTGAGCTGCGCATTTCAGCGCGGGGACAGATCCGCCGGCTCGACCACGCCGCGCTGCGCCGGCAGCAGGGCGAGCGCGCGCCGGATCTCGTTGTCCAGCTCGCGCACATTGCCCGGCCAGCGCCAGCGCTCCAGGCTCGCGAGCGCCGCCTCGGACAGCTGCACCGGCGCGCGCCCCATCTCCGCCGCGATGCGCGCCGCGAACGCGCGCGCCAGGAGCCGCACATCGCCGTCGCGCTCGCGCAACGGCGGCAGCGTGATCGTGATGACGCTCAGCCGGAAGTACAGGTCCTCGCGGAAAGTCTTGGCGGCGCACATCGCGCGCAGGTCCTTGTTCGTCGCCGCGACCAGCCGCACGTTGACCTTGACGCTGGTGTTGGAGCCGACGGCGCGCACTTCGCCGTCCTGCAGCACGCGCAGCAGCTTCGCCTGCATCGGCAGCGGCATGTCGCCGATTTCGTCGAGGAACACCGTGCCGCCGTCCGCCGCGACGAAATGGCCGGGCCGGTCGGCGATCGCGCCCGTGAAGGAGCCGCGCTTGTGCCCGAACAGCTCCGACTCCAGCAGTTGGGCCGGAACGGCCGCGCAGTTCTCGGCCATGAACGGCTTCTTCGCGCGCGGCCCGTGGTCGTGCAGCGCGCGCGCCACCAGTTCCTTGCCCGTGCCGGTCTCGCCGTGCACGAGCACGGCCACGTCGCTCTTGCGGATGCGCTCGAGCAGATCGAAGACCGCGCGGATCTTCGGGCTGTCGCCGAGCATGCCGAAACGGCCGGGGAATTCCTCGCGCGCGCCCGGCGGTCTGCGCGCGGGAGCCGGCTCCTCCAGGCGTGTGCGCCAACGCGGCGCGAGCTCCTGCAACGCGCCGCTCGCGCGCGCGTCGGCCAGCAGCGCCTCGAAGCGCGCGTCGAGCTCGTCGCTGCCGCTCACCGGCGACGGCCCCCCACCGGTCGCAATTGAGCGTACTGCAACGCCAGCAACTTGGACCCGTGCAACGCGAAGCGCACGCGCGCCTTGGCCGTGCCCCCGCTGCCCTGCAGGTCCTCCACGCGCCCGCGCCCGAAGTGCTCGTGCTCGACCTCGTCGCCGATGCGCAGGGACTGCGGCTCCTGTGCGTCCCACGCCTCGCCCCACTCGCCGCCCTGCTCGTCATCGAGCACGACGCGCGCGTCCTGCGCCGCGGGCGCGCCCGACAGGCATTCCGCCGGCAGCTCGGCCAGGAACGGCGAGGGTCGGCGCGGCAGCGTGTTGCCGTAGATGCCGCGGAAGCGCGCCCAGCACAGGTGCAGGCGCTCCATCGCGCGCGTGATCCCGACGTACAGCAGCCGCCGCTCCTCCTCGATGCCCTCCTCGCCCGCGGCGACCGCGCGCGCATGCGGCAACAGCTCCTCTTCCAGCCCGGCGATCCACACTTCGCGGAACTCGAGACCCTTGGCTGCGTGCAGTGTCAGCAACTTGACCGAACCGCCGCCCGCCTCGAGGCCGTCGACATCGCTGACGAGCGCGACGTCCTGCAGGAAACCGAGCAGGCCGGCGCCGGGGTGATCGCGGTCGAACGCGCGCGCGTGCGCGACGAGTTCCTGCACGTTCTCCTCGCGACTGGCCTGATCGAGGTCCTCCATCGCCGCGACGTGCGCGAGGTAGTCGATGCCGGTGATGACCGCCTCGATCGCGGACGCCGCGGGCAGCGTGCGCACCGCGCGCAGTGCCTCGAGCGCGCCGGAGAACTGCTCGAGCCCGCCCTTGGCGCGCCCGCGCAGCAGCGCGCGCGCCTGCGGACTGCTCGCGGCCCGCGACAGCGGCATGCGCTGCTCGGAGGCCCAGCGCAACAGTTCCTGCACCGATTTCTCGCCGATGCCGCGCGCGGGAACTCCCAGCGCGCGCTGGCAGGCCAGGTCGTCGCTCTCGTTGCACAACAGCTGCAGCCACGCGACCAGGTCGCGCACTTCGCGGCGCTCGTAGAACTCGAGCCCGCCCAGGACCTGGTAGGGCAGGCCGGCCAGCGCGAGCCCGCGCTCGAGCGCGCGCTGCATGAAGTTCGTCCGGAACAGGATCGCGATCTCGTCGAGGCTGCAGCCCTCGTCGCGCGCGGTCGAGATCGATGCCGCGATCGTGTCGGCCTCGTCGTTCTCGTCACCGCACTCGTGCACGTCGACCAGCTCGCCCGTTCCGAGCTCGGTCCACAGTCGCTTGTCCTTGCGCGCGCGGTTGTGCTGGATCAGGCCCTGCGCCGTGTCGAGGATGCGCTGCACCGAGCGGTAGTTCTGCTCGAGCCGGACCACGCGCACCGGCGTGGCGGCGTCGCCGAAGTCGCGCTCGAAATCGAGGATGTTGCGGATGTCGGCGCCGCGCCATGCGTAGATCGACTGGTCCGGATCGCCGCACACGGCCAGGTTGCGGTGGCGGGCCGAGAGCACGCGCACGAGCTCGTACTGGATCCGGTTGGTGTCCTGGTACTCGTCCACCAGCACGTGCTGGAAGCGCTCCGCGTACAGGTCGGCGAGTCCCGGCTGCGCCTCGAACAAGGCCAGCGGCTTCAGCAACAGGTCGTCGAAGTCGACGGCGTTGTTGCGCGCCAAGGCGCTCTCGTAGCGCTCGCGCACGGCGTCGAAGACCTCCTGATCCTGCCCGTAGCGCGGGCCGGCGGCCAGCGCCTCCGCTCCGGCGCGCGCACCACCGGCGTTCTTCCAGGCGCTGATCCAAGCGCCCACCTGAGCCGGCTTGAAGTGCGTCGGATCGTAGCCGGACTCGCGGATCAGCTGCTTGAGAACGGTCGTGCGATCGTGCGTGTCCCAGATCGTGAACTCGCGCGTCCACGGGCCGCCCAGCGCCTCGATCTCGCGGCGCAGCAGCCGCGCGCCCATCGCGTGGAAGGTCCCGATCCACATCCCCGCCACGGGAACGAGCCGCTCGACGCGCTCGCGCATCTCGCGCGCGGCCTTGTTCGTGAACGTGATGGCCAGGATCGCACTCGGCGGCACGCCGAGCTCGAGCACCAGGCGCGCGATGCGCGTCGTGATCACGCGCGTCTTGCCCGAGCCGGCGCCGGCCAGGATCAACAGCGGGCCTGCTTCGTGCAGCACGGCCTCGCGCTGCGCCGGATTCATCTGCGCGAGCCAGCCCTCGATCGCGCCGGCGCCCGCATGCGGGCGCGCCGGCCGCGGATCCGGCGAGTCGGGTTGCGCGGCGCGAGTGTCCAACCAGTCGATCGGGGGCATGGCAGCCCGGCCAGCTTAGCGCGCGCGCCAGGCGGCGAGCAGCGCCGATTCGATCGGCGGACGAGCCGCCGCCCAAGGTCAGCGCGTCACTGCCGAGGCTCCGCCGCGAGAACTCGGGTTGCATGGGCGAAGCCTCGGCTGCACAGGGCACCCGCGCAACGGCACTTGCGTGAGTCTTGCAACGCACTGCATTCGGGCGGCTGCGCGCCGCGCTATCCTCAGCGCAGCCGCGTGAACGACCCGCGCCTGCTCTCCCTCGACAGTTCGGCCAAGTGGCGCGTCCCAGGGCGCGGCTCTTGGTATGCGGACGCGCGTTTTGCGACCGCCGCGCACGCCACGCGCGACCCGCGCGCGCTCGCGGCACTGCTGCGCGGCGCAGGGATCGCACTGGCCGGCGCGAGCGTGCTCGACGTCGGCTGCGGCACCGGTCGACTGCGCGCGCCGCTGCACGAGCTCGGCGCCGTCTGGCACGGCCTGGACGCCTCGCGCGAAATGCTCGGCTCCGGCGCCGCTGACCCGCGCCGGGTGCAGGGCGAGCTGGCCGCGCTGCCCTTCGCCGACTCGGCCTTCGACCTCGTCGTGTGCTGCCGCGTGCTGCACCACCTGCGCGATCCGCACCAGCTCGAACGGGCCGCAAGCGAGCTGCTGCGCGTCGCGCGCCTGGGCGTCGCGTGCTCATTCTGGGACAGCGCGAGTTGGCCGCAGCTGCGCAGACGGCTCGGGCTCAAGCGCGACGAGGGCCCCGCCGGCCGCGTCGCGCGGCCGCGCGCGGAGCTCGCGCGGGCGTTTGCACTGAGCGGTGGCCGCGTGGCACGCTTTCGCGCGCGCCCGCGCTGGCTCGACCAGCAGACCTTCGCATGGATCGAGAAGGAGCACCACGCATGACCAGGCAACCCATCTATCCAGGCCTCGAACGCATCGGCGAGGGCGCGCTCGCCGATCGCATCGTCGAGTGGTTCCGCGGCCCGGCCGCGGAGGCGCGCCTGATCGGCGAGCGCATCGAGATCGGCGGCGCCGACCTGTACGTGAAGGGCTCTCCATTCCCGGCGCGCGTGCGCCTGCGCCACGCGCTGCGCCGCCGCGTGCTGCGCCGCGCCCTGCCGCGCCTGTCCGAGTTCGCGAATTTCTCGTGGCTGCGCGGCCAGGGCTTCGGAGCGCCCGAACCGGTCGTCGCCGGCGCCTTCTGGAAGGGCGGCCTCCCGCGCTACCAATTCCTGGCCACGCATTGGGTCGTCCCGGCGCGTCCGTTGCGCAGCGCGCTGGCCGGCGCGACGGTCGCGCAGCGCGCGGCCATCGCGACCGCGCTGGCGGAGGAGCTGGCGCGACTGCACGCGAGCGGCTTCGTGCACCGCGACCTGTATCCGCGCAATCTGCTCGTGGAGCCGGTCGGCCTGCGCTACCGGCTCGTGTTCCTCGATGCGTGGCGCGGCGGGCCGCGGCGGCAACTGCGCGGCGCGGCCTGGGACCTGGCCTGCCTGTTCCTCGAAGGAACGTCGCTGTTCACGTTCGACGAGCAGGCGCTGTTGCTCGACGCCTACCTGGCGAGCTCGAGCGAAGCGGGTCGGCCGGTCGTCGCGCGCCGGCTCTTCGCGGCGATCGAGCACGCGCGCACGAAGTTGGAGCGCCGCGCCCGCCGACAGGCGCGCAAGGATCTCGCTCCGATCGACCGGCCCTTCGAGCGCGAGCGGCTGCTCGGCACGCTGGCGCTGCGGTAGCCGCACGGAAGCAGTACGGGACCCGCCCCGGCACCGCGCGCGGCTGTGCGCGCTACGCGATCCAGACCGTCTTCGCGTTCGTGAACGCGTGCAGGCCCGGGCGGCCGAGCTCACGGCCGTAACCGGAGTCCTTGATCCCGCCGAACGGCAGCCGCGGGTCGGAGCGCGGGAACTCGTTGACGAACACGCTGCCAGCCTGGATGCGCGACGCGAGCTCCGCCCCCCGCTGTGCTTCCGTCCAAATCGAGGCGGAGAGCCCGTAATCGGTCGCATTGGCGAGCTCGAGCGCGTGCTCGGCGTCGCGCGCGCGCACGACTACCGCGAGCGGCCCGAAGGTCTCCTCGCGGAAGACCGTCATCGTCGGTGTCACGTCCGCGAGCAGTGTCGGCTCGTGGAACCAGCCCGCGCGCGCGAGTCGATGTCCGCCGCAGACGAGGCGTGCGCCCTCGCGCAAGCTCGCCGCGATCTGCTGTTCGAGCGCCGCGCGCAGATCGGCGCGCGCGAGCGGTCCGATGTCGGTCTCGGCCGCGCGCGGATCGCCGCAGCGCAGCGCGCCGAAGCGCCGCGCCACGCGCGCGAGGAACGCGTCGTGCACCGAATCCTCGACGATGAAGCGCTTGGCCGCGATGCAACTCTGTCCGGCGTTGATCAGCCGGCTCGTGCAGGCCGCGGCCGCCGCGCGTTCGAGGTCCGCATCGGCCAGCACCACGCAGGGGTCGCTGCCGCCGAGCTCGAGCACGATCGGCTTCAAGTGGCGCCCGGCGAGCTCGGCGAACGCGCGGCCGGCGCGTGTGGATCCGGTCAGCGATGCGGCCGCGATGCGCCGGTCGGCGACGAGCCCGGGCAGGCGCCCGACCGAGACGCGCAGATTGGCGCACAGGCCGCGCGGCAGCGCGCGATCGAGCAGCCCGCACAGCGCCTCGGCGCAGCCCTGCGTCGATGGCGCGTGCTTGATCAGCACGCCATTGCCGGCGGCGAGCGCCGGCACCGCGCAACGCACGGCTTGCCAGTACGGAAAGTTCCACGGCAGCACGGCCAGCACGAGGCCGAGCGGTTCGCGCTGGACGCGGGCGCCGCGGATGCCTTCGATCGAGGCAGGTCCGCTGGCCGGCTCCGCTGCGAGCCAGGCCGCGGCGTGGCGCGCGTAGAACTCCGCGGCCGCGGCGCACTTGTCGACCTCGGCCTCGGCCTCGCGCGCGAGCTTGCCCATCTCGAGCGTCGCGAGCCCGGCCAGCCGTGCGCGCTGCTCGCGCAGCAGTGCGGCCACTTGGAACAGGGCGCTCGAGCGCTGCGCGTCGTGCTGCGCGCTCCATGCGCGCTGCGCGAGCTCCGCGGCGCGCAGCGCTTGGGCGATCTCGCGCTCGTCGTGCTCGGAGCGCTCCGCCACCCGTTCACCCGTGGTCGGGTCCACCGAGTGGAAGACGTCGTGCACCAAGGATCCGCTCAGTCGATGCCGCCGTCGGCGACTTCGGTCTTGGGTGCCGCGGCGACTCCCTGCACCGGCATCGCGAGCGGGCTGCGCGTCGCGAGCAGCTGCGGCTGTTGGCGATCCGTGAATCGGCTCTCGCGATCACCGATGAGCCGCGAGAGCTTCTCCCGCAAGCGCGCGTGCTCGACCGGCGGCAGCTCCACGGCCTGCCACTCGCCGCGCACCTTGAAGCGCAGGTGCTCGCCCGACAGACGCCACTCCTCGAGCTGCTCGTAGCGCTGCCAGAACCAGCCGCTCTGCACGCCGTGCTCGGCGCACAGCCGCGTGCCGAAGGACGGCCGCACCACTTGCAACAAGAGCGCCAGCGTGAGCGCGGTCAGCGCCGTCGGCTCGAGTTCGGGCGGCGCCTGCAACGAGACGATGGCCATGACGACCAGCACCGCGCCCGCGCCGAGCCAGCGCTGCCCCACGCCGGCGGCCTTGCGCGCGATCACCGCGCCCAATGCGCGCTGTCCGCGCCAGCGGTGCGCGACCACGAACAGCAGCGAGCCGGCGAGCAGGAAGCTCGCGAATTGAAGCGGGAGCAGCATCTGCGCGCGAGCTAGATCGTCTTGAAGTTCAGGTAGAAGTCCTTGCGATCGTACTCGGCGTGCCTGCCGCGCTCCTCGACGTCAGCCTCGGTCTTCGGCGGCGGCACGATGACCTTGTCGCCCTTCTTCCAGTTGACCGGGCAGGCCACGCCGTGCTTGTCCGCGCATTGCAAGCCGTCGAGCAGCCGCACGATCTCGTCGACGTTGCGGCCGACGTTCATTGGGTAGTACACCAGCGCGCGCACCACGCGCTTGGGATCGATCAGGAACACCGCGCGCACGGTGGCCGTCGCGTGCGTGTTGGGATGCAGCATCCCGAACTTCTTCGCGACGCTCATGTCGATGTCGGCGATCATCGGGTACGGGATCGTGACGCCGAGGATCTGCTTCAGGTTCTCGCGCCAGGCGAGGTGGCTGTGGATCGAGTCGATCGACAAGCCGATCAGCTTCGTGTTGCGCTCCTGGAACTCCGCGTTGCGCCTGGCGAATTCGGTCAGCTCGGTCGAGCAGACCGGCGTGAAGTCGGCGGGGTGGCTGAACAGGATCACCCACGAGTCCTTCTGCCAGTCGCTGAACTTGAGCTGACCCTGCGTGGTCTGGGCATCGAAGTCCGGCGCGAGGTCGCCGATGCGGGGAATCGAACTCGTGCTGAGGTCGGTCATGGAAGCTCCAGGAGTGGGAAGACGCCGGCAATCCTAACGGGTAGCACCGGCCAGCGCGGCCAGCACGACCGCATTCTCGCGCAGGCACTTCTGCACGACCTCGGCGAAGGCCTTGGGATGCGCGGCGGCCAGCGCGGGCCACGCGCCGTCTTGCGGACGGGCCGTGGCGGTCAGTTCGTGCGTGACGAGCGCGCGGTCACGCACGCGGCTGGCCAGCGGGTCGAGCACGGCCACGTCGAGCGCGCAGCGGAAGCGCGC
>VGZE01000149.1 GCA_016872755.1 Planctomycetota bacterium
CTTGATGTTGCGCACTCCGGCGTTCTTGAAGAGGTCGTAGCGCCCCTCCATCTTCTCGACCGCCCACAACAGGACCTGCGTCGCGTGCTTGGGGTCCGTGACCACGGGCAGCATCAGGTGCGGCACGCTGGCGAACATCGCCAGCTCGACCTGCTTGGGATCGATCAGGATCAGCTTCGCATCGTGCGGCGAGCGCGTGAGCAGCAGGCTCGCGAGGATGGTGTTGATGCAGACGGACTTGCCCGACCCGGTCGTGCCGGCGATCAGCAAGTGCGGCATCTTGGCGAGATCCTCCACCATCGGATTCCCCTCGGTATCCATGCCGAGGAAGAACGGCAGCGCGATCTGCCGGGTGTCGTAGGCCTTCTGAGTGACCAGTTCGCTGATCCTCACGACGCGGCGGCCGACGTTCGGCACTTCCACGCCGATCGTCGCCTTGCCCGGGATCGGCGCAATGATGCGGACCGAGCGAGCGCGCAGGGTCGCGGCGATCTCGCTGGAGAGCTGCGTGACCTTGTTGAGGCGCGTGCCCTGGCTGACTTCGAGCTCGAACAACGTGACCGTCGGACCGACCTTGGCGCCGACCACCTGCGCCTCGACGCGGAACGAGGCCAGCGCCTGTTCGAGTCGGCGCGCCTGCGCTTCGATCTGCTTTTCGTCGTCGGCGGTCTGGCGCGACGGAGGCTCGAGCAGATCGGGCGGCGGGAACTTCCACGGACCCTTGGGCGGGGTCGGCGGCTCATAGGCGCGCGCGGCCGCCTTGCTGCCGCGCTTCTTGCCCGCGGCCGGCTTGACGACGGCCAACGCCGCCTCATCGGCCTTGTCCTCTTCGTCGTCCTCGATGT
This sequence comes from Planctomycetota bacterium, assembly GCA_016872755.1. GTDB lineage: Bacteria > Planctomycetota > UBA1135 > UBA1135 > GW928-bin9. The sequence continues at coordinate 846 of VGZE01000149.1, forward strand.
CCTCGGGAGCCGCGACGATCGGTCGGCGCGTCATCTGCGCCTCCTCGGCTTCGTCGTCCTCGGGCTCGGGTTGGGTCGCGGGCAGTGCCGCGGCGATGGACGAGGCGGCCTCCTCGGCCTCGTCATCGTCATCCTCCTCGAAGTCGAGCTTGCCCGTCGCGGCCGCGGCGGCCTTGCGACGGCGCGTGGCGGGTTTCAACTCGGCGCTCGGAGCGGTCTCGATGTCGTCGCCGCGCAGGAAGCCCCACAGCACGGCGGACGTGCGTCGCGTCCAGCCCCAGACGGCGGCGGGCAGGCTCTCGCCGCGCTTCTCGCGGCGCTCGACCAACCACTCGTTGAGCGCCTTGAGCGCCGGGTAGAAGGCGAACTCGGTGGCCAACGCGAAGGAGACGAGCGCGGTCACCAGCAGAATGATCCACAAACCGGGAAGTCCGAACTTCTCGATCAGGATCGGAACCTCGTCGCGCAGCGGATCCGCGGCCTGGATCGGGCCGACCAATTGCATCGCCGGATATCCGCCGGGTCCGTACGGAAGGCTGTTGTTCGGCTCGAAGATGCCGCCCAGCCCGAGCTGCAGCATGAGTGCCACCGAGAACAGCAGCACGGCGCCTCCGAGCACGCGCAGCACCGGCAGCGAGAGCCGCTTGCGCGCCAACAGCACGATGCCCCAGCTCACACCGAGGAAGCACAGCAGGAAAGACGCCCAACCCAGCGCGCTCAGGGCCCAGTGCGCGAAGTAGAAGCCGACCTTGCCGCACCAGTTCCAGCCCGCGGCGCCAGGATCACCGGGGCGGTAGCAGTAGGAAATGACGGCCAGCAGCAGGAACAGCGCTGACGCCAGCAACAGCAGGCCCTTGATCTCGCCCAGGCGCGCCGAGGTCTCCTCATCGAGGTCGCGACCGAACAGGAAATCGCCGACGAGCCGCTTCATGCGTCCCAGGACACCTTCGCCGCGGCCGCCGCCGTGCCCGGGCTTGGCCTGCTTGGCCGACCCCATTACGCGCCGCCTCCCCGCCGTGCCCGAGCGAGTGCGAGCAGCCGACGCGCGAGAGCGGCCTTCGTCGCTCCCCGCACGCTGGCGACGACCCCGTCTCGCGCGAGGATGGTCGCGCTCGTGCGATCACCGCCCAGCGAGGCGGGACCGTTCAACACGATGTAGTCGGCACCCTTGCGCACCAGCTTGGATCTGGCGCGCTCGAGGCCTTCCCCCGTCTCGAGGGCGAAACCCACCACCAGACGAGGTCCCTTGCGTCGCGCCAGCGAGCGCAGGATATCGGGGTTTTCGACCAGTTCCAACAATGCGATTCCCTTCCGGCCGCCTTGCTTGCGCCATTTCTCGCGCCTGCGGCGGCGCGGTCGCCAGTCGGCTACGGCAGCCGCCATGAACAAGACATCGCAGCGGCGGAACTCGCGCCTGCAGGCGGCGAGCATCTGTCGAGCGCTGACCACATCGACGCGCCGGACGCCGACGGGCGTCGCCAGGGCAACGGGACCGGCGATCAAGGTAGTCGGATGCCCGGCGCGCGCGGCGGCCGCCGCGATGGCGAACCCCATCCTGCCGCTGGATTCGTTGGACAGGTAGCGCACCGGGTCGATTGCCTCACGCGTCGGCCCGGCCGTGACGAGCACCCGCGAAGGAAGCGTGGAGCGCCTGCGCATGGCGCTGCTATTTCCGCTCGAGGAGTCGGCGCAATTGCGCCTGGATCTCCGCCGGCTCCGCGAGCCGGCCCTTGCCCTTCACGCCGCAGGCCAGATGGCCTTCTCCGGGCGACAGGATCGTCCACCCGTCGCTCTGGAGCTGGGCGAGATTTCGCTGCACGGCCGGCGCCATGAGCATGTGCGGGTTCATCGCCGGACAAGCCAGCCGACGCACGGTCGACGGCAGCGCAAGGCAGGTCGTGCTCGCCAGGTCGTTGCCCAACCCGAGTGCGACGCGCGCCGCGAGGTCGCCGCTCAGCGGCGCGAGCACGGCCGCCTCGGCCCAGCTCGCCAGGTCGATGTGGCTCATCGCACCGCGCCTCGCGTGCCCCCACTCGGAGGTCTGACAGGGTTGTCCCGTCAACGCCTCGAACAACTGCGGGCGGATCAGACGGGCCGCCCGCGGCGTCAACACGCAGCGCACCTCGTCTCCCGCCTGGGTCAGCGTGCTGGCCAGCTCGCAGGCCTTGTGCAGAGCGGCCGAAGCACCGCAGATGAGCAGTACGCGGCTCATGCGCCGGTCTCCCCGGTCGAATCGGACAGACCGGCCAAGCGCCTGACTTCGGCCAGCGCCGCTTCGAGGTCTCGATTGATCACGATGTGATCGTAGCGCGGCGCCTCGTTCATCTCGTCGCGTGCCTTGGACATGCGGCGCTCGACGGCCTCGGGCTTGTCGGTTCCACGGCCCTCCAGGCGCGCCCGCAGCGTCGCGAGGTCCGGCGGGCTGATGAAGACGTAGGTGGCCTCGACGCCCAGCGACTTGAGCTTCAACGCTCCCTGCACGTCGATCTCGAGCAGGTAGACCTTGCCTTCGGCCAACGCGCGCTCGATCGGCTCGCGCGGCGTGCCGTAGAGGTTCCCGTACACCTCGGCCCACTCGATGAACGCATTGCGCTCGACGCGCGCGCGAAAGTCCTCGAGCGTCAGGAAGTGGTAGTCGCGCCCATCGAGCTCGCCCGGCCGCGGCGGGCGCGTCGTGCAGGAGATGGAGAATACGACGCGCGTGTCCTGCAGCAGCCGCTTGACCAGCGTGCTCTTGCCCGAGCCGGACGGCCCGGAGATCACGAGCATCCTTCCACGCTTCATTCGATGTTCTGCACCTGCTCGCGCAAGCGCTCGATGCGCGCCTTGATGTCGACGCTCCAATGCGCGACGTCGGCGTCGTTGCACTTGCTCGCGATCGTGTTCACTTCGCGCAGGAGTTCCTGCACCAGGAAGTCCAGGCGCCGGCCGACGGAGTCGCTGCGACGCATCTCCGACTCGAATTGCGCAACGTGACTCTTGAGCCGCGCGAGCTCCTCGGCGACGTCGGAGCGGTCGGCCAGCAGCGCCAGCTCGCGCGCGAGATCGCCCGGCGAGAGCTCACTGCTCGGTCCGAGCAGCTCCTCGACGCGCCGGCGCAGGTTCTTCTGCTGCTGGCGCACGACCTTGGGCATGCGCTTCTCGATGCGCGCGATCAGCACGGCCAGCGCGCCGAGATTGCCGCGCAGGTCCTCGGCGAGCGCCCGTCCCTCGGCCGCACGCATCTCCACGAGGGTCTCGAGAGCCTTGCGGATCACGGCGAGCAGCTCGGCTCGCAGTTTGTCGGGCAACTCGCCGGCGGAAGTCGGCGCGACGACGCCCGGCAGCGCGAGCAGTTGCGCCAGGCCGATCTCGGACGCGAGTCCGAGCTCGCCGGCCAGTTCGCGTGCTTGCGCGAGGTACTGCCGGGCCAGCGCGCGGTCGAGCAGCGCGGCGCCTCCGTGCGCAATGCGCTCCGAGGAAACCGAGAGGGTGATCGTGCCGCGCTCGAGCGACTTGCGCACCAACGCCTCTACCTCGGGCTCGAGCGCCGAGAACTCCGGCGGCAAGCGCAGCTTCGCCTGCAAGTGCCGGTGGTTGACCGAGCGCAGCTCGACACGCACGTGGAACGGCCCGACGTGCCCCGAGGCCGTGCCGAACCCGGTCATCGACTTCAGCATCGCGCGACTCCGGCTGGCATGGTCCCGGTTCCGCGCCTCAGGTCTTCTGGATCGCCGGTCGGCTGCCCGGCTTGATCGCGCTCCCGCCGGCCTTGCACAGCGGGCATTCCGCCGGCGCCCACAAGCGCGCTTGCACTTCCGCGAGCGCGAAGCACGGAAGCGACTGCGCGGCGAACGGGTTGCCGCCCGAGCGATTGACCACCGCTCCGACGCCGACCGGCACACCGCCGAGGGAACGCACGACGTCCAGCACCTCGGCCGCCGATCCGCCCGTGGTCAGGACGTCCTCGACGACCAGCACGCGCTCGCCCGCGCGCAGCCGAAAGCCGCGCCGCAGCGTCATCACGCCGTTCTGGCGCTCGGTGAACAGGCCGCGCACGCCGAGCGCGCGCGCCATCTCGTAGGCCCACGTCACCGCGCCCATCGCCGGGCCGATCACGACCTCGATGCCTGCCGGCATGCGTTGGGCGAGCGCGCGAGCGAGTTGCTCGGATTCGCGCGGGTGCTGCAGCACGAGCGCGCACTGGAAGTAGCGGTCGCTGTGATTTCCGGACGAGAGCTCGAAGTGTCCCTCGAGCATGGCCTCGCTCCGGCGCAGCAGCTCGAGCACTTCGGCGGCTTGCATGGAGTTGGGTTGCGGGGCGAAGGGACTGGAATCTTGCGCAGCGACTAGCCGCCGCTCGGCGGGGGCGTCTCACCGCCCGCGGGAGGCGCTCCCCCCGCCGGTGCCTGGGCAGGTGCCGCGGCGCCGGGGTCCGCGGGAACGGCAGGAACCGCGCCGCTGTCGAGCACGGACCGCCCCGATGAGGACTTGTTCAGCATCGTGATGCCGACGGCGGAGACGAGGAACACTCCCGCGACGATGCCGGTGAACATGTTGATGCCGCGCGCCCCGGCACCGAAGGTGGCCTGGCCTCCCGTGCCGAGCGCGTCGGTCAGTCCACCGCCGCGCCCCTCCTGGATGAGCACGACGACGACCAGCACGATCGCCGACAACACGAACACGACGTACAAACCGAGGATCAGCAGATTCATGAAGGCTGGGAGGAAAGAGCGGTGGGAGAATTCGGTCGGTTGCGTCGGATCCGGCGCGGGGTTCAGGCGTCGATGATGGAATTGAACGAGGCGGCCTTGAGCGCGGCCCCGCCGACGAGCGCGCCGTCGACGCCGGGCGCGGCCATCAATTCGCGGATGTTATCGGGCTTCACGCTTCCACCGTAGAGGATCCGCGTGGTCTGTGCGACACCGTCGTCGAAGCGGCCGGCCAGCACGCCGCGCAGGAAGGTGTGGACCTCGCCCGCCTGCCGTGCCGTCGCATTGCGTCCGGTCCCGATGGCCCAGACCGGCTCGTAAGCGATCGTCACGCGCGACATGTCGCGCGGCTCGAGACCTTCGAGGCCCGCCAGCGTCTGGCGGCGCACGACCTCCTCGGTGCGGTTGGCGTCGCGCTCGGTCAGGGTCTCGCCGACACAAAGCACCGGGTCCAGGCCGGCGGCGAGTGCGGCGCGCAGCTTGCGCGCGACCAATGCGTCCCCTTCGCCGTAGACGTGGCGGCGCTCGGAGTGACCGAGAAGGACGAGCCGGCAACCGACGTCGCGCAGCATCGCCGCGCTGATCTCGCCGGTGAATGCACCGGAGGGCTCGTCGCACATGTTCTGCGCGCCCAGGGCGACCGGGCTGCCGGCGAGCACCTTGGCCACCTCGTCGAGGTAGACGAACGGGGGGAACAGCGCGACATCGACCTTGGAAGCATGCTCGGCGTGGCGGCGCACCGCCTGCGCGAGCTCGACGGCTCCGCGCCGGTCCAGGTTCATCTTCCAGTTTCCGGCCATCAGCGGACGTCGCATGCGGGCTCCTTGCGCGGCGCGCGCCGGTTGTCGTCGGTTGCGGTTCCCGGAGTCGGCGCGGGACCTTGCAGTGAAGACAGCGTTCGACCGTCGAGCGCCAGGATCGCACGGGCTTCGGCCGCAATGCGGGCGATATCGGCGTAGGAGACGGCCTGCGCGCCGTCCGAGCGGGCCTCGCAGGGCCGCGGATGCACCTCGACGATCAGGCCGTCCGCGCCCGCCGCGATGCCCGCGCGCGCGAGCGCCGGCACGAGGTCCGCGCGACCGGCGGCGTGTGACGGATCGACGACCACGGGCAAGTGCGTGTGCTTCTTGAGCCAGGCAACGGCGCCGACATCGAGCACATTGCGCGTGGTGTTGTCGAAGCCGCGTATGCCGCGCTCGCACAGCAGCACCTGCTCATTGCCCGCGGCGAGCACGTACTCGGCGGCCAACAGGAACTCGCGCGCGGTAGCGGCCATGCCGCGCTTCAGCAGCACCGGCTTGCCGACTCGGGCCACCTCCTGCAGCAGCGGCGCGTAGCCCATGCTGCGCGAACCGATCTGGAACACGTCGGTGACGACTGCAACTCGATCGACGTCGCGCGGGTCGAGCACTTCGGTCACCACGCCCAGGCCGGTGCGCGCGCGGGCCTCGTCGAGCCAGGCCAAGGCTTCGGTGCCCAGCCCCTGGAACGAGTGCGGCGAACTGCGCGGCTTGAACGCGCCGCCGCGCAGGAGCGTCGCTCCGGCGGCGCGCACGGCATCGGCAATCTCGAACAGGCGCTCGCTCGACTCGACGGCACAGGGGCCGGCGATCAGGCTGGCCTGGCTGCGCCCGAAGGCGGCCGCGCGCACGCGCACCAGCGTGTCGGGTCGCCCGCGCCGTTCGTGCAACTCGGGCGCATCCGAGCTGTCGAGCACTTGCGCGACCGCGGCATTCTCCTCCAGACGACCGCGGGCTCCGGCGCGCGGCTGACCGCGCAGCTCGAGCAGGGTGCGAGCCTCGTCCAGGAACCGGTGCTCGTATCCCAACTCCTTGGCAATGCCCAAGATAGCGTCGTAATCCAGACCGGCGAGTCCGGTCCTCAGGCGCAGGAGCATGGCGACGAGGGAGTGCGGGGATGGCGCGCCGGATGGGGCACGCGGAAGCGCAGCAGTATAGGGGGGTCGCGGAAGCGCCACAATCAACGCTCACCAATCCGGTCCCAGGCCGCGTCCGGCGCCGCGCGGCGGCTCAGGATCTCCGCGTCAACCCTTGTGCCTGTTGGGGTTTACGACACACTCCATCGACATGAGTCAGCCCTCCCTACTGCCGCACCTGCTGGCCTTGCAACCGCTGGAGCGGCTCCCGCGGACGGGCTGGATCCAGGCCGGCATGCCCTGGATCGAGACGGTGGCCGCGCATTCCCATTCGACGGCGCTGCTCGCGCTCGCGCTTGGCGCGCGCGTCGAACCGGCACTCGATCTCGATCGCGCCTGCACGCTCGCGGTGTTGCACGACGTACCCGAGGCGCTGCTGAGCGATCTCCCGCGCACCCTGAGCGAACTCCTCCCGCCAGGGGCCAAGCAGGAAGCC
>VGZE01000150.1 GCA_016872755.1 Planctomycetota bacterium
CATCGCCGCTGGCTACCCGCAGCAGGCGTCCGGTTGCACTCCGCGCGCCCCGCGCAGGTCGGGCAGCGCGCGCGTCGCCAGATCCGCACGCGGGCGCGGCGCGTCCACGTGGAGCTGCTCTCCGCCGGCCGCGCCCAACGCGCGTCCCTGGGCGAAGACGAGCTGGCCGCGCCGGACGACCTGCCGGGGCCAGCCCGGCAGCGACCAGCCCTCGTAGGCCGACCACTTCGATTTCGACGGCAGTTCGGACCCCTTGACCACGCGGCGCTCGCGCGGGTCGAACAGTACCAGATCGCCGTCGGAATCGAGCTGCAGGCCGCGCTTGTGCTGCACGCCGACCGAGGCGGCGGCGCGCTCGGTCACGCTCGCCAGCGCGGTCTGCGCGTCGAGCCAGCCGCGCTCGACGAGCTCGAGCACCAGAGGCCACAACAGATCGACGGACGGCATGCCCGACGGCGCGTGCGCGTAGGCACGCCGCTTCTCGTCGAGCGGATGCGGAGCGTGATCGGTGCCGATCGCGTCGACCGTGCCATCCCGCAGGCCGAGCAGGATGCCATCGGCGTCCGCGCGCGTCTTGATCGACGGGTTGACCTTGAGCAGGTTGCCGAGCGCGGGCGCATCGGCGCAGGACAGCAGCACGTAGTGCGGCGCGGTGCTGGCGCGCACGCGGACGCCGCGCGCGCGCGCGGCGCGCACCAACTCGACGCCGGCGGCGGTCGAGATGTGGAACACGTGCAGCTCGCCGCCGCACTCGGCCGTGAACTCGAGCGCCGTGCGGATCGACTCGACCTCCGCCTCGGCCGAGCGCACCAGGTGGTGCTCGGCCGCCGTGGCGTCCGGATGGCGCTGCTTGCCGGCGCGCAGCAACTCCTCGTCCTCGCAGTGCCCGACGATGCGCCGGCCGGCCGTGGCGGCGGCGCGGATCAGCGTGCGCAGCACCTCCCGATCGAGCACGCCGCCCAGGCCGGTCGAGCCGCCGAGGAAGAGCTTGTAGGCCGGCGTCAGCGGCGCCATGGCCGCCAGCTCCGGCAAGGAGTCGGGCAGCAGGTTGGCCAGGCAGCCGAAGTCGACGCGCGCCAGCGAGCGCACGTGCGCGATGCGCGCCTCGAGGACCGCGCGCGAGGTCGAGAGCGGCGGATTGTTCTGCACCTCGACCACGGCGGTGACGCCGCCGTGCAGCGCGCCGTGTGAACCGGTCTCCCAGCCCTCCTTGTGCGCGAGCCCCGGATCGCGGAAGTGCACGTGGCAATCGAGCAGGCCCGGGATCGCGCACAGGCCGCGCGCATCGAGCACCTGCTCCGACCCTCCGCGCGGCGACAGCGGCGCCTGATCGCGCGCCAGCTCGACGATGCGCCCGCCGGCGATGCGAACCTCGAGCCCGCGCTCGAGCTCGGGCCAACAGCGCGCATTGCGCAACAGGAGGTCGCCGCCACCGGCGCGCGGGGCCCGCGCTGTCGCCCCGCCGGAGCTCATGCGCCGCCCCTGCGCCGCACGACCAGCACGCTCATGTCGTCTTCGAATTTCTGGTCGCTGTGCGCGAGCACGCGCGCGACCAGCCCCATGGCGATCGACTCGGCGTTGGCGTCGGCCGCGCCCGCCAGCTCCTTGAGGGCCGCGATCAGGCCCTGCTCGCCGAACAGGTGGTCGGGATCGGTGGCCGACTTGGCCTCGCTCAGCCCGTCGCTGTAGACCACCAGCACGTCGCCGGGCGCGAGCACCAACTCGTCGCTGGGCGAGTAGACCGCATCGGGCAGCATGCCCAGTGCCGGCCCACCGCGTCGCAGTCGCTGCACGCCGCCGTCACGCGCGCTCCACCAAAGCGGCTCGGCATGCCCGGCGTTGAGCGCCTCGAGCTTGCCTTGTGGATCGAGCAGCCCGAGGAAGAGCGTCAGGAAGCGGCCGTCGGTCACGCGCTCGCACAGGTCCTGGTTGAGCGCGCTGACGACCTCGCCGCTGTGCGGCACGAAACGCAGCGACGAGCGCAGCGCGCCCTGGGCCGCCGACGAGATCAGCGCCGGACCGATCCCGTGGCCGGTCACGTCGCCGACGACGATCGCGAAGCGGCCGTCGCGCAGCTTGACGAAGTCGTAGAAGTCGCCGGCGGTCTTCTCGGCCGGGCTGAACCACGCATACAGGTCGTAGCCCTCGATGTCGCGCGGCAGCGGCGGGATCAGGTTCTTCTGGATGTCACGCGCGGTGTGCAGAGAGGCCTCCAGGCGCGCGCGCTCGACGCTGTCGAGGTGCAGGCGCGCGTTCTCCAGGGCCACCGCCATCTGCTGCGCGAGCGCGAAGAACAGCGACAGGTCGCGATGGCTGAATTGCCGCGTCGCGGCGCGCGAGTCGACGTACAGCACGCCGTTGGGAGCCTGTTCGCCGGTCGCACCGGGCTGCAGCGGTTCGCCGCGCTCGCGCGCCGGCGGTCGAAGCGGCACGCACATCACGGCGCGCAGCTTGAGGTCGAAAACCGATTGCCCCAGGTTCATGGCCTGGTTCTCCGAATGCACGGTCGCGCGCACCGGCTGGCCCTGGTCGAGCACCTTGCCCGCCACCGTGGTCGAGAAGCGCAGGTCCCCCGCGATGCTTTTCTCGCCGCGCTGGCGCGCCACGCGCGGCACCAGCGTGCCCTTCTCCCCGCGCAGCAGCAGGATGCCGCGCTCCGCGCCGGTGACCTGGATCGAGCGGTCGACGAACTCGACCAACAGCTCGTCGAGATCGCGCGAGGTCGAGACCTTGGTGATCGCGTCCAGCAGCACCTGCACGGTCTTGCGGTCGGTCAGCTGGTCGCCCGTGAGGAATTGCGTCGTGGCGGCGCCCGCCTCGCGCCCGGGGGTTCCGGGTGCCGCCGCGTAGGGATCCTCCGAATCCGGCTCCGCACTGGAACCGCTCGGCGCCGGAGACGCGGCGCCCGAGCTCCCCGGGGGCTCATCGTCCGGCGCGCCGGGCGGGACGGGTTTCTTGCGCCCGAAGAACATCGCGCGATCATCTTACGCCAACACCCGCGCGATCCCTACCGCTGCGCCGCAGAACGCGCGCGCTTCATCGCAGCAGCTTGCACCACGACGGTCGGCCTGGGATCATCCCCGGCCCTGCCGCGGCGCGGATCGGCTCGACGAGCCGCAGTCCCCCCTCGCTTCGGCACTCGGAGGCCCTCCCATGCACATCACCGTCGAACCGCGCGACCACTACACGATCCTGCACCTGCGCGGCGAGTTCGACACCTTCTACTGCAAGTTCCTCGAGCGCGAGGTCGATGCCCTGGTGAAGGCGGGCTCCGTGCACGTCGCGCTCAACTTGCGCCTGGTCAAGTTCATCAACTCGACCGCGCTGGGGCAGATCATCAAGACGAGCAAGCTGCTCGGCAGCCACCACGGCAAGCTCGTGCTGCTGCGGCCCTCGCCGTTCTGCAAGGACATCATCGAGAAGGTCGGCATCGACCGCGTCGTGCCGATCTACATGTCCGACGAGGAGGCCGCGGCGGCCCTGGCGGCGAACCCCGCGCCCGCCGCGAAGGGGCACAGCCCCGCCGACCTGACCGGCGGCGACGAGTCCGCGGTCCTGTTCACGCCCACCGACGAGAGCCGCGTCGAACACTTCATCGCCGAGGACCTGCGCCGCGGCGTGGCGATCCCCTTCGAGCCCAAGGGCCAGAAGAGCCCGAAGGGCGGCTGGAACGGCATCGGTCGCATGGCCTCGCTCGATCGCAACGGCCTGCGTTTCACCTGGGGCGGCGGCAACACCGGCCTGACTGCCTTCGAAATGGCGCAGTTCCTGTCCATCGGGACCGAGTTGCGCATCAAGTTCTCGCTGTCCCTGCTCAAGAAGGGGATGGTCGAGGCGATCGTCACCGTGACGGAAGTCGAGGAGCGCCCCGACAGCATCAAAGTGCGCGCGCGCTTCGCCAAGCTCGACGAGGACGTCAAGAAGGCGATCGACCAGTACGCGCAGGACCTGGCCTTCCTGAAGAGCGAACTCGGCGGTCCAGGCCGCTCCTGACAGGCCCGCGGGCGCGTGTTCAGGCCGCGCGCGCGCGCGTGCAGGCGCTTTCGAGCAATCGCTCCAGGTCCGCGCCGATCGCGCTCCAGTCCAGCCGTTCGACCGCCTGAGCGCGCGCGGCCTCGCCGCAGCGCATGCGCAGTTGCGGACTCGCCGCCATGCGCGCCAAGGCCGAGGTCCAGCTCGGCAGATCCGCCGACTTGGCCCACAGCCCCGTCCGCTCGTGTTCGAGCAGGTGCTTGAGGCGCGGCAACTCGGCCGCCACGGCCGGGATCCCGCAGGCCATCGCGCGAGCGACTTGCCGGCCGCGCACTTCGGCGCCCAGCCCCGGTTGCACGAGCACCGTCGCACTGGAGATCAAACCCGGCAATACGTCCAGCGACGGCCGCTGCAGGAAGTGCACGCGATCGCCGAGCCCGCTGCGCTCGGCCTGCGCGCGCAGCGTCGCGCGCGCTTCGCCCTCGCCGGCCAGCACGAGGTGCCAATCGTTGCGCTGGCCGATCGTCGCCGCGAAGGCGGAGACCAGCGTGCCGAGGTCGCGCGACAGTTCCAGCGGCCCGGTGTACAGCATCACGCGTCCGCGGATGCGGTGGGCCGCCAGCAACGTGCTCGAGAGTCCGGGCCGGAAGGTGTGCGTATCGACGCCTTCCGGACACAGCGTGATCCGGTCGCTCGCAAACCCCTTGGCGCGGGCCATCGCTTCGCCCACGGGGTCCAGCGCCAGGATGTTGCGCGCCGTCGAGCGCACGTAGCTGCCCCAGAAGCGCTCGCCGATCGACAGCAGCACGCGGCGCGAGAAGCCCAGCCGGTGCGCGTCGAGTCCCGGCTCGACGAGCACGAGACCGGCTCGCAGCCTGCGCGCCGCACGCGCGCCCGCGTAGGCACTCGGACTCAGCGCGTCGTAGGCGAGCAGCGCCTGCGGCGCGAACGCCGACAGCGTGTGCACGCGTTCGCTCGCGGCCTCGTCGGGCAGCTGCCCGGGCGGCGCCCCGAAGGCTCGCACCTCGTGTCCGCGCGCGCGCAGCGTGCGACACAGCTCGTGAGAATGGTCGCCCGGGCGCGTGCGCACGGTCAGCGGGTCGATCAACAGGGCGATGCGCATCGGGGGGACTCAGAAGATCGTAGCCGGAATCGGCCGCGCCGGCGGCGCGAACTTGGCAGGGAACGTGCGTAGTCGCATGCGGTGCGCCCGCTCTCCTATCGGAAGCTTTTCCCCATCCGGCTTGAAGTTGCTTGCGAGAGTTCGCGCGCGGAACGCTTCCGCGCTCAATGCGACTCGTCGGGAGCCGAAAACGGCGCACGAGCCCCATCCATGCTGGCACGACCCAACCGACCCAAGCGCGTCCTCTCCATCGTCGACCGCCGCACGCGCGGCCTGTTCCTGGACCGCTGGGGCACACTTCTGGTGGCCCCTGCGCGCGGCTATGCCGAGCGGGCGGAGGAACTCGAGTTCCAGCCGGGCAGCCTGGACGCGCTGTACCGGGCCCAGCAGGCCGGCTACAGCGTGTACCTGTTCGGGAACGAGCCGGCGGTCGCCGACGGGCTGCTCTCGGACGAGGCCTGGAAGGAAATTCAGGGTGCGCTGCTGCAGCGCCTCGCTGCGCACGGCATCCAGCTCAAGCGCGACTACTCGTGCGCCGACCACCCGCAGGGCAAGGGCGTGCACCAGCAGGACTCGGTGTACCTGTTGCCGAACACCGGCTGCTTCCACCATGCGGTGCACTTCGACGATCTGGCGCTGGAGCACTCCTGGGTGATCGGCGACTCGACGGTCGAGCTGGCGGCGGGGTGGCGCGCGGGCACCCATATCGCGGGCGTGCGGACCGGCCAGGGGCTCAAGGACCGCACCTTCGACGTTGACCCGCCCGTGGTCGGCCGCGACCTGACCAGCGTGCTCGGCGAGCTGGTGCGCGTCGCTACGTCGCTGCGCTGGTAGCCGTACCGGCGGCGCGGCGCTCGCGCCACACGCCCCACAGCGCCAGCGCCCACAGCGAGAACAGCAGCACGACCCGCGCGTCGGTGACCTGCCAGAAGCGCTCGCTGAGATCGTAGCCGCGCGGGGTTTCGGTGCTGTCGCCGTAGTAGAGCAGCGGCAGCTGCACGTAGATCAGCACCGCCAGGAGCGGCAGCAACAGCTTGTAGATGCGCATGCGCGCGACGAGCGGCAGCAGCAGCGGCAGCACCCACAGCACCCACTGCGGCGAGAAGAACTTCTGGAAGATCACGCAGGACAGCGTCGTGAACGCGCAGGCCTGCAGCAGCGCCGCCTTGGTGCGCAGTCCGAACGCCGCCACGAGCAAGGTCGGGACGACGATCAGGAGCTTGAACACCCGCTCCCAGTCCTCGCGTGACTCCAGCGGCAGCCAGCCCCAGCGCTCGGGACTCGTCATCAGGGCGAGCACCGAGGAGTGGTTGGGCTTGCGTACCTCGTCGTGCCAGATGTAGACGCGCGTCATCGCGTCCCATCCGTCGTCACCTCCGCCGGCCTGCAGGTACGCGATGGCCAGCACGAGCGCGCACACCGCCGCGCAGGCCAGGGCCGGCGCACCCGCCTCGCGCGCCAGCCAACGCGCGCGCGCGCCGCGGCCGGCCGACCACGTGCTCGACAGGCGGTGCGACACGAACAGCGGCGCCAGCGCGATCGGCCAGATCTTCGTCATCGTCGCCAACCCGAGGCAGGCGCCGGCCAGCAGCAGCCGTTCGCGCAACAGCGCCAGCACCGCGCCGAGCACGAGCGCCATCGGCAGCACGTCGAAGCGATTGAAGGCAAAGAAGGCCGGTCCTGGAAGAAACAGCACCAGGGCCCAGGCCGGCGGCGCCCCCATCTCGCGCAGGCACAGCACGACCAGCGCGAAGAGCAGCCAATAGAACGGCGCCATCAAGACCTGGTGCACGCGGCCGTAGGCCTCGGCGTTGCGCACCAGTTCGGCCACCACGCGGTCCTGCGACTCGTAGGCCGCGCGCAAGGCCTGCGCCGCGGCGATGCCCTTGGGGCCCTGCGGCAGTTGAGCCAGGCGCGCCTCCCGCTGCCCTTTCGGCGTCTTGCGCACCAGCGCCTCGACCTCCGCCGGCGGCGCGCCGAGCTCGAGCAGGCGCGCCTGTGCGACCCGCTCGGCCTCGAAAGGCTCCCCCGCCAGCACCTGATGATCGAAGCCCCAATAGGCGAGCCCGAAGAACCAGGTCGTCAGCTGCGGGTACTCGGAGAAGACGTCGAGGTAGGGCCGGCCGCCCGCGGGCAACCAGCGTCCGCGCTGCTGATACGCGTGCCGGTCGTACGAATCCTCGAGCAGGTTCGGCCAACTCGCCCGCCCGTCGCTGTCGCGGCCCAGGCCCCAACCGGCCGGCGCCCACAAGACCAGTGCCAGATACGCGGCGACGACGAGAGCGCCGAGCACCAGCAACCGCGCGACCTTCATGCGCCCGAGCGTACCGCGCGCGCAACCGCCGCTGCTAGACTTGCCCGCCCCCGTGGCGGTTTCCTCTCCGGCCCCGATCAACGCGTGGCGCCAGACCGCGCTGCTCTGCGCGCTCGCCTTCGCCGTCCGCCTGTGCGTGGCCGTGTCGCGCTGCGACGAGCAGGAACTGGAGCTCTACACCGGCACCTTCGGTTGGGCGTTGCAGCAGGGAATGCCGCTGGATCCGGAGCGCCTGCCGATCATCGATCACCTGCGCGGCAGCGTGCTGTTCGGCCTGCTCGTCGTGCCGCTGCAGTGGCTGCTCGGCCCGCAGCTTCTCGCGCTCAAGCTGCTCGCCTGCACCTGGGGCGCCGCGCACGTCGCACTCTTGTGCGTGCTCGCCCAGCGCGTGCTCGGACGGGCCGAGGCATGGCTGCTCGGCCTGCTGGTGATCTGCGCTCCGCCGTCGTACCAGATGGTCGGGGTACTCGCGCTC
>VGZE01000151.1 GCA_016872755.1 Planctomycetota bacterium
GAATCCGCCTCCATGCTCGAGCCGAACACCGTCGTGATATTGAACCCGTCCTCGGCCGAGCCCCAGCTCACGCGCGCCTCCGCCGCGGGAGTGCCATCCGGCCAACGCACGACACCCTCGAGCCCGAAACCGCGATCGAGGACCAGCTCGACGGCTCCGAGGTCTTCCTTGGCCGCGTCGAGCGACTTCGAAAGCGGCTTGTAGCCGCGCATGTTCGCCGACAACGACAGCGCGGACTTGGGCAGGCCTTCCACCGTGATGCGGCCGTCGGCATCGCTGGTCTGCTGGCGATGCACCCACGTCCTCGCGCCGTCGGTCAGCTTGGACCAGTCCGGCATCAAGACGGCAGTGACCTTCGCGACCGGCTTGCCCTCCGCATCGACGAAGCGCGCGCGCAGCGTGGCGCCCGGGTCCGCGCGCAGGTTCTGTTCGACGACCTTGGCCGCCTCGACCGGCACGGCGACGTCGCGAATCGGCACGAGGAAGGCCGGATCGAACGACAGCTTCGGCCCGCCGTCGGCGGGCACGGCCAAGAGCTCGAAACCGAGGTCCGCCGAGACCTTCGCGTGGCGCTGGAATGCGCCGCCACCCGAATTCTCGGACGACGCGCTGACGGTCGTGCCGACGATCCGCGCGCGCAGCTCCGGCGCGGCGCCGTCGAGCTCGATCTTGCCGCGGATCACGCCGCCGATCTCGGGCGCGAGCTCGAGCGGGCCGGCCACTTCGGCCAGCTTCAGCGTCAACTGCTCGCGCAGGAACAGGTAGCGCGCTTCGAGCCTCAGCGTTCCGTTCTTCGTTCCCTTGGCGAACGCGATGCGGAAGCGCCCGTCGTCGCCGATGCGCACGCGGTGGCCCTTCGACTTCTTGAAGTTGCGCCCGCTCGCGTACAGTTCGACGCGCTCGTCGGACGGCGTTCCGACCGGGACGACGACCCGGCCTTCGACCCAGATCGCGTCGGACAGCTCGCTCGCCTCGGGCACCAGCTCGCCGACCGACATGTCGGCCGCTTCCTCGCGCGCGGGCGCGAATTCGGGCGCCGGCTCGGGATCCGCGGCGAGCGTCGCCGGGGACTGCGCCGCGCTGGGTGTCGTCGATTCGGCGATGCCGAGCTCGGCGCGCCCGGGCCGCGGCACCGCGTCACCCGACAGGAACCACCAGGCCGCCGCTCCCAGCCCCGCCACGAGGGCGATCGCCAGGATCAGGACCGTCGTCGAGCGCGAGGAACTCATCGCAGACTCTCTCCGGGGTAAGTGCGCCGGCACCTGGCCCGCGCTGGATTCTGATCGTACACGCGCGAGCCCGGGCGAGCGTACACGTGCGAGCCCCGGCCGCTAGGATCGCCGCTCCATGCTGCCCGCCGTGTTCCTCTCGCTGGCCCAGGCGGTCGTGCTCGCCGCGCCGTCCCCCGATCGCGTGACGCTGCGAGGCGGCGCGACCTACGAGCTTTATGGGCTGTCCGCACCGGCCGGGCCCGTCGACCTGAACGCGACCCTCGAATTGTGCGCGGGCGAGTGGAGCCTAGAACTGCTCGACGAGTGGCGCGTGCGCGAGGGCGACGCGCACCTGCAGGACAAGGGCGCGTGGCTCGCGCGCGACGGGCGGGCGCTGAACCTCGAGCTCGTGCGCGCCGGCCTGGCACTGGTCGAACCGACCGGTTTCTCCGACGCGCACCTGCTCGAGCTCGTCGCCGCCGCCCGCGAGGCCCAACGAGCGGGCGCGGGCCTGTGGGCGAGCGCGCGCAAGCCGGCCCCGTCGCTCGACGCCACGAACCCAGCGCCGGTCGGTCCCGCCGAGTTTCGCTTGGCGCCCCCGGGGCCGATCGCCGGCGTCGCGCTGCCGCTGCACGACAAGCAGTCGTATCGCTCCTACGAGCCGGCGCTGCGCGAGATCCGCGCACTGGGCGCGCAATGGGTCAACCTGATCGTCGCGACGCGGCAGGACACGTCGAGCTCGAACAGCGTGCCGCTGGGCTCCGACCGCACACCGCCGGATTGGCGCGTCGTCGAGACGATCCGGCAAGCACGCGAGCTCGGCCTCGAGGTGCTGGTGATCCCGATCGTGTTGATCCGCAACTCGAAGCCGGACGAGTGGCGCGGCGTGCTCAAGCCCGCCGATCGCGCGGCGTGGTGGCGCAGCTACCAGCGCCACCTGCTGCACACCGCGGACCTCGCGCGCGAGGGCGGCGCGAGCGCGCTCGCGATCGGCAGCGAGCTGCTCAGCCTGGAGAACGAGCCGGCGCCGTGGCGACGCGTCGCGCTGGCGGTGCGCGCGCGCTTCCCCGGTTGGCTGACCTACTCGGCGAACTGGGATCACTTCGCGAAGATCGAGTTCTGGGACGCGCTCGACTTCGCATCGATGACGGCGTACTTCACGCTCGCTTCCGGCGAGGATCCGTCGCTGTTCGAGGTGCGCACTGGTTGGGCCAAGGCGCTCGCCGAGGTGCGCCGCCTCGGCGAGGTCTCGAAGTTGCCCGCGGTGATCAGCGAGGTCGGCGTGCCGAGCCAGACGGGCGGCCTGCAGGCGCCGTGGGACTACACGCGCAATCGCGCCGTCGATCTCGAGGCGCAGCGGCTGGGTTTCGAAGCGTTTCGCGACGTGTTCACGCCCGACGGTGCGCCGGCCGCGGGCTTCCACGGCGCGTTCCTCTACGACTGGTGGGGCGAGGGCGGGCCGACCTCGATGGAGTACAGCGCGCGCGGCAAGCCGGCCGAAGCGCTGTGGCGCGAGATCCTGCACTCCCTCTCCCCAGCCCGCACTGACCGCTGAGATTCGGATGGGGAGGCGCAAGCGGGGCTTCAATGGCCTTAAGGCACACCGCTAACTCAGAACATGTCCGGAGGCGGCGCGCGTGTGGGACGGGATGACCCGCCGCGCGGCCCTCCTTATCTCCTATAGCCTGGATCCGAAATCGGGCATGTAGCCTTGCGCCTCGGCCGCGAAGCTACTAAGAATAGTGGGGCTACGGGAACGGCTACGGCCCACGGCGCTCTTGCGAGCAGCGCGCCGCTCCGAACATGACCTACCGAGCCGGATTCATGCCTGAATGGGCTGAAAAGCCCGCTCTCGCGTCCATGCTAGGGGTCGGCACCGGCGCCCCTCGCGCGTGCTGACCGCAATTCCACGCACATATAACCACAATTCTTCGAAGACATAACCACACCAAAAATCGTGAAGTAAGAGCACAAAAGTAGTTCACAACTAAGGAGAAAGTCGTGCGCGCATATCACTTCGATGTGCGCGCACGATTCCGTTTCAAGCAGCACAAAACAAAAACCGCAAAAAAGAAACCAACAATGAAGAACTTCAATTCAGATCTTTCGAGCGCTTCTTGTTTCGAATCAAACCGCGTTTTCCCCGACTTTTGCGCAGGCCAGGTGCTGTTCCTCGAGCCACTGGTGCTGAAGAGGGGCGGGGGCGGTCCACGTGACACTGGCAGCTACCCACTGACCGAACCCCACTACTTCGCCTTGGTCGGGTGGCGCCTTCTCGGCGCAGGAGCGGACCGGATCTGCCAACTGCTGCCGCTGAGCTCGAAGTCAGGGCCTGGGCGCACGCTCATTCCGCAGGGAAGCCGTTACGGACACTCGTCCTGGACCCAGCCGGACTGCTTCGTTCCAGGGCCCCCGTGCCTCTGGGAGGCCGGTTTGTCCGTGCTCCGCGCCGCGGCCCGCCTGGATCGGAGCCTGCAGCGACGGCCCGACGGCCGTTGGCAACGCCGGAACGGCATCTACAGCGGCGCGCTACAGAACCTGATCCGAGCGATCGGCGGCACCCAGCTTTCGAACGGAGGTGCGGCGTGAACCGGATCTACCCAGTCGAGCGCATCGCCGCCGTTCGAGACAGCGATTTCCGGCTCGGCGCGTGGCTCAGTTCGCCATCCGCCAAGACCCAGCGCGCGGTGGAGCGCCGCGAGCCGGCGTTGCATCGAGCGCTGCCTGCGTGGCGGTCGAGCCTTGCCGAACGGCTTGTGTCCTACCAGGGCCTTCGCAAGTGCTGCCCCATGCTTGTGGGCGTGGGCGAGGGCGAACTGCTGCGCTGCGTGCGCGCCTACCGGCGCGGGCTGCATCGCGAGTACCGCGGTTGGGGCGTCGGTCCACTGTTGAGGGACGAGGACCTTGGCGAACTCGCCGAGACGCGGGAACACCTGATGGTCGACCGCCACTGGCTGCCAGCCCTGCGGGAACTCCGCGGGCGCGAACCCAAGCTGGCTGAGGAACTCGACGACTTGCGTCGTGCGCCGGCCGTCCTCATGACCCTGGGCAAGCGACCCCTGCGACCGTTGGACGCCGAATGCGCCGGCCGCGTGCTCTCCGCGTACTGCGCCGCGATCGTCTCGATCCTGCCACGGGCGTGGGACCGCGAGTTCGGGCGCGTGCTGACCGAAGGCGCTGGATCGCCGCCACGGGAAGCGGGGCCCGAGAAGGCCGAGGAGGCGACCTGAGTCCGACACTCGCGGATTCGACGCGAGCGCGGCTCAGCTCCGGTGGTGTTCCAACAGCTTCTCTGCGCCCTCCGCGACCGCGCGGCGCAGCGCAGGCGGACGGCGTGCCTCGACCACGCCGCCGTAGCGCAACACGTGCCGGACGACCTCGAACAGCGCGTGTGTCTCGAAGCGCAGCGTGACGGATCCGTCGCGGTGGCGGCTGACTTGCTGCGTTTCCGCCCAGGGCCGCTCATCGACGAGATGCGCGTGTGCGGGTGGAAAGCGCAACTCGACAAGTTGGGCTTGGCCGCCGGCGTGCATCGCGTTGAATCCAAGCCGGTTGTAATTCTCCGGCGCGAACTCGGCCCGGACCGGGAACGTCTGCCCGATGGGGCGCACGGCCTCGACGCGCGCGAGGTAGTAGAGCGGCGCGACCTGCTTGTCCTCGAGCCAGGCCGCGAGGTACCACTCCCGTTCGCGGGCCAGCAGCAAGTGTGGTTCGACGCTGCGCGCGTGCGTCTGTGCCTCGCCCGGACGGCGGTAGTGCAACTCGACGCGCTCGCGCCGCTGGATGGCGCCGAGCAGCGCCGACCAGACCTCGGGCCGTATGACCGCCGGCGGCATGCCGCCGAAGCGGATCGCTCGCTGCGCGAGCTCGTGCTGCGCGCGCACCGGACCGGGAAGCAGTTTGAGGACCCGGTCCATCACGGCGCGCAGGTCGCGGGCCAGTGGAGTTCCCGCATACTGGGACACCGCGTTCTCGGCCACGGCCAAGGCGAACAGATCCGCCTCGGACAGCGCAAGTGCCGGGATCCCGAACTCGCGCGTGTAGTGGTAGCCCATGCGAGAGGCGTCGTAGCGGATCGGCGCTGCCAGCTCGTCGCGCAGCACGGCCAGATCGCGGTGGATGGTCTTGGACGTGCAACCGCACAGCCGGCCCAGCGAAGTCGCGTTGGGGAAGCGCCCGGAGCGGATCTCCTGATCGATCAGGATCAGCCGCTTGTGGCGTGCTTCGCGTTCGCCGCCGTTCCCAGACAAGTACACGACCGGTTTGCGCATGGTCGATCTCGATCCCGTTTTTCCAACAGGGTGGGACAGCCCGTGTCTCACCCGCGCGCCATCGTAGCGCACGACGCTCTCGAGATCGTGCCCGCGGGGGCGTCGGTGCATGCGGCCCCGGGCCGCAGCCCACTACGAGATACCTGATGACCGAACCCCATGCCCTGTCCCCGCAACATCCCCACGTTTCCGGTCGAGGCGATCACGGCATTGCCTACACACGCGATGACAGCCTGCCGGACTTCCTGCTCTCGCGGGCGATCGCCGCGCGCCTTGGAGCGGCGCCAGGCTTGCGTGCACATCGATACCACCTCGATCTCGAGGTTGCGCAGGGAGCAGCCCTCGAAGATGCCTGGAAGCAGATGACCCGATTCGTGTTCTCTGGTGCCACGAACCTCGAGTTGCTTGCGACCGACGAGGTTCCCGGTGGGCTGTACGAAGCCGCCTTCGACTCAGGCGGGGGCGTCGTCGCCCACCTCGCGATCGACGGGGGTGTGCTGCGAGCCCTGCTCTACAGCCGTGACGTGGAGGCCGCCGACCGGCTCATTCGGCGCATCGAGGAATTCGTCGCGAAGTTGCGCGAAGCCTCAAGCCAGCCGGACCAGCGCGCCATGCGCTTCTGGTCTCTCGACGCCGACGGGCCTCGCATCGACGAGCGCGGCGTGCGCTGTCCGTCCTGGCCCGATATCCGAACGAACTACACGGAGGGGGTCGCACGCGAGATCGACTGGCTGACCTCTCTCACGGAGCCGACGGAGCGGGGCAAGCTGGTGCTGTGGCATGGACCGACGGGCAGCGGCAAGAGCTATGCGATCCGCGCGCTCGCACGTGCTTGGCCGGCCGCATCGATCGAGGTCATAACGGATCCCGAGGCCTTCCTCGACGAACCGCGCTACATGAATCGCGTGCTCCTCGCGTCGAGCGACAAGCAGGAGCGCACGGCGGAAACGGGGCGCGCGCGCGTCGCCAAGGTGATCGTGCTCGAGGACGTGCCCGATCTCGTGTTGCACGCCGATGGATCGGACAGTGGCCGGCACATGTCCAAGCTCCTGAACGCGACGGATGGGCTGCTGGGCGCGGACCTGCGCACGATCTTCGTCGCGACCACGCATGAGCCCGGCAATGTGCAGGAATCGGCGCTGACGCGTGCGGGCCGCTGCCTGCAGGTGCTGCAGTTTGAATTGTTCGAGCCGGAGCGGGCCGAGAATTGGCTGGAGTCCAAGGGACTTGC
The DNA here is from genome assembly GCA_016872755.1 of Planctomycetota bacterium. GTDB lineage: Bacteria > Planctomycetota > UBA1135 > UBA1135 > GW928-bin9. The sequence continues at coordinate 6,714 of VGZE01000151.1, forward strand.
CGCCAACGTCCGCAAGCCGATCGCGTTGGCTGACCTGTACGCACGAGTGCGCGCAGCGGCGCCGCACAAGCGTACCAAGCACGAGCACATCGGCTTCAGCAATGCGAACCGACCTTCGACCGGCTGTGGGGAGACCTTGGAGGAGTGAACTGCCTTCCCGGAGGAGAGAAGGGGCTCGGACGTGGAGGTTTGAACCCGGCCGAGCCCCACTTCCCCCTGAGCACGAGCGATCGCGCGGATCAGGCGAGCAGCTCGCGGAGATCCTGCGGCAATGCGAACACGTCGCGCACCACGTCGCCCGCGGCGATCGGCAGCACCAGGCGGGCCGCGCCGGAGCGGTTCTTCTTGTCGAGCGCCATCGCCTCGACGAGCGCGGCGCGATCGAGCGTACACGCGTAGCGCGCTTCGAGCTCGGCGATGCTTGAGCACAGGCCGAGGTGTGCAAGAGTTTTTTGCAGGCGCCCTGCAAGTTCCTGGTCGGCCAGCAGGCTGGCGCGCTCGCTAGCCGCGCACGCGAGCGCGAGCCCGCAGCCGACCGCGATGCCGTGCGGGATCCGGCCGTAGCCGGCGACGTGCTCGATCGCGTGCGCGAAGGTGTGGCCGAGGTTCAGCTGCTTGCGCTCGCCCGATTCGCGCGGATCGCGCGCCACGATCGACGCCTTCAGGCGCGCGCAGAACTCGATCGCGCGCGCCAGCGCGGCGCTGTCGCCGGCCCGCAGTGATTCGGCGTGCTGCTCGACGAACGCGAGCTCGCGCTCACCGGCGAGCAGTGCGCACTTCAGCACCTCGCCCAGGCCCGAGGCGATTTGCTCGGCGGGCAGCGTCGCGAGCGTGTCGGTGTCGGCGAGCACCGCAATGGGGGAGTGGAAGGCTCCGGCCAGGTTCTTGCCCGCCGCGAGATCGATCGCCGTCTTGCCGCCGATCGCGGAGTCCGCCATCGCGAGCAGCGTCGTCGGGCACTGCACGACCGCGATCCCGCGCATGTAGAGCGCCGCGGCGAGTCCGGCCGTGTCGCCGATCGAGCCGCCGCCGAACGCGACGACGAGCGACTGGCGATCGAGACGCGCGCGTGCCATGGCTTCCAGCAGCGCTTCCAGGTGCGCGAAGCTCTTGGCGGCCTCGCCCGCGGGCAGCAAGAG